>JAITFW010000094.1 GCA_031281085.1 Chlamydiales bacterium | reverse complement strand
TGGGGTCGAGAACGAACTGCTTGTTGCATATCAAACTTTTATGATTCTGGTCACCGTGTTGGTTAATCCTTTTTTTCTTGAAGGCTTTTGAGCCGCATGAAGGGCTACATGTCCGCTTAGCGTCCTCGTAGGTTAAAAATCGGAGATTTTACTTTATCAAATAAAAATCAACCTAACTGTTTATGCACCACCACATAACGAAGCTATTTTATATCATCTAATTTTATTTTATCCATATTGAGCAAGGAACTATTGATTCTTTAATGCAATTTAGATATGGAATACTAAAAAGTATCGGTATAGATATGCTCTTAGATGATCATAAAGCTGCAGAACTTATTACAACCATTACAACCACCCATCCTATTTGCACAGTTCCCTCCGATGAACACCTCTATCTCGCCCAGGCAAGTTTATTTATAAGCTCTATTCTTGCAAAAAGTAAAAAGATCATTGTTTTTGATGGGATAGCTCCTGGATTTAAAAATAGGCGTTCTAATTATGAGTTATATAAGCAAAAAATTAAAGATCTTCAAAAAACCGATCCGATTTTTGCCAATACAAAATTGCTATTTTGTAAAGAATGGGTTCAGTTATCCGGTACTATTCGCTTAGCTTTAAAACAGGTAACAACCCCTTTCGTTTTCATTCATCAACACGATATGTGTTTTACAAAAAAATTCAACCTCAATGCTTGTCTAAGTTCTATGCTTATGAATAAGAATATCAAATGGATTCATTTTAGTGGTAAATTCAACTCTTTTCTTACAGGAGATATGCAAAGCTCTTGCTTTGGTCCTGCAGATAATCATGTTGAAGGAAGTAGCTTTGTTCCTTTAACAAGAGCTTACGGTTGGTCTGATCATGCTCATATAGCACGTGTAGATTATTACAATCATTTTATTATGCCCATGTGTAAAAACAACTATATGGAAGACTCTGTTCATAGAAATTTTAAAAAAGCTTTATTTAACAAGAGCCCAAGTGAAATAAATGCAATCCACTTAAAATTTGGTACTTACTTATATGGAGATCTAGAAGATGGCTGTTTCTTTTACCATATGAATGGACGTGCTAATGACCCAAAGTATTATGTTAAAGAAAACACAAGGAGCTGAAAATGAGTAAAAAAACAACACCTAAAAAGCTAGCAACCCCAAATGATTTAAAAGGTCGCCAAGAAATCTGTAAAAGCATGAATCCCCTAGTTGCTGATGCTTTTGCTTTATATGTAAAAACAAAAAGTTTTCATTGGCACATGTCAGGTAGCCATTTTCGCGATTACCACCTCTTATTCGATGAGCAAGCAGAACAAATTTTTGCTATGATCGATGTTTTAGCAGAACGTGTTCGCAAGTTAGGTGGAACAACAATATGCTCGATAAATCATATTAGTCGTCTGCAAAAGATTAAAGATGATGAAATGATCCTAGAACCAAAAAAAATGATTCAACACCTCATGCACGATAACAAAAACTATGTAGTTCATATGCGGTCTACACATCAAATTTGCGCAAATCATAATGACGTTGCAACAGCTAGTATCTTAGAGGTGTTTATAGACGAAACAGAAAGAAGAGCTTGGTTTCTTTTTGAAATCCAAGCATAGGATTTCTTACGCTATGCTAATAGAAATCATGATACACAGCACCATAATAACTAAAAGTGAAAAGTGAAACATCTGACGTCCAAAGAGTCTATCATTAGTATTTTTAAAACCTTTTATACATAGTAAAAGCCAACTAAGACCGAGTAACCCCACAACGATTAAATATACATATCCTGTATAACCCCATATCGTTAGCATACACACGGGGATAAGAAAAGCAATGATGTAGAGCAGCATATGCACCTTGGTAACGTACACACCTCTTTTAACAGGTAAAACTGGGATTGATGCAGCAACGTAATCATCGAATCGATACATAGCAATTGCAAAAAAATGCGGCATTTGCCAAAGAGCTACAATCATAAATAACAGAAAAGCTCCCATATCAAAACGATTCACTACAGCACAATAACCAACAACTGGCGGTATGCCACCAGAAACACTTCCTATAACAGTTGCATAAGAAGAACGATGTTTTGATAGGCTATACAAAATCACATAAATAAAAAAACCAGTTAGCGCAATGATTGTTGTTAAAAGATGAGTGCATAGCAGTAAAAGCAAAACGCCAAATAATCCAAGAAAAACTGCAAATGTAATAGCTTTTTGAGCAGAAATTACCCCTCTTGCTAAAGCTCTATTTTTAGTTCTTATCATCATTTTATCTATGTTCCGATCAAGATAGTTATTAAAGACACAAGCTGATGCAATAAGTAGCGATAAACCCATAAGAGTAACTAAAAATAAGCAATCATCAAAAGGATAGACCTGAGCTTTTGATGCGAGCATAAATCCACCTGTTGCAGTGATTGCATTACCAAGTATAATTCCAGGTTTAGTAAGCGTAAAATAAGTTTTGATCATAGGTTTCTTTTCGTTCCTGTTACATATTTGGCATCACATGATACTTTAAGTTTTCCATAATCCAAAGCGACCCAATGATTAAAATGACAAGGATCGTTAACATAAAAAGAAAAAGCTGACAGTTCCAATAAGGTTTAGGTTCTTGACCTAAGTGCAAAAAAAACAGCAATTGAACGAACATCTGCACAATGCCTAAACCAATAATAGCAGCAACTAAAATCCCACTGCTGAGTACACGCTCTACTACTACAAAATAAGCCAGCAAGGTCAATAAGATAGAGAGTAAAAACCCCATCAGATAGGACTTAAAAACCCCAGTTTCTCGATTCATATAGCTCCCATTAAGTACACAATAGTAAATATAAAAATCCATACGATATCTAAAAAGTGCCAGAACATGCTCAAACAGATCAGTCTTCTAATAGTAACGCAAACAATCCCTTTGCGCAAAAACTGTGTTACAACAAAAATCATCCATAATAAACCAGCTGTAATATGCAATCCATGCGTTGCAACAAGAGTAAAAAAAGCAGATAAAAACCCACTCTTCTGCCAGCTATTTCCTTCGTGAACTAAATAAGTAAATTCCTTCAACTCCATTGTTAAAAAAGCTATGCCTAACAAAAAAGAAACTCCTAACCAAACGAGTGCTTTTTTTCTATCCTGAACCTGTGTTGCTAACACAGCAAGTCCACAAGTAAAACTACTCATGAGTAGGATAAGAGTTTCAGTTAAAGCAAATGGCAGAGAAAACAACTCGTGTCCAGAAGGTCCACCATACGTATTGTTGCGTAGGACTGCATATGTTGCAAAAAGCGTTGCAAATAAAATACAATCTGTCATTAGATAGACCCAAAATCCAAAAAGAGTCTTTTCTGTATTTTCTTGGTTTATAGATTCTTGCATCTTACCTCTATTTCTGTAGCTGGCACATAGTAATCAGTATCATCATCAGACATGCGAATCATAATACAGACAATGACTCCAAGAAGCCCAATTGCACCTAGCCAGACAATATGCCAGATTAAAGCAAATCCTAAAACAAAGCTGCATCCTCCAATAAACAGTCCTATCGAGGTGTTTTTAGGCATGTGAATGTCTTTATAGTGTGGCTTTTCTGCTATTTTAGTGTGTTTCATAGTCCAAAAAGAGTCCCGTTCATAAACTTCGGGAAGGATAGCAAAGTTATAAAATGGTGGCGGTGAAGAAGTAGACCACTCTAGCGTTCTACCCTTCCATGGATCTCCTGTAAGATCTCTATTTTCTCTGCATTGTTTAATGCTTACAAGTATCTGTAAGATCTGAAATCCAATGCCACAGATGATCATAATCACTCCAATAGCTGCGACTATGAATAAAGGCTGCCATCCTGTAGATGCTTCATAATGATCCAAACGCCTGCTAGCTCCCATCAACCCTAAAACATACAAGGGCATGAAAGCCAATAAAAAACCAATAAACCAACACCAAAAGGCATATGTACCCAAACCCTCATGGAGTTTAAAGCCCATGAACTTAGGAAACCAGTAGGTAACACCTGCTAGGAAACCGAATAAAACACCACCAATGACCATGGAATGAAAATGTGCAATTAAAAATAAGCTATTATGTACTTGAAAATCTACTGGAGCAACTGATAACAAAACACCAGTCATGCCACCTGTAGTAAAAATAAATACAAAACCTAAAAACCAAAGCATGGGTGTTGTAAAACACACTCGACCTCTAAACATGGTGAATAACCAGTTAAAAATTTTTACACCTGTAGGAATAGCAATGAGCATTGTCATAATACCAAAGAAAGCATTCACATTAGCCCCAGATCCCATGGTAAAGAAGTGATGTAACCAAACGAGAAAAGATAACAAGGTAATCGCAACAAGAGCCCATACCATTGAATCATAGCCGAATAACCGCTTTTGTGAAAAAGTAGCAACCACTTCTGAAAAAATTCCAAAAGCAGGCAAAATTAAAATATATACCTCTGGATGACCCCATGCCCAAATGAGATTGATGTACATCATAGGATTGCCTCCAAAATCTGCAGTAAAAAAATGCATATGCAATAGTCTATCTAAAGAGAGCATTCCAATAGTTGCTGTTAAGATCGGAAAAGCAAAAACCACTAAGACCATGGCACATAAAGCACTCCAAACAAAGAGCGGCATTTTCATTAAAGTCATTCCTGGACAACGCATTTTCAAAATAGTAACGAGAAAGTTAATACCTGAAAGTAAGCTGCCAATACCTGCAATTTGTACGCTCCATATCCAATAATCCACTCCTACTCCAGGGTTGTATTTAAGACCCGAAAGCGGAGGGTATGCAACCCAACCAGTGCCAGAGAATTTACCAATAATAAGAGATAAGAGAAGAAGAAGGGCTCCTACAGAAAACAAATAAAAACTCAGAGAATTTAAAAAAGGAAAAGCTACATCACGTGCGCCAATTTGTAAGGGCACAATAAGGTTTAACATCCCAAATACAAGACCCATGCCTACGAAGAAAATCATAGTCGTGCCATGAGCTGTAAAAACTTGCTGAAAATGCGGTGATGATAAATACCCATGCGCATCGCTGATAGAAAGAATCTGTTGTAAGCGTATCATGCCAGCATCAAATACTGCTTTTAGTAGCATGACAAAGACAACTACAATATACATGATTCCAATTTTTTTGGGATCAAGTGAGGTTAAATACTGTGTCCAAAGCCACCTAAATCTCTTAAAGTACCATAAAAGCCCTATTACGACAATCAGGCCAAAAACCATCGAGATTCCTGCTGCGATTTCAATAGGATCTTGACGAAATGCATCCCAACTTAATCTTCCAAACATCGATCCGTCCTCGTCATGGGCATCATATATTTCCTGACAATCCAATCGTATAAATCTGATTTTTCTAGCACATAAGAAACTATAGGGTCATTTTCACTAGGCTCTGCTAATCTGGTGTACTCTGCTAGGTTAAGAAAATCGGAGGATTCACGTAAGGCATCTACCCATTGATAGAAAGCATCTTGAGAACTAGCTTTAGCAATAAATGTCATCCCTGCAAAACCCCTCCCGCTTAAATTGGATGATGAACCTCTAAAATCACCTGTTTCATCAGCTATAAGGTGTAGTTTTGTTTTCATCCCCGGCATTGCATAAATCTGTCCGCCTAGTTCTGGAATCCAAAACGAGTTCATGGGAGCATCTGCAGTGATTTCAAAGTTAATCGGAGTTTTTTCTGGAAATTGTAAAAAGTTAACAGTTGCAATCCCTTGTTCTGGATAGATAAATAGCCACTTCCACTGCAGTGCAACTACTTGTACTCTAAGGGGTCTCATATCTGATTCAAGAGGCTTGAACGGATCTAGCTCATGACTACTTTTCCAAACCAATACCGACATGGCTAAAACAATAGCACAAGGAAGCCCCCACCAGATAGATTCAGACAATACGTGTTTATCCCAATCCGGTGTATATTTAGCCAGGTTTCCTTCTCTATATTTCCAAGAAATCATCCAAGTAAGGATAAAAACAGGGATAACCACAATAAGCATGATCAAAGTAATCTTGATAAACAAATCGCGTTCTTTTAACGCAACCATTCCTTTAGGATTCAATACAGCAATATCAATGCTACTTAAATATACTAGAGATAGAATAATTACAGCTAAAAAGAGTAAAATGAAAAATAAGGCCTTATATTTCTTTTTCATTTTTCTCAAAATCCTAAAACCATAAAATAATTTCTATCTTTTACATAAAACAATTATCCTTGTCTAGAATAAAAAATAAGAGCGCTTAAAAAAAATGTAATAGCAATCACCGAATGATTAGAGCTCTTTCAAAACCTAAATTATACAATTTTAAATTTTTACTTAAATACATGCCTTCAAAAAATTTTGGTTGAATAAGGAATCCAAGGAAAAATCCTCAGAGATTTTGCGAAACTAGAAAATAAAAATCTTTTCAACAAAATACCAGGGCTTTTTGATGAAAAAGATGTAACGAGTTTGTTTGATTTTTATTGACTCTAAACGAAACTTTTATGTTTTTTCTTTTTCTAAAATTAGGAGAAAGAACATAGAGCTCTTTCGAAACCATTAGCACAACTCCAAATGATAAATTCCAGCAATGGGATTAAATCGAATGTCTATTTCCACAATAGCTATCTTTCCCTGATTTCTCCATTTTTTGCAAATAGCTCTTCATTTTTTTGAGTAGGGAAGTCTTTCCTTTTCTCACGGAAAAAAACCGTCTATTTTAGCCTCTTCACATCTATCATTTTACATGCTTCTGCTATCTCTTCTAAGAGATCGAGAATGCGTATCCTAAGTGCCATCTTTTTGTCTAGGTTACGTATACTTAAAAAATCTAACTTTAGCAATAAAACATTGCTATTTTTTCTTTTTAAGAAGAACTAAGGCTTTTATTTATTTACCAAAATATGGTATCCTGCTTTTTTTAAATTTTTTAGTTCTCATGAACGAAATTCTTTTCTTTTCACACCTTTTTGTCGTAATGCTATTTGTGCTCATTTCTTTAAAATTAGGTAAAGAAGCAGTCATTGCATCGGTTTCTATGCAAGTCATTCTCGCTAATCTATTTGTAACCAAACAAATTTCTTGGTTTGGCTGGGAAATCACATGCAGCGATGTTTTTGCTATTGGCAGCATTTTTTCTTTAAATTTATTAAGAGAATATTTTAGTTTAGAATTAGCAAAAAAAACCATCTGGATATCTTTCTTCTCTATGATTTTTTTTACTGTAATGTCTCAAATACACTTATTTTATCTACCCTCTGTATTTGATACCACACACTCTGCCTTTCTTCAAATCTTAACGCCAACACCCAGACTTCTATTGGCTTCATTAGTCACTTTTATGATTGTTCAGCAGTTAGACATAAGATTATTTAGTTTTTTAAAAAAGCAACTTTCTATTCCTTTTTGGATACGTAATGCTGTTTGCGTAACAATTACACAGCTGCTCGATACCGTTCTATTTTCCTTCTTAGGTCTTTTTTCTCTTGTTGCCTGCTTAACCGATATTATCCTTGTCAGTTATTTTGTGAAAATTGTTATCATTGCCCTACTAGCTCCTCTGACAGCTTGCGTAAAGTGGATGATCCCTCAATCCCCAAAAGATTCTCATGAAATTTCGTTTTGAACTTACTCATACCTCTACTAAATCTAAAGCTAGAGTAGGAAAAATTTATACTCCTCATGGAATCATCGATACTCCTAATTTTGTAGGGGTAGGTACAAATGGAACTATTAAGGCTCTTGATAATCAAGCAGTCCATGAGATAGGTCTGCAACTTATGTTTTGCAATACTTACCATTTATTACTTCAGCCAGGAACTTCTATCGTGAAACAAGCTGGAGGATTGCACAGCTTTATCAATCGTAGTTTACCTATTATCACCGACTCAGGTGGGTTTCAAGTATTTAGCTTAGCCTATGGTTCTGTTGCTAGTGAATTAAAAAGCAAAGGAATTAAAAAACAAGCAGGGCATGTGTTAAAAATTTCCGAAGAGGGTGTAGTTTTTCGTTCCTATCGCAATGGGCAAAAAATCTTACTCACTCCAGAAAACTCGATTGAAGCACAAAAAGACCTAGGAGCTGATATTATCATTCCACTTGATGAACTCCCCCCTTATCATATCGAGAAAGGCACCTTAGAGGATTCCTTAGCGCGTACACACAGATGGGAAGAGCGTTCTTTACACACACATTTAAAAAATCCTAACGACCAAGCGATGTATGCTGTAATTCACGGTGGCATTGATCCTGTTTTAAGAGAAAAAAGTTGTCGTTACTTAACAAGACTTCCCTTTGATGGTTTTGCTATTGGGGGAAGTATGGGTAGAACCAAACAAGAGATGTTTGAAGTCTTGTGCTCTACCATCTCATATCTACCACTTGAAAAGCCCAATCATTTGCTAGGCATTGGAGATTTAACCTCTATTGAAATGTGTGTGCCCATGGGAATAGACACTTTTGATTCTTCTTATCCCACAAGAGCTGCTCGCCACGGCATTCTATTAACAAAAGAAGGACATGTAAAAATTGGCAAAATCTCTCATGCTCATATGTTTTCTCCGCCCGAAAAAAATTGCTCTTGCTCTACGTGTAGTAGGTTCAGCTTAGCCTATCTACACCATTTATTTAAGGCAAAAGAAACTACCTATATGGTTTTAGCTACTATCCACAACCTGCATTTCATGGTTCAGCTTATGCAGAATTATCGTGCTCAAATTTTAAACAACGACATTTGAAATAAAGGATAATTGCTCGATATAACAAGCATAGCAAGTAGGATAAAAAGACTCTTCCGATCCTAGTTGAATACTAGGGCCATCTAGACAAGCTTGCCCATTTACATGTCTTAAATTCATGATGGATTTAGAATGACAATAGTGACAAGTCGCCTTTATTTCTTCAATCCGATCCGCTAATTCCATTAAACGCAAAGACCCTTCAAACAACTGCGTGCGAAAGTCTGTTCTCAAACCATAACAAATCACAGGAATATTTTGTGCAATGGTTAACTGCCTTAACTCTTCAATATGTAAAGCAGAGAGAAATTGGGCCTCATCTACCAAAATACAGCTAACGCTTTCCCAGTTATACTTTAAAAGTGCTGTGCCTGTACCCACTAAAATATCTGCTTTCATTTCAAGACCAGCTCGCGATTTAATCTGCTCTTGACCAAATCGGTCATCAATTATTGGCTTAATCAACAAAACTTTTTTTCCCTGCTGCTTATAGTTATGAGCCACTGCTAATAGATTTAGTGTTTTTGCACTTCCTACAGTGCCATAGCGAAAATACAGCTTTGCCATTTTGAGCTCCTTTTAAGTTTCCTGATTTCATAATCTACAGGATATTAGAGAATTTCTGCTCTATTTTTTTAGAGCAAAAATACAATCAAATATTCTTCGAAAAATGGATATTTTTGTTTCTCTGTTTTGAACTATATAAGCTGATTCCAATTTTGAAGACTCCTCAAAATAGTACTGGCATTTATTCAATCATGAAAGTACACTTTGTTTTTCAAATTCAAACAAAAAAGCTGTAATCTAAAGTCTTATACGAGAGATTTCAAGTGAGCAACGATACATGAT
>JAITFW010000096.1 GCA_031281085.1 Chlamydiales bacterium | reverse complement strand
CTGTCAATCGTCTGAATTCTTCGTCTCTAAATTCTTTTAAACAATCATATCTCATGATTAAATCCTTTTAAAATTTTAATCATTTTACAGTTTATTTACAGTTATGCAAGAACTCTAGTCTCTTATTTCGTAAGTCCGGACTCAAATGTTGTTTAGCCATACTGCTTTTGATACCACTTGATAAAATAAGAGAGCCCTTCTTTCAGGTCGACTTTAGGATCAAAATTAAGAACGCTTTTACTTTTTGATACGTCCGCATGAGTAATAGGTACATCTCCTGGAGGAGTAGGTAAGAATTGAATAATGGCTTTTTTTTCTAAGAGAGTTTCAAGATAAGAAATAAGCTCTGATATGCTATAGGGTTTATGATATCCAAGATTAAAAATATCATTACATCCATATGATTTTTGTAAAGAAGCTATAATCCCATCGACAATATCATCAATATAGGTAAAATCCCGTATTAATTTGCCTTCTCCAAAAACGGGAATTGGTTGATTTTCTAAAATAGATTTTGTAAAAGAAAAATAAGCCATATCTGGTCGTCCCCATGGACCATAAACAGTAAAAAAACGTAAAGCTGTACAATGAAGCCCATAGAGTTTATAGTAGGATTCCGCCATAATTTCATTGCATTTTTTTGTAGCCCCGTAAAAACTATTAGGTTTATCTGTGGGCGTTGTTTCGCAAAAAGGAGTTTTAGTTGTTTTCCCATATACAGATGAAGAAGAGGCATAAATGAACTTAAGATTTGGATTCTTTCTAACAATTTCTAAAACCTGAAAGAAGCCAGAAAGATTGCTATGCATATAACTTTCAGGATGAGTGATTGAATGACGTATTCCTGCTTGTGCAGCTAAATGTACAAAATGAGAAGTGTCCCACGTTTTAAGATGTAGCTCTATGGCTTCTTTATCATTGAGATCACAATTAAGCACTAAAATACCTAATTCTTGTAAAAAAGAAGCTCTTTGATGTTTCAAGGCAGGGTCATAGTAAGGGTTAAAATTATCGCAACCACTAACGTGAAAACCTAGCTTGTGTAGTTTTTTTGCAAGATGAAATCCAATAAATCCTGCAATACCTGTGATGAAAATTTTATCCATAAATTGATGAAAATGATTACTCTTTTAATATAAATTCCATCAGTTTATCGGAAAATATGATTTTAGAAATGGTTAAGTCCGCAATTTTATTATTTTTATCTCTTAATAGGAAAAACATTGTCCAAAATACAAAGAGGAAGAGATAGAAATAGAAGTACGCCTTAAACAAATGGATGCATCTTGTAGTCCTAATCAAAAAATATCCATGATCCTAGTTGTGGAACAAAAGAGCATAATTATATAGTACTAGCTACTTTAAGTTAAAAAAAGTCAATCTCTGGAAATAAAAATGTGTATACAAATGATTCGAAACAATGTTTTATAATCTAAAATATACATTTTATATTTATAGATATGTGTAATACGTTTATCCGCGCATGATACGGATTTGTTTACATAAATCCTTTTGAAGAGGAAAGCCACTTGAGTAAAATATGCATGAACGATCCTATTATGATTACATGTACTGATCTTAAGAATCATGGCAGTGGTTTTTTTTATTAATTAAAGAGCTCCCATTTTTAGCAGAGGAGAATAGCTAGAAGATAAGAATGAATATGAAAAAACGGATTTTAGTAACAGGTGGTGCTGGGTTTTTAGGATCGCATTTATGTGAGCGTCTTTTGCAGATAGGACATGAGGTTATTTGTGTGGACAACCTTTTTACTGGTAGTATAAATAACTTACGAGACTTTATTAAACATTCTTCTTTTACCTTTATAGAAAAAGACATCTGTGAATCTTTTGATCTTAAAGTAGATTATATTTGTAACTTTGCCTGCCCTGCATCCCCCCCTCATTATCAAAAAGATCCCGTAAAAACCGTTAAGACTAATGTATTAGGTGCTCTGAATATGTTAGATCTAGCGCAGCGTCAAAAAGCTACAATGATACAAGCATCAACGAGCGAGGTTTATGGTGATCCGCAGCTGCATCCGCAGAAGGAAAAATACTGGGGACATGTAAATCCAATTGGTCTTAGGTCTTGTTATGACGAAGGAAAAAGATGTGCAGAGACTCTGTGTTTTGATTATCATAGACAATATGGACTATCTATTAAAGTAGTTCGTATTTTTAATACTTTTGGACCTAGGATGCATCCAAATGATGGAAGAGTGATTTCTAATTTCATTGTGCAGGCTTTGCAAAACCTTCCTATTACTCTTTATGGAGATGGGTGGCAAACCCGCTCTTTTTGTTATGTTGATGATCTAATTGATGCAACTATTTTTATGATGAAAACACAAGCATGTCAAACAGGGCCTATTAACTTAGGGAATCCTTTGGAATATACCATTCGCGAGATAGCAGAATTAATTATTAAATTAACAGGTTCTCAATCAAGGATAACCTACCATCCCTTACCTCAAGATGATCCCAAACAGCGCTGTCCTGACATTGGTTTAGCTAAGTCTTTACTGAATTGGCAACCAAAAGTTTGTCTAGAGGAAGGTCTTTTTAAGACTATCCAATACTTTGATAGAGTTATGCAAACTAGCAAAATGCCTTCTTTCCCTTAGGAAGAAATCTCTATTTTTCTGTTATTAAATTTTAGAATTATGTAATAGCCCCATCGTTTTTTGTTCAAATAACAAAACTTGGAGAGCCTAAATGAAAACATCCTAAAGGATAAAAGTTAGGATGCGGATTCGACAAGAGCGTCAACTGGTTCATTTTTAGCCTTTACAGCAGTGCTTATTGCTTGCTTAGATATTTGAAACAACTGTTTATAGAGGTTTATACTTGTGTTTATGTTATACTTTTTGTGATATTCCCTTAAACAGGGTATATAATCGGTCTTTTTATAACTCATAATGGCATGAGCAAGCTCTATAAAATTGCCTATAGTGAACGTACGAAAGCAATTAGGAGCATATTTTGCTAATTCAAAAAAAGCTAAATTTTGAGAGAAAATTGCATTAGAATTAGCTTCTAGAGAAAGTGAAGCAATAGCTGAGCCACTTTGATTGACTTCTAAATAAGGGAGTACATTAAAGTCACAGGCCATTAATGCCTTTAAAAAAGATGCATCATCTAACATTCCACAGAATTTTACTCTATTTTGAAAATTGTAATGTTTAATTAGGCGCATCAAGGAATGCACATATTCATTGATAGGTTCATAACTTTTTATCGTATAAGGATGTTGTCCTCCAAAAATAAGCAGCTCATAATTAGAAGGTAGATAGGATAGAGCTCTGATAGCCGTCTTATGTCCTTTATAATGATTGATGAATCCAAAGATGCCTATATAAATTTTATCTTCATCCAGGTTATAGGTTTGGTAAAAATTCTTTTTCGTTACTATTTTGGTTAAAGATGCAATGTGTTCTTGTGTATAAAAACATAATGGATGATCGAAAACAATATGATAATCATACTTAGTAACAATTAAGTTTCTATCTCTTTGGGTATGTACGATAATAGGAATATGATTTTTTTTACACAGCTTGATGATTTTGTGGTAAAGCGAAGCGCAATAGTTATTGGCTAGAGTTTTTAAGTAGCTAGAAAATAGTAATTTAATATTTCTTTTGAGAAGACATTTTCCTATAAAAGCAAGGTTAGGTAATTCTTGGATTGAATCATAACGATGCATCGTTAGAACGATTTTTTTGCAAGCTCTGGTAATTGTAACAAATCGCTTCCAGATGGATGCAGTACTCGAGCCAAATAATCCTGCTTCAAATTGGATATTCACATAGTCATAATTTTTAAGTTCTTTACAGATATTTTTTATATAAGCATTTGCGCTTTTAGAGTCTTTTTTTCTAAGAAGCTCTACGTTTAAAGAAATCACTGAAACATCAAAGTGATCGGAAAAAGCTGACACTAAAGCCTTTGTATAGCTAGCATTTCCGCATATTTCATTATAGCTACTGATAATGCCAAGTCTTGGTTTAGCATTTTCCATTTGATTAGCCTCTAATTGCCTTTTTTTCATACATGGATGTAAACCAGTCCAGGGTTTCTGATAAGCCCTTTTCCATAGAGTAAATAGGTATATAGCCTAGATTTTTTAAATAAGTGAGATCTATTTCGTAAAATGCTCTTCCATTAGACATCGTAGCATCCCATATAACTTTATCTTGCATTTCAAAGTGGTTTGCTAATAGATCTACTACTTTTTTTATGGAAGCTTTCTTGCCAGAGGCTACATTAATAGGCCCTGTATGTCTTTTCATGATTAGAATTAAAGCTCGTGCCATGTCTTTAGAGTATAAGAAATCTCTTTCTGCTGAGCCGTCTCCCCAAATGGTTACTTGCTCATGGTTTTTTTTAGCTTCGTAAAACTTTCGCACTAATGAGGGAACTACATGGCCAAATTTACTGTCAAATTTATCATTTGGTCCAAAAAGGTTTGTAGAGATGACATATGCAAAATCGAGGCCATAGTTTTCTTGATAAGCTAACAATTGCGCAAGCATTGCGCGTTTTGCATGACCATAGCTATTTTCAGATTGATGAGGAGGCCCACTCCAAATGTTGTTTTCTTTTACTGGAAGCTCTTTTGGCTCTGGATAAGCAGCAATTGTTCCCATTGCAACGATTTTTCTCGCACCAGAAAGCCTACTAGCTTCAATTACATGAGTGTTGAGCAAAATATTATCAAGAAAAATGGAACCTTTTTTTTTCGCATTTCCTCCAATACCGTAGACTGCTGCAGCTGTATGAAAAACTATTTCGGGCTTAGTATTTCGGAAAAACGATTTTACTTCTTCGTAGTTTGTAAGATCGCATAGCTCTTTTGTTAAAGGGATAAGATTAGTATGGCCCTGTCGACGTAATTCTTCTATTAATGAGGTTCCTACAAGACCTTGTGCACCTGTTATTAATATTCTGCTATCTAACACGGTCTATCTCTTCATATGATATAATGGATCCTTTCTCGAGTCGGATCATTTTATTGCAAAATTCTTTAATCATTTGATGGTCATGTGTAGAAAGCACCACGATGTCTGTTTGGTGGATTAGGTTTGTGATACGAGATTTGGCTTTTTCTATAAATCGAGAATCCCCAACGCTCACTACTTCATCTATTAATAGAATATTAGAGCGAATACTTGTGATAATACCAAAAGCTAAGCGCACTAGCATTCCAGAAGAATAGCTTTTAAGAGGTATATTTAGAAATTCCCCCAATTCTGAAAATTCTTCAATACTTGGTATGATATGCTTGATCTCTTGTTTAGAAAGACCTAAGAGAAGTCCACGGAGCAGAATATTTTCATAGCCAGTAAGTCCTTGATCCATTCCTATCATGATGTCAAAAAGACAGTTAGCTCTGCCCGAAATTTTTAGACGGCCTTCTGTAGGTTCATAGATTTGTGCCAGAACTTTTAAAAGGGTTGTTTTCCCTGCTCCGTTGTGTCCGATTAAACCTAGACGATCTCCTACTTTTAACTTTAAATTGATATTCTTTAACGCTTCGACTTTTATAACTCTTTCCTCTTTATTAAGCCGTCCTCCTGTTGCCAGGTTCATGATACTGTTTTTTAAAGAGCGGGAATTTGTTCCATAAACAGGATAAGTTAATGCCACTTTTTCTAATTCAATAGTAGTCATATTTAATCAACCCAAAATGATATACGAGATCTTACGCGTCCAAAAAGGTTTAGACTGAATAATAGACCAATAAGAGCTATGCTTGCATTGATTAACCAAACACGAGCACTAGGATTTATGCCTAAAAGGGGTTGACGTACAAGTTCAATGAAATAAACAAAAGGATTGAATTTTACTATGGAAGAATCTTGTCCTAGTAATTTAGGCATCCATGTAATGGGAGTGATAAAAAAAAGAATCTGTATACCATTACTAATGATTTGCATCATATCTCTATAACGCGTACTGATTAAAGCTACGAGCAAGCATATCCAATATAGGTTGATAGTTAGTAGAAGCATCCCAGGAATGATCCATAAAATATTCCAACCAGGGTTGATTTTAAAAAACCACATAACTAGACAATAAACCATTAAGTTATGAGCTAAAATAATCAGATTTCTATGTAAAAATTTCAGAACGTATAAACTATAGGGTAATTGCATTTGTTTAATATAACTGCTATTAGACTTAAACAGGTCTGTTGATTCATTAATACTGCTAGAGATAAAGGACCATAGTAAAAACCCTGTTGTAAAAAAAGGGATATAATCAGCTAGGCTTTGATTGAGCAATTGGCTAAAAACTTTTCCCATAGCAACAACGAAAATGAGCATAGTGATGCTAATCCACCAAGGACCAAGTACAGAGCGTCGATAGCGCTGTTTGACTTCTAGTAATCCTAAATGAAACCAAATGTTATATTGAAGACTAGCTTTTTTTAAATCTAATATGGCTATGTCTAAATATTTCATTTGCATTTCTTTTGAAATTTATGCTTGAAAATGTTTCAACGAATACTATTTAGGTTGAATAAAGCTATAGCTTATTTATAAACCTTATTTTGTGAAATTTTAAGCTTGTAATGTGCTGAGGTTTTTTTTTAAAGTCAATAGAAAAAAAGATAGGTATAGAACAAATACAGTTTTTTTACTTCTAGTTAGGAATCAACGGGAAATAATTTTTTTTTGCAGGTTTAGTTGGTTCAGGGTTATTCTTTTTGTATAAAGTTTTGCGAGCAGCCATGACTTTTTTGAATCTCTCGCCATTTTTTAATCATTTCTGCAACAATGGGAGCAGCTTCCTTGCCGCCAGATTTATTAAATGGTAAATACACGATAACGACAAGCTCTGCTTTATCTCTCATCTTTTGCTGTTTTGGAAGAAAAGAGATACCTGCGAACCAGCTATGATCTACTTTAAAAGCAGGAGTTTCTGTGTCAATAGTGGATTTATAGAGAATTTCTGCTGTACCGGTTTTCCCAATAAGTTGCCCTCCTTGCAACTCTAAGTAGGTTTTTTTCCATTCAGGGCGTCGATTGAGGCTGTGAATGATAGAAGGTCTAGCATTGCCTTTTTCTCCATTAACTACCTTATACATTCCTTCAAGAAGCACGTTTCGTATAGGATCTGGTAAAGGGATTTGTTGTTTGATACATGTACTATTTATCCAAATATGTGGCTTTTGTTCTTCTTTTAAGCAAGAAGTGAATAAAGGAAAATGAATACCAATCAGTTTTAAATGTTCTTGGAAGGGAAATTTTTGAATAGAAAAAGGATCGCTATATTCGCGCAAGCGCTCTTGTCCTGCTATTAATTGCACGATTTTTGGTTTGAGAACACAGCCTTTATTTGCAATTGCAGAGAGCATAATAGCTGTTTGTAAAGGAGTTACTGTTAAAGAGTGTTGCCCAATTGCAAAGGCGTACAGCCCTGTGCGATTGAAGGAAAGATCATTGGGTAGCTGTCCAGCAAATTCTCCCGGTAACTCAATTCCTGTTTTTTCTCCAAATAAAAAATTTTTTGACGTTTGAATAAGAGTTTCTGGATCTTGAATATGTTCGCTTGCTAGTAAAGAAAAATAAATATTGCTTGAGCTTTCAATTGCTCTTAATAAATCTGTTTTCCCTATGTTGGGATTACTACTGCGCGCAAGCCTTCCTTGTTTATATAGACGAGTAATAGGTAACCCTTCTTGTGTGTAACCTAAGATCTGCTCGTTGCTATTAGGGTTAGTATGCCATTGAATTTGATCAGTTAAAGTGAGAGGATTTAGATCTTTGCCTTGTTCTAAACGTTCCATTAAAGTTTGATAGGCAACGAGTAATTTAAATACCGAACCAAGTGGTGTTGCTTGACGATAAGCATAAGATTTTCCATATCCATATCCATTGACAGGGTAAAAAGCTGCGGCTAAATGTTTTTCTAGTTGTTGTTTATTACTTGTTCTAAGGCCTCTATAGCGTCCCATTAGAGGACGATTGAGCTCTCTGAAACAGCGCATTGTTTTTAAAAATTCATATTGCAAAGCAGAAGGTAAGGAAGGGAGATTTTTTTTGAACTCTTCTCTACATTTTTGAACCAATGGATTCGTTTCTCTTTCTTTAACTACACGCTCTAAGTAGGGAATTAAATGAATTTCTGTTGTTTCTATAGGCTCGAGAATTAAACTTTGAAAAAGAAAAAGTCGGTTTTTTTCCCAGAAGACGGAAAAGAGATTTTTTTCTGCTAAAGCTAAGTATTCTGTATAAGGTTTTGCCCATTTTTTTTGGTTTTTTTCTTCTTGTCTTTTTTGCTTTAGAAAACTGGCGAAGTGTTGCTCGCGCCAAGAAGAAAAATGTAACTCGTGAAACCATTGTTTAGCTTGTGTTAACAAAAACCGCTGAACTTGAGAAGAGAGTTGATTCAGAGTGTAGTAATCTGATATTTTAAGATAACCTACTGCTTGTAATAATTCAGAAGAAAAGACTTCTTCATTGACTAATAAGCGACATAAATCTAAAAGAAGAAGTTTGTCGTCATTATATTTTATCTCTACTAAAAAAGAGTCTAATATGGTTTTAAGTTGCTGTGGAAAAAGGGTTTTTTGGATTTTTAATTTTGCATCAAGTGAAAACCTAGAGGCTTTATGAGGAATTGTGTTATATAATGTTGCAAATAGATGAGGGTAACTTGTTTGTTGCGACAGTTCTAGTAGCTGTTTAGCCGTTTTTTGAAAAACACAAGCTGCATGTACATTATCAATTCGATGAAAACAACTTTTAATTTCGCTTTTAGGAGCTAGAATTGCGTCTAAATAGTGATCAAGACACAGATGTAATTTTTCTTGATAAAACCGATGAGTGAGAGGATCTAATCTCTCTCTTTCAAGATCTTGACAACCATCCCATATATCGGCGATCAAACTTTCATTTTCTAACCATTTTAAAACAGCAGATGATCCGCTAACAAAGTCATTGGGATCAAACCTAGGATAAGAAGCAAAAGCCAAAAGCTCTCCTGTATTTGGCTCGATAGCTACAATGGCTCCTCCTTTAATCCACGGATGCTGCAGTGTGATTTTCTCTGCTGAATCACGCTCTTTTTCATAAATGGTTAATAAGCTTTCTGCAAATTGTTGTAATTCTTGGGAAATTGTTAATATAATTCTTTGTCCTGGAGTAGCTTCTCTCCCATTAGGAAGAGAGCGTAAGAGATTTCCTTTAGTGTCAATTTCGTAGGTTTTTTCTCCAATATAACCTCTTAGTTCAGCATCATATGCAGCTTCTATTCCTGTTTTGCCTATTAAATCATTAATCGTATACGCTTTTTCCTGAAGAATTTGCAATCGTTCTCGAACCTGTAAGGGATTAGTAAATCCTTTAGGAAGGATGCAAATTTCATTAGATTCTCTTAAAAAGAGATACTCTTTTAAATATTTTAATTCTTCTGCTATGCTATAGTGCTCTTTTTGGTTAATTGCGCTCATATAACCAATGACGTCGCAGGCGGTTTTGCCATGAGGATAAAATCTTTGAGACCTTTTTTCTGCATAGATTCCTGCCCAATCTTTTTCTAAAAGTTTCAGTCGGTAGTACTCTTGCTCTGAAATGTTTTTTTTAATCACGAATGGAGTATGTGGAAAAAGGGATGCTTTACCATGAATAAGATCTTCGATTTGCAAGGCATCCATTTGCAGCTCTTTTGCCAAAAGCAAAGAAAGTTCTTTAATAAAGAATAACCGTTTATATACACGGACGAGTTTACCTTCTTTGTTTTTTTCCCATTTAAGACGAGGAATTTGGCAAATATCGGCATAACGAACAGAAGCGTGATATTGGATTTTATTCGTTGCTAAGGGAATATTAAACCGATCTCGAATGGTAGCGCGCTCAACTCTTTCTATGACAAGTTTTTGTTTAGGTTTAAGAGCCTCTAGTTTTTTTTCTTCATGCTGAATAATAGCTAGGTACCAAACTCTAATGAAAATCAGAAATAAAGCTAAAATAATTATATTTAAAACACGGTTTACTCTTTTCGGTATTGTATACATAAAATGATTCTAGCTCTTATGCTAGCTTATAAGATATTTAATTTTTAAAGACTTATTTGCAAAGAAAAGAATACATTTTTTTATGGTTTTCAACTTTTAGTTGAAAAAAAAAAGACTTCTAGAGAAAATTACGCCCGTAAACTTTAAGCGCCTGTAGTTCAATGGTAGAACAGTAGCCTTCCAAGCTACTTGTGTCAGTTCGATTCTGATCAGGCGCTTTCTTATTTTTAATTTAAATTTTTAACCAAGACTGAAATTCATTTATAAAGAATGCCGTCGTCAAACAAGGGACAAAGCTTGGAACAGCAAGAACAATATAAAGAAGTTACTATTAAAACACTTCTAGAAAGTGGCGCTCATTTTGGGCATCAGAGACATCGTTGGAATCCAAAGATGAAGAGATTTATCTTTGAAGAGAGAAATGGGATCTATATCATAGATCTTTCTAAAACACTGCAACAGATTCGCAATGCGACTCAAGTTGTCATGAATATGGTGAGCAAACACAAATCTATTTTGTTTGTAGGTACAAAAAAACAAGCTAAAAGCCTTGTTCGTGAGTGTGCAAAACAGTGTGGGGAATTTTACGTTTGTGAGCGCTGGCTAGGAGGAACACTAACTAATTTAACAACGATCCGTCAATCCATTAAGAAGTTAGAGCGCATTGAGAAGAAAATCGCGCTTAGTGCAGATGATTTAACCAAAAAAGAACTTTCTCTGTTAGTGAAAGACCAGGTTAAACTGGATCGAAATTTCTCAGGAGTTCGCTCTATGAGAAAGCCTCCTGGATTATTAATCGTAGTAGATCCAAGTCATGAACATATTGCAGTAGCGGAGGCTAAAAAATTAGGTATTCCTGTGATGGCTTTAGTGGACACAAACTGTAACCCAGACCCAATTGATTACATTATTGCATGTAACGACGATGCTTTAAAAAGTATTAAACTCATTTTAGAGGCGTTAACGCAAGCTATTTTGCAGCGTAAACAAGAGTTAAAACTCATCACAGCTAAAGAAGATTTAGAAGAAGAGATTTCTTTTAAAGAAAAGCAAGAAGGAGCTAAGGAATAATCATGAGTAAAATAGCTGCTGAATTAGTAAAGCAATTGCGTGATCGTACAGGCGTAAGCATGAGTAAATGTAAAGAAGCGCTTGAGAGTTCCAATGGGGATATAGATAAAGCTATTGAATTTTTGCGTAAGATTGGCATGACTTCTGCCATCAAAAAAGAAGGCCGTGATGCGAATGAGGGTTTAATTGAAGTTGATGAAGAAGAACATGCATTAGTTTTGGTCGAAGTAAATACTGAAACAGATTTTGTTGCGCAAAATGCAAAGTTTAAGCAATTCGTTCAAGAATTGACACATCAAGCAATTCTAACAAAACCAGCTTCTGTAGCAGAGCTTATGCAGTTATCTTATGTAAAAGACCCTTCAATTACTCTAGATCAATATAGATCTTTAATCGTACAAAGTTTAGGAGAAAATATCCAAGTAAAGCGTCTGTTGGTTATTCCTAAATCCTCAGATGTTTCCATAGGATTCTACAGTCATATGGGTGGAAAGATTGTTTCCGTAGTTGTGCTGACAGGAGGAAAAGGACATGAGGGTTTAGCTCGTGATATTGCTATGCACGTAGCGGCAGAAGCTCCTGAATATGTATCTCCTGAAGAAGTACCAGATGAAGTTAAAGCAAAGGAAGAGGAAATAGCTCGCAGTCAAGTGCAAAATAAACCCCCTCATATCATTGATAAAATTGTCGAAGGAAAATTGGAAGCATATTATACGGAGATGTGCTTAACTCGTCAAAAGTATGTTAAAGATAGCTCCTTGACAATTGCTGCATTGCTTGATAAAGAGGGTAAAGAAGGGAAGCATTCTGTGGAGATTCAAGCATTTTATCGCTGGAGAGTAGGAAGTTAATGCATAGGCCCGCTTACAAAAAAATTCTGCTTAAATTGTCAGGAGAAGCTCTGATGGGTGGGCAAGTTTTTGGTGTTGAGCCGGCAGCATCCTCCCAGATTGCACAAATGATTAAACAAGTTTGTGATCTCAAAGTGCAATTGGGAATTGTAATTGGCGGAGGCAATATATTCCGAGGAGTTCAGGCTAAAGCCTTTAATTTTGAAAGAACTCCAGCTGATCACATTGGAATGTTATCTACTACAATCAATGGACTAGTTTTACAACAATCTCTAAAGAGTATCGGAATTGATACTCATGTTATGAGTGCTCTTAATACAGATATTATCGTTGAAAAATATAATTGGAAGCAAGCTTTAGCTTATTTAGAAAGCGGCGTACCAGTCATTTTTGTTGGCGGGACGGGCAATCCTTATTTTACTACAGATTCTGCGGCTGCTTTGCGCGCTATTGAAATGAAATCGGAGATTTTGCTTAAAGCAACAAAAGTTGATGGGATTTATGACTGCGATCCAAAGAAGAGTGTTAAAGCTAAAAAGTTCCATCGATTAACCTATTCAGAAGTTCTGGCAAAAAACTTAAAAGTAATGGATTCTACAGCAATTGCATTATGTGCTGAAAATAAAATCCCTATTTGTGTTTTTGATCCAACTGCCCTACTAAATATTGTGTGTGGCAAATCTTTAGGTACATTAGTAACAGGAGACAACTCATGAGTATAGTTAAGCAGACTGAATCAAAAATGAAAACTTCATTAGAGCGCTTCAAAGATGACTTAAAAAGTCTGCGCTCTAATCGTGCAAATCCTGCTATGCTGGATAGTGTTTTTGTGGAAGCCTATGGTTCAAAAATGCGTATTAAAGAGTTGGCTTCTATCACAACTCCAGAAAGTAGACAAATCTTGATTTCTCCTTTTGATCCACAAATGTTGCAATCGATTGCAAAAGGGATTGAAAAAGACCATTCTTTGAATTTAAGACCTATCATAGAAGGAGGGCAAATTCGAATCCATCTTCCTCCTATGGATGGATCGATGCGCGAGAAGCTTGCTAAGCAGGTTGATGCAAAAACCGAAGAGCAAAAGGTCGCTATTCGTGGTTTTAGACAAAGCGGTAATGAATCGATTCGTAAGCAAAAAGCAGAAGGGTTGATTACTGAGGATATGATGAAAAAAGATGAGAGAGAAATACAAAAATTGACCGATGCTTTTTGCAAAGATATTGAAAATATTGCTAAAGCTAAAAAGCAAGAGTTAATGACAGTTTAGTATTGCAAGAAATAAATGCGGTTAGTACAATGACTGCTTTTCTGAGGCCCCATCGTCTAGCCCGGCCTAGGACACCAGGTTTTCATCCTGATAACAGGGGTTCGAATCCCCTTGGGGTCAACTACTTGAGACTTTAGCTCAGTTGGTAGAGCATCTCACTTTTAATGAGAGGGTCGTTGGTTCAAGTCCAACAAGTCTCAATTATTTTTTTAAGGCAATTCCTAGCATATTTATTCAAAGCATAATAGTCTTAAGTTTTAGTCTTCTTAAGGAAAATAGATATGTATATTTCCGCTTTTCCACCTGAGAACTTTTTTCCCAGTGTTGAAGTAGTTGCTTGTTTTTGCTATTGGCAAGAATGCTTTCTTTTTCTTTTGCGTCAGTCAGATAAGTTGCAAGGAGATACTTGGTGTTTACCTGGGGGTAAGGTAGAACGAAAAGAAACTTTACGAACAGCCATTTATCGAGAAGTATATGAAGAAGTAGGAATTACGCTTCTAAAGGAACATAGTTTTTTCTGGAAAACTTTATTTGTTCGTGTGCCTCACATGGAATATACATTGCATCTTTTTCATGCAGATCTTAATCAAAAAAAATTCTACATTAACTTAAATCTAACCGAGCATAGTACGTATCGTTGGGTATCTTTAGAGCAAGCTAAGAAGCTTCCTTTAATTGAAACAGGTCAAGAGCTTATAGCCATGTTTGAAAAAGATTTTAAAAGAAATCACGGATCTCTATAGAGGATAGTGTTTTTTATGTTTGAATTCTTTTATATTTTCTTAAGTTAATGTCAGTATCATTTAAGAAAGAGATAAGCTATTGAAAATGAAACGCTTTCAGATTAAAATGTTTCTTTTTTTGTATAAGTCCAGTCGGTTTAAAGATAGGATAGGAAAAAGGTCATCAATAGTAGATTCTATTTAGATTTCTGTAGGGTAGGAAGTTTATCGAATATCTTCCATTTTTCATTCCACTCTTGCCATTTAGTAGCAAGAGGTTGAATGCAACCTCTCCACAACCCTCCTGCAATACAGCACTTGATTGCCTTTTTTGTGAGTCGATCTACCAATGGATTCAAGACAAGTTGAGCAGTGGGGTGAGATTTAGCAATCAGCATTCTGGCATATTTAGCTGTGTTATTTGCTTTTTCTATACAAGCTTCTACGGAAATACTCTCTGGTTCAGGGACATCGGAAACCAAAAGCTTCTTCAACTCATAAGAACAAAGCTTTGCTAAATGATGTTTTTCTGAGCACTCCGTGCATGTGTGGGCATCTAAGAGCTCTTCTATGGAATGTACAACTGTGTGAAATTTTTCTAGTTGATCGATATTTGCATAAACAATAGCCAATCCGAAAAGAGATCGAAAGTGCACGGTTAGATGATC
>JAITFW010000032.1 GCA_031281085.1 Chlamydiales bacterium | reverse complement strand
TCAGCGTCAGGGGCTAAATATTTGAACTCTTTCTCCCAAATACCACTTATAGACCATCTGCTCCATCTTCGATGAATATGTTTCCAATCTCCAAACCGTTCTGGTAAATCTCTCCAAGGTATACCAGCTCGATATCTGTAGAGGTCTGCTTCAACAAACAATCGATGATCTTTAGCAGGAGATCCTGCAGATCCTAAGCGTCCAGGTAGCAAATCCTTGATTCGTTCTCATTGATCTTCTCTTAACGCATATCGTTTCATAGCCAACTCCTTGAGTTGGCGAGCTTAATCGATAGCTAGGTAATTAACCTATCGTTTAATTGACGACACGCCCTAGTATTATAAAAAATTTATAGACTCTAAGAAGGTTTAGATAAAAACTTTAAGTAGCATAAAAATCAGACAGGAAAAACCAGCCGCAAGAGGCAAGGTTAGAACCCAGGTCAAAACAAGCTTGCGAACTGTTTTCCACTCTACTGTAGACTTCTCTTTTGCTAAACCAACCCCTGTTATGCTTCCTATAATCATTTGCGTTGAACTCATGGGCATTCCTAAAAAACTAGCAAATAAAATAATTAAAGAAGAGCTGCTTTCTGCTACAAATCCTTGATGAGATTTAAGGTGTGTAATCTGAAATCCTACTGTATGAATAATTCTGAAACCTCCAGAAGCAGTTCCAATCCCAATAACGAACGCACAAGACAAGATCACCCAAAGAGGAATGGTATCTGTGGAAATAACACCTGCACTAAAAAGCCCAAGAGTAATAATTCCCATGCTTTTTTGTGCGTCATTTAAACCATGAGCTAAGGCAACAAGAGCTGAAGAGGTAATTTGCAAACAAGCAAATAAACGAGTAAATGTATCAAAACGCTTTATGAAATATTGCAATATTTTTAGAAAAGAAAAGCTAAATAAACAGCCAACTAAAGGTGAAAGAACCATCGGAATAATCACTTTTTTTATTAAGGGATACCAGTAAATGGCTTGTATCCCGGATTGCATCCAGACAGCTCCCATTAACCCTCCGATCAAAGCATAAGAAGAGCTGCTTGGAATTCCTAAAGACCAAGTTAATATATTCCAAATAATAGCTCCTAATAAAGCAGTAATGATTGTGATAGAAGAGGTGTAATTTGGATCCACTAGTCCAGATGCAACCGTCTGAGCAACACCACTGATTTGCGTCGCTCCTACAACGTTTAATACCGAGGCCATGCAAATGGCTACAAGTGGCGTTAATACACGTGTTGCTATAACAGTAGAGACTACATTTGCTGCGTCGTGAAAACCATTGGTATAATCAAAAATAAGCCCCAAAACCACAATGCAAATAATAAGAGCTAAATCCATACCGTTCCAAATTCTTAAATATATAACAATTTTGACCTTGTTATAATCTAGGCGTTTATATAAAAAAAAATTAAATTACAACCTATAATTAAGAGGGATATATGAAGGGATTATTTATATCTGTTGTATTTGCTTTAGCCCTTTGCTTTTCTTTGGATCTTTGTTCTGCATCTTCTATTCGGATTGTGCCTGTATCTACCACTCCTGAACCCGATCATGTACATGTAAAAGTGATTTATCCTTCAGAAGAGGAGCTATGTCGTTCTGATAGCAGAGGACAAATTCGCATAACAGGACTTGCTCTGGGGGTAGATAGTGAATTTCCACGAAAAAAAGAAATTTTTAATGACCCAAAAGGACAAACTCTGCACATGGTTATTGATAATCAACCCTATTTTACCATTACTGAATCAGATATGGATGTAAGGAGAGGAATTGATGGAAACAACGATGAACTTATTTTATTCGATATCCCTTTTGCCCTGCATCCAGGTATGCATGTTATGCGTGTTTTCCCTGCTCGCTCCTTTAAAGAAAGCCTGAAAGATGAGGGTTGCTTTGCAGTAAGAACTTTTTACCATCAAAGCCACGAGCAACACTTTTTTGTAGATTTATGTAAGCCCTATTTAACTTACAATGAACCTCAAGGAACGTATTTTCAGCAAGGTTGTAACCAACAAGATTGTAATCCTCAACCTATCCTACTGGACTTCTATATCACTAACTGCCAACTATCTCGAGATGGCTACAAAGTAGCTGTAGAAATCGATCATACTACAAAAGAAATCCTTACCTCATGGCAACCTTATTACATATATGGCCTTAAGAGAGGAACTCATCGCATTAGATTACAACTTTTAGATTCTAATAACCAATTAGTCCCCGGAATATTTAATCATGTCGAGCGCAGATTTAACATTCAATAAATGGATGAAATTCCTAAAATTAAGCGAAATACTATTCAATATGATGCTTATCATTTTCTATTTTTTTCTAATGAAAGCATTTTGTGATAGTCAAACCTCTGGTTTTCATATAGAAAAAATTCAAGGTTCTATACTAGTTTCGTTTTAAATTAAGAATTGCATTTCAGTATTTTTTTTAAAGACTTCTTCTTTCATAGGAAGTGATATTCTTTTTTAAAGATTCTTATTTAGTTCAATTCTTAATTTAA
>JAITFW010000027.1 GCA_031281085.1 Chlamydiales bacterium | reverse complement strand
ATAGATGACCTTATAAAGCATTAAAAATTTATAAAAAAAGATGGTCGATAGAAACCCTTTTTGGATATTTCAAAACAAAAGCCTTTAACTTTGAAGATACCCATATGACTGATGTAAACAAAATAGCATCATGGATGCTACTACTTACAATAGTCGTTGCTTGGACAATGAAGACAAGTGTAACTCTGAAAGAACAAAATCAGAAAGCAACTCATGGGCGCTTAAGAAAAAGTGTTTTTAGAATAGGATTTGAAAAACTAAAGAGATATTTATCTCATCCTTTAGCTAGATTAAAAGAGCTTTTAGAGTGTCTTGAGCTCCTAAAAAAGAAAAAGCATGTTGTAGATATGTTTTGAGATAGGGTAAAAAAAATTGTCCTGTATAGAGATTTAAAATAGGATAATCGTGAAAAGGGGTTCTTATTCAAGGAGTTTTTGCGGTCAAGATGATTCGAACATCCACCAAGTTAACCCTGACTAGAACCTGAATCTAGCGCGTCTACCCATTCCGCCATGACCGCACAAGGATAATATATCAGAAAGAGGTTTTTAATTTAAGCTAGATTAAAAACCCAAGTGCCGTTTAATCTGGTGGATTCTACGTAATTAAGGAGACAAATGCATGAGTGAATGGATAAAAGAGATATTAGAAAGCGACTTTGATAAAGAAACAAGCCAAGGGACTGTATTAGTTGATTTTTTTGCTGATTGGTGCGGTCCTTGTCAGAAATTGCCTCCTATTCTAGAAGCAGTTGCTAAAGAAGTGCAAGGAGTATCTTTTTTAAAGATAAACATTGATGCTGCTCAAGAAATAGCAACTCATTTAGGAGTTACCTCTATTCCTACTTTAGTTTTATTAAAAGATGGAAAAGAAGTAGATCGAGTAGTGGGTCTAATAGAAAAGGATGATTTAAAAAAATTTATTGAAAAATCAAAATAAACCTCATTATAAGGCAAGTGTTTTTACTTGCCTTACTTAATCCAATATAATACATCTCGAACAATAGACCAGCGTTTTTCCTGAGGAGATGCAATTTCTGTTTTGCCTTTCACCCAAAGATCGTATTGCTTTTCTGTAAATCTTTGATTATGTTTCAATTCTAGCCATTGGTTAAGATAGTTGAGAAACTTAGGACTGTCTATATTAATGGCATAAGCTAAAGTATCTATTCCAATCGCAGGATTTGGAATCACAATGCGGTAATTGTGGTGTTTTAAAATCCATGCAAGAGCTTGCTGTTCTTCCCAAAGCAAAGCTACCTGTTTCCCTTTTACAGTAAACTCTTCAAAGTGATCCAAATACATAATCCTATCGTTAGGAAAGAACTCATGAGCTACTTGTTCATAGAAAGATCCTTTAAGTACAGCAATTTTTAGGTCTGGATGATTCAGAATTTTTTCCATAGAGGAAAATTTTTTACGCATTTTTTCATCCGTAATCAAAACTAATCTTGCATCTAAATAAGATTTAGTAAAAGAAAGATTTCGAAGCCTCTTTTCATTCATGCTTAACGCAGACATAGCAATATCGTATTTTTTCCCTTTTATATCAGAAATGACATTGTTATAGGAAAGAGGTACTAGTTCTAATTTACAGTCAAGGTCGTAAGCTAGTTCATAAGCAAAAGCCATGTCGTATCCGACTAAATGATTATTCACATTATAGAAACAAAAGGGAGCTACATTGGGGTAATAGCCCACTCTTAAAGTTTTAGTGGCTAAAATGTGATCAAAGGCATCTCCTTCAAAAGAATTTGATGAAGGAGTTGTTTTGTAGATCTTTACAGGAATGGTAGAGGTAATAGTTAGCTCATAGATGCTTTTAGCTTCGTTTTTAATAGTTGGTAAAGGATTAAAAGATTTAAGGATGAGGAATAATAGAACCATAGGGAGTAGAGTAAAAAAAGTTTTGCTAATGATTCTAGTCCATTTAAAAAGCAGCATATTACGACAAGAAAGAGTAATGAATAGCGAAAGGGAAGTAATTTGCATAGCAGACAGCATAGACTGAAATCCAGAGGTAAAGGGGAGGGTGGTCAAGTACAAGTTAATTGCATTAATCGGCAAGCCTAAGGAATCTAGAATGAAGGTTAAACTATTAATCCAAGAACCTAGTCCCACCGAACCTAAGTTTGTCAAAAAGGTAGTTACAAATAATTCCACTTGAGAAGAAAAACCTAGCGGCAGGCTATAAAAAATAGATATAAAAAATACGAATAAAGTAATGAAGAGAGCTCCTAGAGGTAAATTAAAAACAACAGACACAGTTCCTTGTATTTGTGTTTGAGCTTTCTCGTCAGTAGGATCAATAATAGCTGTTTCCTTTTTGAGCAGTTCAATGATGTAGGGTAAACAGACAATGACTACGTTTGTCGTATAGGCAAGCACTAAGATAGGTAGGGTTTGTTGTAGCCATTTATGAGCAGGAATGGAAGTTAACATGCTTGTAAGTCTAGGAAAAATCCAAAATACAATGGAACAAGTTCCTAAAAGGTATAAGATTACATAGGTGCTGACTTGCTTAACGGTAGAGAGTTGAATGGTACCTACTTGGTTAGCGATGATTAAAAAAGTTCCAATCGGGGTAATTCGAGCAATACAAGCTGTAATTCGTGTCAAGGCACTTACTAAATTTTGTAGGCCGTTCATAATTACGTCTTTTTCTTTGAGATGGATCAATGCAATTCCAATCAGAAGAGAGAAAATGACGATAGCTGGAACAATGTTATGAGTTAGATCGTAAAAAATATTATCGGGAATAAGTAGTTCGGCAAAATTTAAATGAGGCGTATCACTAGCGATATAACCAGATGTTTGAGGGTTGTTGGAACGAGGAAATAGATGAGAGACTGTATAAATCGTGAAAATGTTGATGGTCCAAGCTAAACTAATAAAAAAGATACCACGCTTTACGATTAATTTACCTTGAGAAGGGCTTAATTGCCCTACTCCATGGATGATAGCTCCAATTAAATAAGGGATAGCTGTGATTTTGAGGAGTTTGATGTATGCAGATGCATAAGAGGCAAAAACATCGCATAGATCGCCCAAGAATAGACCAAAAAAAATCCCAAATACTGTGGCGATTGCCATTTGGAAAGCTAAAGAAATCTTAAATAAACGCATAAAATCTATGGGAGTATCTAGTCATGAATCGTTATCTTATATCAGAGCAGTATGGGTAGATTTATGCAATTGGATTTTAGGATTTTTTTTATAAAAAATAACGATCTAACGTATATCTGTTTTGGGCTCAGCAATTTCCATAAGATGTACATCTTCTTTTGAAGAGAGAGAATGACAAGAGGTGTTTGCTTGAATGATCTCTATCTCAAAAGTCAAAAGAGAGTTAGGAGGAAGATTATGATGCATCTTATAAGCAAAATCGGGGTGAATGTAAATAGTGCGTTTTTCTCCTTCTTTCATTCCAATTAAAGCTACGCGCAGGCCTGTAATGATTTCATCTAGAGAAAGGACTTCTTCATTAAAATCTCTAAAAATAGAACCATCGAGAAATTGTCCTTTATAGTGTACTAAAGGAGAAAAATGTGACTGTATTGCCTCGCCAGTGCCTATTTTCTCTACACGATACTGAACTTTGCCGTTTTCTATACTTACCACTGCTGCATCTGTTGCATTTTTTTTGAGGAAGGCTTCTGCTTTTTCTAAATTTTCTTTAGATTCTTGCTCAAATGCTAGTCCTTTGGCAGCAACAATTGCTTCTACACATTCATTTTCTGTCATAGGGGATTCTTTTCCATCTGCAGCTTCTTGTAGTCCTTTGATAATTTGTGCTAGATCAAGCTTGACTTTGCCATTCTTTTCTAAGTCCTGTTGAATTAGATTTTTTCCAATCAGATGCCCAAAAGCTCGAGAAAGCTTTTCAATTTCATCTTGATGAACAGCTGATTTGCCAGGAGGGCTTTCTTGGCAAGGAGCAGCTTGCGTCATGAATAGAGCGCAAGCTAATAAAAGACATTTTTTTGACTTCATGGGCTGCTACCTCAGAGCATAAATGAGTGTATTTGCTACTCATCTTAAATCTTATGTCCAAATGATTTCAATAGGTTCTATTTGAACTTTTAAGTCATTTAGTTGTTTTTTTTCTACTTTTGCAGGGGTTTGCATCATTAAATCACTAGCTTTTTGAGTCTTAGGAAAAGCGATTACATCTCTAATATTTTCTGTTTTTGCTAAAATCATGACTATGCGGTCTAATCCAAAAGCAATTCCTAGATGAGGAGGAGTTCCATATTCCAGAGCCTCTACAAAAAAACCAAACTTTTCTTGAATGATATTTTTAGATAAGTGAAGAATTTCAAATATTTTATTCTGTAATTCGCTGTTATGAATTCTCTGGGATCCTCCTCCAATTTCATATCCATTTAGGACAAGATCGTAAGCTAGAGCACGGACTTTTAACGGGTCTGTATTTAGCATTTCTAGATCTTCAGAATGGGGAGAGGTAAAAGGATGATGCACGCTTTCTACACACTTTTCCTCTGTATTCCAGCAAAATAGTGGAAAATCGGTTACCCAAACAAAATGCATAGCAGATGGATCTATTAAATTTCTTTCTTTTGCAATTTTTCTACGAAGATGGTCTAGACCTTGGTTGACTCTGGCCTCTTCACCTCCCGCTATTAAAATTAAATCGCCTATCTCGCATTGCATGCGGTTTTTTAGGTCTGTTAATAATTCAGAGGAAAAGAACTTAGTAACGTTCGAGCTCAAGCCTTCAGATTGATACTTCATCCAAGCTAAGCCACTAATACCAAATAAAGAAACAAATTGTGTATAGGTTTCTATTTCACGGCGTGATAACTCTGCCCCATTTTTTACTAAAAGAGCTTTGATACAACCTTTTTGCGCCAGCTGTTGACGTAAAATGGTACATTCGCTCTGTTCTATGATATCGTCAAGGCGTACGAGGGGCATTTTGAAGCGCAGATCGGGATGATCTGTTCCATAGTTTTCTAAACAATCTTTGTAACTCATTTTAGGAAAGGAAATAGGAGGAGCATTAGGTGAAGTGATTTGAAGGATCTGAGCCATTAATTCTTCCATAATGCCCATGATATCTTCTGGCATCCCAAAACTCATTTCAACATCGAGTTGTGTAAACTCAGGTTGTCTATCAGAGCGAAGGTCTTCATCGCGAAAACAAGGAGCGATCTGAAAATAACGATCCATACCAGATATCATCAGTAATTGTTTAAACATCTGAGGAGATTGAGGTAATGCATAAAAATTACCTGGATAGATTCTAGAAGGCACAAGATAATCACGGGCTCCTTCTGGGGTGGATTTTCCTAGGATAGGCGTTGAAATTTCGACAAATCCTTGCTTACTCATAAAGTTGCGGATGGTTAACATCACTTGATGCCGCAGTAATAAATTATGGGAAACTAACCCTCTTCTGATATCTAGATAACGATATTTGAGTCGAAGCTCTTCATTCACTTCAATATTCTCATCACAAATAGAAAAAGGAGGTGTTTTTGCAGAAGATAAGATCTCTAACTCTTTTACATGGATTTCTAACTCACCAGTAGAGAGTTTAGGGTTAATCATCTTCTCCTTGCGCGCGATTACTTGACCTTTAACGGAAATGACCCATTCGCTACGTAAACGCGATGCCTGATGAAAAAGCTTTTCGGAAATAGTTTTAGGGTCAAAAACGAGTTGAGTTAAGCCAAAGCGATCTCTAAGATCAATGAAAATGATATCTCCATGATCACGCTTGCGATGCACCCATCCGGATAGGATGACGGTTTTGCCTATATGAGAGGATTTTAATTCTCCACAAGTATGGGTTCTGCGATAGTCAAACATTAAGCCAGCCTTTAAGATTATCCGTTAAATTTTGAATGGAAAAAGCGTAAGATTCACACGTTGCTAGTTTTTTACAAGTAATTTTTTCTGAATGGATTTCATCATCTCCAACCACAGCAATGGCTGTTGCTTGGAGTAGATTTGCCAATTGCAAACCATGTTGAATTTTTTTACCGCTTAAATCCATTTGTGCAGCAATATTTTTGTGCTTGAGCTTTGTTGTCAGATTAAAGGCTAATTGAGCAGCCTGGTTATTCATAGGGATGAAAAAAAGATCGGGTTTTGAAGGACTTGGAAAAAAAGCTTTTTGCTTTAACATCGTTTGTAATAAGCGCTCTATTCCTATAGCAAATCCTGTAGCTGGTAAATCAGGTCCACCTAAATCTGCTACTAGCCTATCGTAACGTCCTCCAGCTCCAACAGCATTTTGGGTTCCCAGCTGTCCTGAGGTGATTTCAAATACAGTATTACTATAGTAATCCAATCCACGAACGAGCTTGGGTTCCACTTGGTAAGGGATCTCTAGTCGATCTAATTCTTGCAATATGATTTGAAAATGTTCTTTTGCTTCTTTACTTAAGTATTCGCTAATTAGAGGTGCATTTTTCAGGATTTTCTGGTCTTGATCTAGTTTGGAGTCCAGAATGCGCAAGATATTTTTTTTAAGCCTTATTTGACTATCTTCTGATAATTGGTCTTTATGAGGTGTAAGATACGACAATAGAGCTGCTTGATAAGCTGTGCGAGACGAGTTATCACCCACAGAATTGATAGAAATAGATAGGTTTTTCAAACCCAATTTCCGATAAATTTGATACATTAGGTCTATTAATTCTACGTCTTGATAAGGGTGCATTGCGCCGATTGCTTCTACTCCAAATTGATGTAGTTCTCGATATCGTCCTGCTTGCGGCCTTTCATAGCGAAACATAGATCCGATATAAAAAAACTTGTGAACACCCGGTGTTTGATATAGATGATTACTAATGAAAGCGCGCACTACAGAGGCTGTTCCCTCTGGTCTTAAGCTTAAGGAACGCCCTTTGCGGTCTAAAAAGGTGTACATTTCCTTTGAAACGATATCAGAGGATTCTCCAACACCTCTTTCAAAGAGTTCGGTACGCTCAAAAATCGGAGTGCGAATTTCCCTAAAGCCATATTTTATAGCTTCTTCACATAAAACTTGCTCTACGTAAGCCCAACGATGAGATTCCTTCCAGAGATCTTCTTTTTTTGTCTCTTGTGGTAGAATATCGAAAGTTCCTTTTACAATTGGGCATTTCATATAAAATACTTTCCTAAAGTTTTTACGTTTAATAGAAGAATTCTAAACTGTGGATTGCTAAAGAGTAAAGTGATTTTAAATATTTCTACGCTAAAAAGAAACTTTAAGAAGTTTTCTTTTCTAATATTAAAGTTGGATTTTATCTATTTTTTTCAGGCACCATTACTTAATGGGCATTTTTATTTTTCTTTTGAACTTTTTTTCTTACAGTGTGTGAACTGCAGTTAGGGCAAGAGATATTCATTTGTAGCTTCCATAGTTTTGGTACATAATATATCCTTTACTCTGAAAAGCCACCTAATAAAATTAATCCATACTGATACATCTATCGATTTAATCTTCTATTCTAAAAATCCCTATTAACCCATAAATTCCTCTGCGTGCTCTCTATTAGAGGCTACAATAATTTGTGCATGAGTTAAACAATCAGTTTATCTTTCGAGGTTTGATAACCGCCAAAAAGAAATCGATCTCTTTTAGGGAAAAATAGTTTCAAAGATATTCTTTTGATTATATTCCTATCTAATAGCGTTTAATTCGACTGTATAGCCAAACGATTCTATCCGTTTTTTAAGATTGTGAATGGTTTTCTTCTTATTACGATTGTCCAAATAATCTGGACCAAGATCTTTGTAGGGCTCTTTTTTTTTGATCATGTGATAAATGGAAACAAGCATCATGCGAGCAAGGGCTATTAAAGCTTTCTTCTTGCTCATTCGAGATACCATTTTACGATATTTGGCTCCCCAAGATACGTTCCCTTTGTCCGAGAGGCTGCCCAGGCTGCTTGCACAAGTGCTACTTTCAGACTTCTTGATCCAGGCAAAATTCGAGAACTTTTTTTTTACCTGCGCTTTCATAGCTACCAGGGCTTAGATCTGCCCACGAGCTGATCTGTTGATCACTAGGAAATTGTTCCATAGCAACTCCTATTTCAGCCATAACAACAGCAGCAATTGTACTATTCATACCGGGACTGTTTGTAGAAGCGAAAATTCTTGCGTATATTGGGAAGTAATTCCATCTATTTCTGTTTCAATTTTCTGGATAATCTCTCCTATGCCACAAAAATGTCCTCTCAAGAAAACAGAGTAGTATACTCAAAAGCTTAATTTCGAAAGAAGTTTATTCTAAAATGGGTATTTGTCAGATTAAATCTTGATGTGCACATCAAAACTTTTTTCTACTTCATTCAACCACAATTTGCATAAATCGCTTTCTATTGCACAAACATGAGCTGCATGTATAAATCCTGAAGAAAGTTGCTTTAGTCCCTCTTTCATTTCATCGAGGTGCTCTTTTTCTTCCAATAGGATTGATTTGACAGCAACGCGAGAACCAGCTTTACGAAGGACTGCATCATAGATTGGGTAGAGTTCATCAGCTCGAAGTTCAATTGCATAGGTGACAAGCAAATAAGCGGCTTCTTTGATGGAGTGTTTGGAAAGACCTAGTGTTTTAAGATAACGAGATGTTTTTACATCTAGATCTGTCAAATAATGTAAGGTAGCTGATCCGCCTAGCATGAATGTCAGAGAGTAAGTTTCCATAGCGCTAGATGATACCCTTTCAATCTGACGCTTTAAATGATGGGCATGGCGAAATTCTTCTGCAGCGTGTTTAAGCATTTCTTCCTTTACGAGTGTTGGATGTTCACAAGCTGCGATTTTCCTAGCTCCGCAATTTTCAAGAAAGGAAAGGGTGTTAAGCCATTTAGCATGTAATTCATTAGAATCGACAATAGTAGTTAGAAGCTGCTCAATTTGCTTAGCAAATGAAGTAAATGAGTTCATAGATTTCCTTCAAGGGTAAAAATGATGTGATTATAGATGAATTTTAGTTCATCTGCTTTGATACAATAAGGTGGTAAAATATAAAGTACGTTTCCTAAAGGACGAAGCAAGATTCCTTTATTTAAAAAAAAGTGATAAAGACGATCACGGATTGGCTGAAAATAGGAACTTTTTTCTGTTTGATATTCTAATGCCAAAATGGTTCCAAGAGTCTCACATCGTTTGAGTTTTGGATGCAATTGCCACTGTCGACAGAATTCTTTGTGACACTCTGCAATCATCTCTCTTTGCAGGTTACAGGTATCTTGTAAAAGAAGATCAAGGCTAGCTAGAGCACTGCTACAGGCGAGTGGGTTTGCTGTATAGGAATGACCATGTAAAAAAGCTTGATGTAAGTGCTTACCTAAAAAGGCATGGTAAATATCATTTGTACAAGCAGTAACCCCTAAAGGCAAAAAGCCTCCTGTTAATCCCTTTGATAAGCAGATGAGGTCGGGTTTTTCACTTACTTGTTCAGAGGCAAAAAGAGTGCCTGTTCGTCCAAACCCTGTCATGACTTCATCAGCAATGGTTAAAACATGGTGTTGCCGACAATGCTGAATAAGATGGCTTAAACCATCTGATGGATACATAATCATTCCTCCAGAGCCAAGCACAAGTGGCTCAAAGATAAAACAAGCTACGTCATCTTGGTCTAGAAGAGATTGAAGCTGAGCAAAAGACTGATCTTCTTGACCTTTGAGTGGTGGATCTATGGACTCAACATCGAAAAGATGTTTCCAAAATGGTTTATTGAACTCGTTTTTCCCTGCTACAGACATAGCTCCAAAGGTTTCACCGTGGAAGCTATTTTTAAAACAAATGACTTTTGTCTTAGGAGTGTTGCGATTATGCCAATATTGCAGTGCGATTTTGAGAGCAACCTCAACAGAGGTTGACCCATTATCGGAGTAGAAAATTTTTGACATAGATCCAGGAAGGATAGAAAGGAGCCTAGATGCTAATTCGATTGCTGGAGTATGAGTAAAGTCTGCAAAAATTACATGTTCCAATACCTCAACTTGAGATTGGATTTTTTGCACGATGTAGGGGTGTGTATGCCCATGAAGGTTGACCCACCAGGAGGAAATAGCATCTAAATAACGACTTCCATCTTCAGCGTAAAGATAGGCACCTTTAGCGCTAACGATAGGGATCGGCAGACGTGCTGTATGCATTTGAGTAAAAGGATGCCAAATACAATCTCGGTCCTTTTTCACTAAGGGAGAAGTTTTGAGAAAAGTGGTTTCCATTGTTTTGCATACCTTTGAATGGTTTGTGAGTTTAAGTTGGCTTCAGGAAGCAATCTTTCTAAAACAGGAACTTTTGAAATTTCTAAGATAGCGGATTCACTATCGGGGTTTTGTTCGCCGTTAAAAATGAGGCCAAGGATGGGAAGGGAAAGCTTTTTTAAGATTTCAATAGTGAGAAGAGTATGATTAATACTACCAAGATAATGTTTTGAAACAATGATCCATTTACAATCCCAAGATTTGAACAGATCTATACTTGAAATTTTAGAAGTTAGCGGAACAAAGACTCCGCCAATACTTTCAATGATCAAGGGCCTTGTTGTTTGTGGAAGGGTAATAGAATCCAAATGAATGGGAATGTTTTCTAAGCGAGCTGCGTGATGGGGTGATAAAGGGGCTTTTAGGGAATAGGCTGGTACATGGATGGTATGGGTCTTTTTGCTGAGCCATTTTTTCAATACAGCTGTATCAGAACTTTTCTCTTCGCCACATTGAATGGGTTTCCAATAATCGCCATTCAAAAGAGTTGCAAGAATAGCGCTAATAATCGTTTTACCTACACCAGTACCTATTCCTGCTACCATAACTTTATACATATCAAGGACTCCTAAGGAGCTGAATGTGGCTTATAAGCTGCTCTAGCTCATCGGCTATGTTAAAAGCGTGTAAGCAGATTCGAAGTGCTTCGCGTCCTCTTTGAACTGTTGGGCTCATGAGAGGTCTTACGTCAAATCCTTGTTTGACAATAGCTTGGGCTACCTGTTTCACAGTTTCATTTCCTTCAATTAGTACAGATTGAATGTGAGTAAGAGAAGAACCTGAATAGGATTTTCGAAAAATTTGAATAAGCTTTCGAAGTTGATCTCGTTCCCGATCCATTTGAGGAAATAGAGCATAACTACAGTTGATGGCAGCTAGTGTTTGAAAAGGAAGGGCTGTGGTGTAGATATAAGATGTCGCGAAATTGATGAGTGCTTGCTTTAAGGTGTGACTGCCAAGAACGATGGCTCCGTAAGTGCCAAGTGCTTTTCCAAAGGTTATCACTTGAGCAAAAACATGTGCCATAAGATTGTTCTTTGCAACAAGACCACGTCCTTGTGGTCCACAAACTCCCACAGCGTGCGCTTCATCTACGATTAAATGCGCTTCATATTTTCTGGCAAGTTGACTGATTTCAGGGAGCTGTGCCATGGAACCATCTGTTGAATAGATGGATTCGATACAGATAAAGCGATCCTTTTGAAAGGAGCAATTTTTAAGGCGATTTTCAAGATGTTTGAGATCGTTATGTCTAAAAGGAAATGCTTTGGCTCTGCTTAAGCGAATTCCATCATGGATAGAAGCATGCACTGCAGTATCGTAGAAAATGACACTTTCTTGATTTGCAATTGCTGAAAGAAGGCCCACATTAGCCATATACCCGCAACTGAATAGTAATCCTGCTTCATAGTTATGGAATTTGGCAATCTTCTCTTCTAACTTTTGAGCGTAGAGAGAATTCCCTGTCAGTAAACGAGAGCCTGTTGACCCTAACCCATTGAAACGACTTAAATACCTTTCCCATTCTTGAAAAACGGATGTGACTAATTTAGGAGAACGAGCAAGCCCAAGATAGTCATTAGAAGAGAAATCGATAGGAGCTTGGATGATTTGTAACTTTCGCAAATTTCCAAGTTTTGCTCGCTGCAATAATCTATTTTCTAGATGGAGTGTCATTTTAATCAACCTCTGGCAAATGCGGGTCGCTTCTTAAGGCCTAGGATCTGGAACATTTTTTCATCTTTATCAACAGGTGTGTTGGCGACTGTCAAAAGTTTTTCCCCTGCAAAAATCGAATTAGCACCTGCTAGAAAACATAGTGCTTGTTGTTCATAAGACATCTCAATACGTCCACAAGATAGTCGAACCATCGCCTCAGGCAAAACGATGCGAGCCACAGAAACGATACGAACCATTTCCCAAATGGACACTTTAGGTTGATCTTCAAGAGGGGTTCCAGGAATTTGACTGAGTTGGTTAATAGGCACGGATTCAGGATGAGGATTTCGTCTGCACAATGTCAGTAGAAGTTCTAATCGGTCTATAGGAGTTTCTCCCATCCCCAAGATACCACCGCAACAGACGCTCAAATGAGCTTTTTCAGCAATATCCAGTGTATGTAAACGATCTTGGTAGGTTCTAGTCGTAATGATTGTTTGATAAAATTTTTCAGAAGAATCGAGGTTGTGATTATAGGCATACAGCCCAGCTTCTTTAAGTTGCTTGGCTTGATGCTCTTTAAGCATTCCCAACGTACAACATACTTCTATACCTAAATCAGCAATCCCTTTTACCATCCGAAGAATGTCTTCAAATTGCTTACTATTTCGCACCTCTCTCCAAGCGCCGCCTAAGCAAATCCGAGTAGCTCCTCGTTGAGCCGCTTTTTTTGCTTCATTTAGAACAGCATCGTATTGCATCATTGGTTGAGCCGAGACAGCTGTTTGATAACGAGATGACTGAGCGCAGTACTTACAATCTTCAGGACATCCCCCTGTTTTAATGGATATTAGACTGCAAACTTGTACTTGAGCTAGTTCGTGAAACTGGTTATGGAGAAGATGGGATTTTGAAATGAGTTCGAGCAATGGCATTGCATAAAGCTCTTTTAATTCTTCGATGCTCCAGTCATATCTGATAGACATTCAGATCTCCTATATTTTAGCCATTTTACATTTGAAGTAGGAATTTTAGTCCGATTTTTTGATGTTTTCAATATGGAAATGAGTTCGTTAAAACTAGAAAATAGTTTATAAAAAACAGAAAAAGGTTTAAATAGAGTGCATGTACAAGTTCTAATCCTAAGAAAAGGACATAGTTCTTCAAAACTAAAAAGTAGTTTATAAAAAATAGAAAAAAGGTTGTTTATTTATGCTCGAAGTCTTGTGCGGTAATAAAAATGTTCAAAGAATTCTCATTTTCCTTTTTGTGAACGGAAAATGTTATGGAACTCAACTGCATCGATCATTTGGCTCTTCTCTTACACCTTTGCAAAAAGCATTAAACCGTTTGGAAAAAGGTGGACTCATTACAAGCTATTATGAAGGGAAAACTCGCTTGTATCAATTTAACTCATCCTATCCTTTAATGAACGAACTTGAACAACTGCTGAAAAAAGCCTATACACTGCTTCCAGTCCATAATAAGAAAGAATATTATGTCAGTCTTAAAATACCATTCATCTATCAAGAAAATAAAACACAAATTCTTCTAGCTTTATGGGAGAAACTTGCAAGTGTTACTCAGCTTATCTTCCATGCGAAGACAAAATCCAAAGAAGAAAGTGGATGGAATGGGAAAGGTCAAGGTAAAGTTGTCATCGTAAAGAAAGGTTTTAATACGTTAATCTTTCATGAAAAAGGAACTTGGCAAGGCAAACAGGATGAAGAAGTTAGTTTTAGCAATATATTTCGTTGGACTTTAGATCGCAATGCTGGCGTGATTTCTTTAGAGCATTTACGTCGAGGTCCAGATCAACCTGTTTTTCTTTTCCATCTTGCTCCTTCTGGCAAAAACTCTCTGTCATCCATCGATTCGCATCTTTGTGAAGGAGATACCTATTTTGGGCAGATTCATTTTGATCCTTATAATCTTCGTTTGCATTGGAGAGTAATTGGTCCTAAGAAAAATGAGGAGATCGATTACTTCTATTCTTCATTAACTCATGTTATGCAAGAGAAGCATTTGAAAAAAGCAAATATGCAGGTATAATTTTTTCTGTAAGAAGGAGAAAAAACAAGACAAAAGAGCTTCTTGATATCTATACCGATCAAATTTCAGAAAGAGCTTATTATTGGAACATTCTTTGGATAGAAGACAAGCTGACAAGAGAACGAGTACTGAATGAAAATGTAGTTGGGATGCTTAAGCGTTTTCAAATCCTAGCAGAACGATGTAGAAATCGCCGAAAACGCTTTTGTCTAAGATGTAACCTTGAATAGCAGGAATCTATAATTGGGAACTTTGAGATTGAGGTTATACAAGCACTCTCATGTCTCCTTGTGTTTCTTGTTAAAAATCACAATAGAGATTTTTTCATCTTTTTGCCTATTCTTTTTTTATTTATTTTGTGCACTTCAAACTTGAAAAGACACATTAGAAAAAGAATGAAACAATGTTAATGATTTCAATCATGGCCATATAATGGAAATACATTCAATTAGCATATTTACACAAAACGTGTTTACAAACTCTTGTAAAGCTACTAAGTCCATAGTTTCGACTTTTCTAACCGCTCTATCTTTTCCTTTTTTCGTAATCATTCGTAAACCCTTCGATTTTTTTAAAAAAAAATCAATAGAGATATGGAGGAAAAACACAACAGAAACTGTCGAAAAAGTGGATAAAATCAATCCAAACGAAAACAACTCATTCAAAACCGCTCTAGAAGAATGGGTAGAAAAAGCTCCAGAAGGAGAGGATCGCATTTTAGCTCAAAAAAAGATTATAGATTTTTTAAGATTATCAATCTATCAAAATTTAGATCTTGATTTAAGAGATTTAGGGCTAACTTCATTGCCAGATCTTTTTCAAGATCTACGTTTTAATGAATTAGAAAAACTTTATCTTTGGAGAAACCAGCTTAGAGAGTTACCCGAATCCTTCGGTAACTTGTGCGCATTGCAATCGCTAAGCCTTGAACGCAACCAACTTAGAGAGTTACCTGAATCCTTCGGTAACTTATGCGCGTTGCAAACGCTAGATCTTCTAGGCAACCAGCTTAGAGAGTTACCCGAATCCTTCGGTAACTTGCGCGCGTTGCAAACGCTAGATCTTCTAGGCAACCAGCTGAGAAAGTTACCCGAATCCTTTGGTAACTTGTACGCGTTGCAAACGCTAGATCTTCTAGGCAACCAACTTAGAGAGTTACCTGAATCCTTCGGTAACTTGTGCGCATTGCAAACGCTAGATCTTCTAGGCAACCAGCTGAGAGAGTTACCCGAATCCTTTGGTAACTTGTGCGCGTTGCAAACTCTAGACCTTAGAAGTAACCGTTTAGAAGCTCTACCTGAGTCCATGGGTCAGTTACGAGCATTGACTACATTGAGGCTTGATGACAAGCCTACTTTTACTTTAAGTAGAGTTCCTAATCTTCAAAGCAACCAGCTGAGAGAGTTACCCGAACCCTTTGGCAATTTGTGCGCATTGCAATCACTAGATCTTGAAGACAACCAGCTTAGAGAATTACCCGAATCCTTCGGTAACTTGCGCGCGTTGCAAACGCTAGACCTTAGAGGTAACCATTTAGAAGCTCTACCTGAGTCCATGGGTCAGTTACGAGCATTGACTACATTGAGGCTTAATGACAATCCTACTTTAAGTGGAATTCCTAATTCCCTATTACAACTCTCTTCTAGCTGTCAGATTCACCTAACAAGGTGTGGTTTATCTGCAAACGTCCTAGAAAGACTCAGACAGGCAACCCAAGCTGACTCTTATTCAGGTCCTTGTTTTACCTTCTCAATAGCTGACAGAACATCTACGGATGAAAAATCTATCCAACAATCTTTAGGCGATTTATATGCTATTATAAAAAAAACTCCTGCAAAATTCACAAACCTTGAAGAGACACCATCATTACGTTCTTGGCTGAACCGATTAACGGATATCGCTGATTTCAAAGCAAGTAAACTACAAAAGGCACTTGCTGAAAAAGTGATAAACTATTTACACCAAGCTCATGATGACCCAAAATTTCGCACTATTTTTTACGAGATTATTGAAGATGCATCCCAAACCTGTGGAGATAGAGTCACGCTTTCTATTCTGGATTTAAGCATTGCTTATCAACTGATCACCATTGATCTTAAAGATATGAAGAAATTAGCCCATTTTCTGATTAAAGGTCCTTGGGCTATTGACATACTAAACCAGATAGCTCGTCAAAAAATTTTCACCTTGCGGTTTTTTGACGAAATCGAAGTCTACCTCGGGTATCCCATTAAACTTAAAGAAGACCTAAAGATTCCTATCGATGTGCAAAATATGCTCTATTTTACATGTAGCGCATTAACACCTGAAGATTTAGAAACAGCTAAAGCTCAAGTCTTAAAGCAACAGGAAAGTCAGGAGGAGTGTACCGAGTTTCTCGCTAATCATGCTACATGGCAAGAAGCTCTTGAGCTTAATTATCCTGAAGAATATCAAACCATAGTCAATCAAAGAATACACTCCAGCAACTCAGAAAACCCTGATTACTCCGAAATTAGCATGGAATTTATCAAACAATTAAAAGAGCTAACTCTAAAGGCATGGGAAAGTTTATGAATCTAATCAGATATTTCAATTAGTACATTCTTTGTTTAAAAATAAAGAGAAACAAAGCTATGTCTTTTTTCTAATTCTCTTGAGTATATCGAACATAAAAAGATTGCACGTCACAAAACCAGGACCCAAAAAAAACCCCTACGTTCAAGATTCTTTATAAAATAGCCCCTCGTTCGACCCAAAAAGAACGAGCTGTATCTAAAAGCTTGTCTTTAATTACATTTGCAGAGCAAACAAATACCTGTTTAAACTGATTAAAACACGAAATGAGACTTTTTTGTCTATTGGGATCTAGTTGCATTCCAAAGTCATCAATACATAAGAGAGGGGAGTAGCCTATTTTTTTTTGCATCCAATTCCATTGAGCGAGCTTCAAAGCATAAATGAAAGAGCGCTTCTGTCCTTCGCTGGAAAAATTTTTGGCCTGTTTACCAGATAGTAAAAAAAGAAGATCATCTCGATGAGGCCCTATAGTAGTTGCTTTTAAAAGCATGTCTTTATGTCGATTTTTTTTCCATTTAAGCAAAAGAGAGGAATCTTTTTTTATAAGAGAGGATTGGTAATGAATATCTAAAAAATCTTCCTTATTAGAGAGTAGGGATAACCATTTTGCAGCCGGATCTAATAAGTAAGAGCTTAGTTCTACTCTTTTATCTATAAGATATAGGGCTGAAGGGAGCATAATTTGCTCCCACGCAGATAGAGTTTGTACTTCTTGGTTACGCAAGGCGTAGTTACGTTGTTTCATAGCTTTATAGTATCTACTCAAGTGGTGTAGGTATAAAGGATCTACTTGAGAAAGGTAAATATCTAAAAATCGCCTTCTTTCGTTAGGCATTCCAATGATTAGAGCTACATCATTAGGATGTAATAGAACAAAAGGTAGGATTCCTATAATATTTGTTAGTTTTGGATAATTTGTATGATTGTATTGGATGCGCTTAGTGGTTTCATCGCAGTAAACTTGTAATTTTTGTGGGAGTTCATCTTTGATAAAATGAGCTTCGAGATAAAAGTATTTTTGACCTTCTCTGATGAGATCACTTAAATTATGAGTTCTAAAAGAACGGCCAGTGCTTAAAAAGTATATGGCTTCTAAAACACTTGTTTTTCCCTGACTGTTATTTCCATAAATCAGGTTAACGAAACTAGAGAAGTGAAAATCTGTTTCCTTATGATTACGAAAATTGCGTAGAATAAGGTATTTAAGATACATTACGCTTCTAAGCGCATAGGCATAATCACAAACTGAGCAGAAGTGGAGTCAGTAATTAGCCCTGGGTTGTAAGGATCACTAATGCTGAAATGTACAGATTCATCTCTGCTATGCCGCAACATATCTAGAAAATAGTTAGGATTAAAAGCTACTTCTAGTTTTTTTCCTCCATAATTGACAGGCATGTGCACTTTGCCTTCACCGATAGATCCGCTCATGGCAGATAGGTGCAATTCTCCTGTTGTAAAAGTAAAGCGGACAGAGTTGCTATTTTCTGAAGTAAATAAAGAAACCTGCCTTAGCAAAGAAATCAATTCATCACGATTTAATGCAATGGGATTTGTAATTTGCTCAGGAATAACACGACTCACATCTGGATATTGACCTGAGAGCAATTTGGTAATCAGGGTAGCTGATTTGAATTCAACAGCAATCTTATCGGGCATAAGGGTTAAGGTAACAGGGTTGTCCTCTTTACTATCGAGTAAGCGAATCATTTCTTCAATAGCTTTTAAAGGAATAATATAAGAATTGGGGTCGGAAGGGGCATTGTCAATTTTTATCTTGTTTTTTGCTAGACGTTTTCCATCCGTTCCAATAAATACAATAGTATTTTCTGCACTTTGCAATAAAATTCCATTAAGGGCGTGTTTACTATCATCGCGAGCTGCTGCAAAAGAGGTACGTGACAATAAGCAACTTAGCTGAGAGGAAGGTAGAGTCAGTTGATTTCCTTCTGATAAATTCGGAAATTTAGGAAATTCATCTTTGTGCATTCCTTGGATTCTAAAATGAGAAGTGCCGGCATTTACTAAAGCTATTTCTGAAGAAAGAGCATGGATTTCTACTTGTCCCGCAGTTAGTTCTCGAATTAATTGAAAAAATCTCTTAGCAGGAAGTGTAATGGCTCCTTCTTCTAAAACTTTAGCTTCCACATAGGCTCGTACGCTTACAGTAAGATCTGTTACACTTAAAATAAGCTGGTCATCGATAGCCTCTATCAAAATATTAGATAGAATAGGAATGGTTGGCTTGACGGGGACTATGTTTTGAATCTTACCGACTAAATTGACGAGCTCTATTCGGGTAATGACGACTTTCATGATATACTTCTCCTTGAATTTAAGATATCAGCATAATCAAAAAAGGAAAATCAGTCTACGCGATTACGCATTGCTTGTTGAATTGTTCTTACATGTTCTTTTTCTTTTAACGCTTGTCTCTTATCATACTTCTTCTTACCTTTTGCACAAGCGACTTTCACTTTAACAAATCCATTTTTTAGATACATGGAAAGAGGTATTAGAGTAAATCCTTTCTCTTGAGAGAGATTTTTTAGCCTTAGGATTTCTCTTTTATGCAAAAGCAAAAACCGATCTTGCTTATCTTCATGATTAAAGATATTTCCAAAGCGATAGGGAGCAATGGAAGCGTTTTTTAAAAGAACTTTTCCCTGTTGACATATTAAGACATAAGCATCGCTCAAACTACCTTCATGGTTGCGCAAAGATTTTACTTCCGTACCAGATAAAATAATACCAGCTTCAAACGTTTCTATGACTTCATAGGTATAAATAGCACGTCTATTAGAAATAAGTTCTGATGTTTTATGTTTTGACATGTTTTTTATCCAAGAAAATCTCTTCCATATTCGGTTACGCGAAAACAGCGATCATTTTGATAGCTACCTAGTTCTACAATTCCCAACTCAAATAACCATTCTAAAATAATTGCTTCAATCAAAATAAGTTCTCTAGAATGATAAAAAGGAAGCATATATTTCCAGTTTCTGCCTTGTTTTTTTAAGATAATACTAGATTCTTCGCTTAAAGCAGTAGTCATGCCTTTAAGAAAATCTTCAAATAAAACCCATTCGGAATCAACTATTCTTAAAACGCTTTTTTCTATCTCTCTTAAGGCACGCTCGTTAAATGAGCCAATCATTTCTGGTGTATAAGAATGACGATACAACAATAAGGATTTTTGGGGATTAGTGAGCCCAAACCATTTATTTGCTTGATCTAATAAAGAGATTTTTTGATCTTTGACAGAAGCTAAATTCAATAGTTCTATTTTTTCTAGTAAACGTTCTATGTATTTTATATGGTTTTTATTTGTTGGATTTAGGTGCAAACAATGGGCTAAATCAAGGGTGTCTTTATAGAAAAAAGGTTGTTTTTTTGCTAAAGATACAAGAAAAGTCATATCCTCGAGAAAACAGAAGTCTCGTGTGCTTTCTCTTTTAACAGAGCTTGCACAAAGCGTAGGGGGCTTTGTTTTACGTAAAAAGAGCAAATAATCTTTCCACTCTTGAAAAAACGTAATGACTTCCACCCATTTAGAATCTATCTTTTTATAAGTTAAACAACATATGAAATGAAATTCTAGCAAAAGTGCGATTGTTTGAAATTGTTCTGAAGAAAGGGAGTATTTAATCATAAAATCGCTTGCGTAGAGCAGGTATTCAGGAGCTTCTAGAAGATCTTTTAGTATTTCTTCCATAATAGGATCAGGAAATTGTAAATTTGATAGATGACGTTGAAACATCTGAGGAGTCAATAAGTATCTTTCTATAATAGAATCGAAAATATGATCGGAAGTTCGAGAAATATTATACCAAACAGGAAGGATGTGGATAGGAACTTTTTTCAATAACCCTTGTAGGAATTCCATACCAGGTTTAAAATCAGGATCAAATGCGATGATTCTGGCTGTGAAATATTTACGTTTTTCTTTATCAACGGTAATGACAGAGCCATTTAACGAAAGAAGTTCGCTTTTAATAAACTTTTTTACGCTAGAAATGCATTCTTTTTCTTCCCAGTTCAAAGCTTTACTTAGATCTTGGAAAGGTATTTTTAAAGGGCTATATAAAATTTCTTGCAAAAGCTTTACATCTCGCGCAGATAGTTGAGAAATCAACAACCTGTTTTCGATATCTTGCTTATAGTTGTAATCCTCCAAGCAAATTTTGCTTTTTTTAACCAGGCTCATTTCTAGCATGCTTTTAGAACCTATTATATAAGTTTTGAAAAGACAAAAAAGATAATACTAGATTGTTTGATTTGTAGCAAGGAAGGACATTAATTATTGAATAAAATTAAAATAAACAACTTATGTATAAGAGTCCAAAGGCTAGACAAAAGATAAGGATTCGCGTTAAGCTTGTATGTTAAACGATTGGGCAGGACTATGACAAAGAAAAACTATAACCATCGAGCAATTGAAGAAAAATGGCAAAGAATCTGGGAAGAAAAACAGCTATTTCGATCTGAAATAGACGCTAGTAAGCCTAAGTATTACATTTTAGATATGTTTCCCTATCCTTCTGGTTCAGGATTGCATGTAGGTCATGTAACAGGATATACAGCGACAGATACAATTGCACGCTATAAAAGACAAAAAGGATTTAATGTATTACATCCTATGGGATGGGATAGCTTTGGTTTGCCTGCAGAGCAATATGCCATTCGTACAGGAACTCATCCAGCAAGCACTACGCAAAATAATATCAATACCTATAGACAGCAGCTTAAAAAACTGGGCTTTAGTTACGATTGGAGTAGAGAAATTACAACAAGCGATCCTAAATATTATAAGTGGACGCAATGGCTTTTTACGCAACTCTATCATAAAGGGCTAGCTTATGAAGCAGAGGTTCTAGTTAATTTCTGCCCTGCTTTAGGAACTGTTTTAGCTAATGAAGAAGTAGAAAACGGTAAAGCTAAAGAAGGGGGGTATCCGATTGAAAGGCGTCCTTTGCGTCAATGGATGCTCAAAATTACCTCTTATGCAGATCGTTTGCTTAAAGATTTAGAATTAGTAGATTGGCCAGATCATTTAAAAAAGTTGCAAATGAATTGGATTGGACGTAGTGAAGGTGCAAAAATTCACTTTAGAGAAATACAAACGAAACAAATCATCACGGTGTTTACGACTCGACCTGATACGCTATTTGGAGTGACTTATTTAGTGCTATCTCCAGAGCATCCCCTTGTTTCATCGATTACAACAAAGCCTTATCGCAAACAAGTTCAAAGGTATTGCAAAGAGATCTCTGGAAAAAGCGATTTAGAAAGGACAGAGCTTAACAAAGAAAAAACAGGTGTATGGACAGGTGCATATGCTAAACATCCTATTCTAGACCAGGATATCCCTATTTGGATTTCAGATTATGTATTGATGGGATATGGAACAGGAGCTGTTATGGCTGTTCCTGCTCATGATGAAAGAGACTTTGCTTTTGCCAAAACCTTTCATCTACCCATTACTGCTGTGATCATCCCTGATGATGAAACCGAGCAAGATATACGATCTGGTAAACTTTGTTGGACAGAAGAAGGAAGTTATATTAATAGTTCTTTAGGTTCTTTACATTTACATGGTTTAGATTTAAGCCAAGCCAAGCAAACGGTGATTCATTGGTTAGAAAGCCAAAAAAAAGGAGAGAAAACCGTGAATTATAAATTACGAGATTGGTTATTTTCTCGCCAACGTTATTGGGGTGAACCTTTTCCTATCCTTCATTTTCCCGATGGAAAAAGACGAGTTCTAGATTTAGACGAACTACCCTTGTCTCCTCCTGAATTAAAAGATTTTACGCCAGCTTCTACTGGGGAGAGCCCTCTTTCTAAAGTTAAAGAGTGGGTTCATATCACAGACTCTAAAACCTACCAAAAAGCTCAAAGAGAAACTAATACTATGCCGCAATGGGCAGGATCTTGTTGGTATTATTTACGTTTTTGTGATCCTCATAATTCGGATGAACCGTGGAGCGAAGAAGCAGAAAAATATTGGATGCCAGTGGATTTGTATGTAGGAGGAATAGAACACGCAGTCCTTCATCTTTTGTATGCACGCTTTTGGCATAAGGTGTTTTACGACTGTGGTCTTGTCAGTACGCTTGAGCCTTTTCAAACCTTGCGCAACCAAGGGCTTGTTTCAGCTAGATCTTACCAATTAAAGCAAGGTGGGTATGTAGTACCAGAAGAAGTCTGTGAAGAAAATGGCCATTTTTTTAAAATAGGTACTCAAGAGCTGCTACATGCTCAAATAGAAAAGATGTCCAAATCAAAACTCAATGGGGTAACACCAGATCATATTATTTGTGAATATGGAGCTGATTCCCTTCGTCTTTATGAGATGTTTATGGGTCCATTTGACAAAGAAAAACTCTGGAATAGCGATGCTGTAAATGGATGTTACCGCTTTTTACATCGCTTTTACGATTTGGTTACCTCAGACAAAGTTTGTGATGAAGATACAGATGAAGGATGGAAGCTATCCCATCGTTTAGTCTATCAGGTTGAAAAAGAGATAGAAGCTATGCAGTTTAACACGGCTATTGCTAAAATGATGGGATTTATCAATGCCTTTTCATCCCTTACTTCTTATCCTAAGCAGGCCCTAAAAATGGCTGTTCAAGCATTGTATCCTTTTGCTCCTCATATTGCAGAAGAACTATGGGAATATTTAGGTGAAGTGAAAAGCTTGACCTATCAACCATTTCCTACCTTTGACCCAAAATATCTAATAGATGAAACAGTCTTATACGTGGTACAAGTAAACGGCAAGGTAAGAGGGAAATGGTCTTTGCCTAAAGAACAAACCAAAGAAGAACTGCTGTCATTTTTACAAAAGCAACCACAGATCGTAAAATACTTACATAAACCGATTACTAAAGTAGTTTTTGTTCCTAATAAACTGGTTAACCTTGTATGTGATGTTTAGCTTTTTTTATAATATCTGTCTCATGCTACTAGGGCTATTTGCTATGCCTAAACTTCTTTTCTCTTGGAGCAAGTACAGGGGAACTATTTTATATAGATTAGGAGCAAAACTCCCTAAATTACAACTCTCTTCTGCACCTGTGGTTTGGATTCACGCTGTGTCAACAGGAGAAACAAGGGCTGCTATTCCTTTAGTAATTCAGTTGCAACAAACCTTTCCCTCTTTGCAAATTGTGATTTCTAACACCACTCGTACAGGGCATATGGAAGCTAAAAAAAGCTTACCTCAAGCGAAAGTTCATTTTTTTCTTCCCTTGGATTTTTCATGGACTATGCGCCGTTTAGTAAAACAAATATCTCCTAGCGCTCTCTTCTTAGTAGAAAGTGATTTTTGGTTTCATCTGGTTTACCACTTAAAAAAAACAGGTGGAAAAGTGATCTTAGTAAATGGAAAAATATCAGAACGCTCTTATCAAAGGTTTCTGTTTTTTTCCTATTTTACATGGAAATTATTTTCTTTATTTGATCTTTTTTTAGTACAAAATAATACGTATTTTGAAAGGTTTTCCCATCTTGTTGCTCCTCATAAAATCCATATAACAGGTAATCTCAAGTGGGATGTTAAACCAGATCTTTTGTCTTCTCCTCAAAAAGAGAATTTAAAAAAACGGCTTAAATTAGCTAATAAGACAATCATCATAGTCTCAACACATGATCCAGAAGAGAAGTGGCTGCTTGAAAAACTAGATCTAGTTTGGCAGCTATTTCCCGCTTTAAAAGTTCTGATAGCTCCCCGACATCCCGAGCGTTTTCAAGACGTGGGTGCTCTATTACAGAAAAAGAACTACTCCTATGCTCTTTTATCTAATCCTTCCCAAATCACTGGAGAAGAACAGGTCATTTTAATCGATCAAATGGGACAGCTTACCAAGTTATATCAAATAGTCGATCTTGCTATTGTGGGAGGAAGCTTTGTTTCCCATATTGGAGGTCATAATATTTTTGAACCCGTATCAGTTGGAACACCTGTGCTTTTTGGACCATATATGCATACGCAAAAAGATTTACAACAGCAAATTCTAGCAACTCACAGCGGGCAAGAAACTACCTTGGACAATCTAGTTGAAACGATTTCCAAATTGCTGTCTTCCCCCTTATCTATCTCTCAAAATGGTTCTCCTATGCAAGGAGCAGCTAAAAAAACGATCGACCTTTTGCAAAATGTTATTGAGTTAAAAGCTCAAGCGCATTAAAATCATGCTTTCTTAATATCGCGGGGTGGAGCAGTGGTTAGCTCGTTGGGCTCATAACCCAAAGGCCGTAGGTTCGAATCCTTCCCCCGCTATTTTTCTTTCGGCGGCATAGCTCAGCTGGTTAGAGCGGCGGAATCATAATCCGTAGGTCGTTGGTTCGAGCCCGACTGCCGCTATGCTATTAGTAAAAATTCTCTAAAGCTTAAAAAGCATTTGATTTTTCTATCGTCCGAGTTCTTACATAATCTCAATTTCAAAGTTGTCTTTTCAAGTTTGAAGTGCACAAAATCATTCGTTTTACATAAGTCCGGTGAGTTCTTTTAAAGAAGTTCCAGATGGAATCTTTCCTTGAGATAAAACCTGTTCTTTCTTATTTTTTTTAAAGCAGTTGATTTTATAGATGCATAACAAAAGTTTAGATTATGAAACGAACAAAACTTGTAATCATTGGCTCAGGGCCTGCTGCGCTTACTGCCGCTACTTATGCAGCTCGCGCAAATTTAGAACCCGTTGTCTTTGAAGGGTTTTCCTCTGGACCTGTTGGCGGACAGCTAATGACAACAACCGAAGTAGAAAATTTCCCCGGTTTCCCTGAGGGAATACAAGGACCTGAGTTAATAGAGCGTATGCGTAAACAAGCAGTGCGCTTTGGAGCACAAATTTTGACGGAAGATGTGATTGCAGTAGAGTTAGAAAAAAGGCCATTTGGGATAAAGGGACGTCGAACCACAGCACAAGCAGATGCATTGATCATTGCAACAGGTGCTAAAGCTCGTCGTCTTCATGTACCAGGAGCAGGGGATAAGGAATTTTGGCAAAAAGGGGTTACTGCATGTGCTGTATGCGATGGGGCGGCTCCTATTTTTCGCAATCAGGATTTATATGTGATCGGAGGAGGAGATAGCGCTGTAGAAGAGGCGATTTTTTTAACAAAATATGGAAAGATGGTTTTTTTGGTACATCGTAGGGAAACATTACGTGCTTCTGAAATTATGATCGATCGTATAAAAAAACATCCTAAAGTAAAGATTCTTTGGAACCATGAATTAGTGCGAATCGAAGGGGATACTGTTGTGCGAAAAGTGGTTTTAAAAGATGTAAAAACTCAGCAAGAAAGCTCCTTCTCAGCAGGAGGGGTATTTTTTGCTATTGGACATGATCCCAACACCAAATTTCTAGGAAACCAACTGAAGCTAAGAGAAAATCATTATATTCATGTAGATCCAGGTAGTTCTAAAACCAGCGTAGATGGTGTTTTTGCCTCTGGAGATGTGCATGACTATATTTACCGCCAAGCTATTACAGCAGCAGCATCTGGGTGTGTAGCTGCATTAGACGCAGAGAAATGGCTATCTGAAAAAGGACACGTTTAAGTCATGCGTCTTCTTACTAAAATTGCTCTTCTTCTTCCTTTAAGTTGTTTTTCTTTAACGACAAAGCCTTGGTTATCTGATCTATTTGAAGTAGATGTAATACCAGGATACACCTATCGGCATTATTCCGATGTACAAGGAACAACTAAACCTTTTACTTCAAACGATCAAATTTTGTCGCTTGGGTTAAGTGCCACCCTATTTATATGCTGTGATTTTGAATTAGAATTAGAAGTTGCGAATACAACCCAGCAGTCTTGGGGGAGGCGTAGTGGCGCTATGCAAATGCGTTATCTGTGGTTAGACGACGTTGCAGGAGATTCTATAAGTCTGATTACAGGATTTAGTGTACGCGATGTCTCTAAACGGAATCTACGCGATGTGAGCTGTCCTTATGCTGCTCGTATAAACTGGGAATTATTTTCAGCAGTTGGTAGAGAATTTTCTGACGGAGTGAACTGGACTACTCGTATTTACGCTTGGTTATCAGCAGGGATTGCCAACCGAGGTTCTTGGTGGGCAAGACAAGAAATTTCCTATGAGAACAATTGGTGCAATTCCCATAATGTAAAACTATTTTTACAAGGAGATTTTGGTTTTGGGCATCTTCGAGAGGTAGTGGTAAATCATTTTAATGGTTGGGGGAAATATCACCATCAATCCATTGATTTAGGGATCTGTTATAGATATCAGCTAGATTATTATGGTACTTTTAGCATAAGTTATGCCTATCGTGTGTTTGCAAAGACATTTCCTGAACGAGTGCATTGTCTAACTCTGCTGTATTGCTTTCCTTTCTGTTTGTTTTAACTCTTTTACCCATAGGGCAGTGGCTGCTACATATGACCTGCAATGGCTGATAGAGAGATGCATACAGGTTCCTTCGGTTTTCTTTTGAAGCTTTGTATGGAAATAGACAATGGGTTTTCCAGACCCATCATTGGCAATTTCTATATCTTGCCAAGCGATGTGTTTGGTAAAACCTGTCCCTAAAGCTTTTACAATAGCTTCTTTTGCAGAAAAACGTGCTGCAAAATGAGGAATAGGGTCCTTGTATTTTCGACAGTAATCTTGTTCTTTGAGTGTAAATATTCGAGAGATAAAACGATCTCCATAATTGTTAATGATATCTCTAATTCTTTCCATTTCAAGAATGTCTGTTCCAAGTCCTAAAACGTCGCTACTCATGGCTCTCTTCGTGCTCATACTCCTGATTGGATTCACCATCCATTGCATTACAAAATACCATGCGCCCTGAGCTAGTATGTTTGACAGAGAGAACCTTTGCATCAACTATGTCGCCTATATAATTACCACCTCCATTGATAACGACCATTGTCCCATCATCTAGGTAACCAACCCCTTGTCTAGGTTCTTTACCGTAGCGCTGTACTTTAATTTTTATGAATTCTCCTGCCTGCATTAAAGGCTTTAAGGAGTTAGAAAGAGTATGCATATTGATGATGCGAATGTCTTCGACTTCAGCAATTTGCACACGGCTGATATCTGCTGTAAGCAGGTTTGCATCTAAGAGACGAGCTAAGCGCAGTAATTTGCCTTGTATATCTTTAACATCTGGAAAATCTGTATCGTTGAAACGCAGGCCTAATTCAGCAATCAACTCAATTTTTTTAAGCATTTCTAAACCTTTTTTAGCTTTAAGCTTGGCAAATTCATCGCCAATTTCTGCTTGAGTATAAAGCTCTTTGATAATAAAACGTGGAATGATGATTTGGTTGTTTAATAAACCAGTAGCGGCAAGGTCGACGATTCGAGCATCTAAGAGAACAGAGCTATCGATGATTAAATCTTTTTTCTTTTCTACTACAGGGGCAAATTTAATAAAAGGGATGCTTATGTACAATTCATCTGCCGCCCTTAACGTCATGATTGTGCCTAAATACGTACCAAACAAGAATAAGGCAATTTTTAACATTTCTAAAGTTTGAGGTTGTAGGGAAATTGATTCATGGCTGATATCTAGAATGGCGTCGAAGACTAATACTAGAGCCTGCCCCATTAAATAACCAAGAAAGATACCAATAACTGCAATATTGAAAGATCGCAAATTAAATCTTTTAAACAAAAGGTCAAAGCTAATCAAAAACAATCCAAAGACAAAGCCTATTAGTATACCGATGAAAATATTGGTCTGTATATTTCCAGAAGTGTTGGAGATCATAAATGTTGTCATGAAAAATACACTTAAGAGCACAAAGAGGATGCGCATAAAGACAACAGAGAGATTCATGAGGTTCTCCTAAGACGACGTAAAACGTAGAATAAAAATTTTTCTTTCACTAAAATGTTTATATCTATTCTAGATAGCAATATCTTTTTTGTCGATAAACTTAGCTTTGAATTTAGACTATTAGTTTAACAGAATATTCTGTTAGTCTTAATAGATAAACTAACAGGAGCATGAATATGCACTTAAGTCGATTTGGGTGGATGGTGGTAAGTGGAACAATATGGCTGATTATAGGGGGGGGGTTGTTATCAATGGGGTTTTACTTGCTGATTTTGCAACCTTCCTCACAAAGTCGAGAACGCGCTACGATTTTGATGTGCTTAGGCCTAGCTTTAGGATTTATAAAAGGTCGTTTTATTCTTTCTAAAACTGCAGAAAAAGCGGTAAAAAGGATATCCTTGATTCCAGAACCTATTTCTGTTCTACAGATATATCCTCCTATCTATTTAGGTTTGATCACTGCTATGATGCTATTGGGAATAGGTTTAAAATGGTTAGAAATAACCTATTCTATTCGAGGTGTAATCGACGTAGCAGTGGGATTTGCTCTCATGAATGCTTCTAGAGTCTATTTCCAATCAGCCTATATATTAAAACAACAAAGATAGTTTGTTTTTATGTTTGGATTTTTCTATTGGGACCCTAATCCAGAGGTGTTTCATTTTCTACTTCCTCTTGTCCACAGGCCATTGATGTGGTATGGTGTTTTATTTGCACTAGGGTTCATTGTAGGATATTCTATTTTTCGTTATTGTTGGTTGCGTTATCTTTTGTTTTCTGTAAAGTTTTCTAAACAAGATATTATTTGCTGGTCTTTATTTTTACAAAAAAAACATACATCTTCTTATCTACAGATGCTTTTTGAAACATTTCCTCAAAAAGTGAAGCGCTTTTGTCAACAAAAGCCATATCAGGAAAACATCCCTGAGGAAATTAAGAAAGAGGTGATTCAAGCAATAAACTATACAGTGAATCATCCTATGAACCTTTCTCATCCTCCTCAAACAGAATCATCTCTTATCTATTTTGCAAAAAAATATACGAACGGTTTTCAATTAGAAAACATACAATCTTTTTTTAGGGTAGATATTTGGCTACAGCCTTGGATCTTATCTTTTAGAAAACGCAATACAGTTATCATAGAAAAATTAACTACTTATTTGATTATAGGGATGCTCGTTGGAGCTAAGCTCGGGGACTTTATTTTTTATCAAAACTGGAAGGTTATATATCAAAATCCTCAAGCTATTTTTGCTTTTTGGGAAGCTGGCCTTGCTAGTCATGGTGCTGCTTTAGGAATTCTAGCTGCTCTATGGTTGTTTTGCCATAGATATAAACTTAGCTCTTTGCAACTCATTGATTTAGTGGTTATTCCTACTCCTTTAGTGGGCTCTTTTATTCGTTTAGGGAATTTTGTTAATCAGGAGATTTTAGGGATCCCAACAGATCTTCCCTGGGGAGTGATTTTTCTACATCCTGTAGGATCTGCAGCTGTTGTCGCTCGCCATCCGGTGCAATTATATGAAGCGCTAAGTTATGCGGTTCTGACTATTTGTTTATTTTTTTTATGGAAAAAAGAACCGTTTTTAATGCACAAAGGAAGAATAACCGGTTGGTTTTTCGTTTCTGTATTTAGTGCTCGGTTTATCTTAGAATTTTTTAAAGAAGAACAAAGTGCTTATCTTATGGATTCACCCTTCAAAATGGGACAAATTTTAAGCATTCCCTTTATTTTATTTGGGGTTTGGCTTCTTCACCGATCTTATAAAAAAGCTTTTCGCAGAGCTTAGCATCGATAGGGATTAAGGGAAGAATATTTTGACTTAACTTATCTATTTGATTATGCAATTCTTTAGGAGAAACAGGTTTTATATCAATGATATGCCATTTAATAAACCTTTCTATACAAGACTCTGTTGAATGAGAAAATAGATTATACCACGCGTATTTATATAAGGTCCATATACGTCTAGAAAGCTGATCGGCATATATAGCTAGTTTAGGATATTTTTGTAAGTATTCTTCATAAACTTGATTCACAAATTGCTCATGGGTTTCAAAAGTTGCTTGAGTCCATTTTTGGTAAATAAATTGTAATAAAAAAGGACCTATACCGATTTCGGTCTTTTGGCAAACCATATCTCCTTGAATCACCCAGGGATAGATTTTTTTTTCGATTTCTCTCCATTTTTTATTTTTTACTAATTCTTTTACTTTTTTAAAAAATGGAATAGTTACTTGTAATAGATGATAGAAACTTTGTTTGGGATGATCAATTAACGCATTGGTAATTTCTTCTTCTATTTTTTCTGTAATACAAATAGGGATTTTTTGTAATAGCTCTTCGTCAAGGATAAGGTTTTTCCAAATAAGAACTTCTAAAAACTCTTTTTTCTCTGTTAAATTAGGTAAAAGAATAGCTTCTTGATAGGCATTCCAGATCGTAGATAGTACATATTCTATAGAATGACAAAGTCGATCATTTTCCATTAATGCAAGCTCTGTCATGAGAAAAGTATATACTACCTGCGGTAAGTTAGGTTTTTTTTTCTTGTTTACAGGATACACACTTATAATAGCCTCTTTTAATTCAAGCTGAGTTAGAGTTTTTGGCATTTGAGAAGCTAAAGCGTAAAGAGCGATCATTCTCTTGAACTGATTACGCAAACAACTCTTTGATTTTGTATATCGACTATGCCTACGTAGAAAGTTTTCCAAATAGACTCTTTGTTCTTTTGAAATAAATGCTTCAAAAGAGATAGTAGGATATAATTTATTCGCAAGCAGTAGAGAAGTATAATCGTGCATAATTTCTTCAGAAATGGATAGGGGAAAAGTATAAAGTGCACGAAGGTTCATGAGTGTGTTATATTCTAGTTGGCGATATGTAATGTTAGGGTACTTTGCTGTTTCTTCTAAAATGATTTTTACGATTAGCTCGTCTGCTTGACTATACTCATAATAAGGACTGATGTGATCCTTTAAATGAGGGTCTAGTTGACACTGAGCAGTCCAAATCATTTTTGTCAACTCTTCTAGATGAGGCTCTTCGCCATCAATTGCTGCAATACACTCACTAATTCGGCTTGCCATCTGATAGGCAGGGTAATAAGGAACAGAAAAATGAGGCTTTTTTAAATGCAGGTGGTTTTTGAGATTTTGCTTAATTAAAAAAGGGATATTTACTTTGCCTTCATCGGTAATGGCTTCAGGTTGATCTTGGATTTGTTTTGTGTATAAAACAAGCTTTTCCCATGTTTTTTTTATCGCAGAAACACTGATTCGAAATTGGGGGAATTCTTTTTGAAATTCAGGAGTCATTTTTTCTAGAAGATACTGCTCTAATCGTATGGACCAAGCTTTAGTCGGAGCATTTTGCATCTCTTGTTTCATTCTTCGAGATAAAAATAAATTCACTTCAGAGTAAGGGTGATATAATTCTGGTACTTCATCAATCGGAATCAAATAGGAACAAGAAGATTCATGATTTGGTTTTCTTTTTGTAGATCGATTTAAAGAACCAAATAAATTGTCATGAGATTTTGTTAATTTAGTCATGAATTTCTTACAATAAGTAAACTGTTTTTTTATAATGTGTATTTTCTTATCTAGCTGAGTTGATTTTTTTTGTCTAACAAAATTTTAAAACAATAAATAATTTTAATAAATTTGAAAACAAAAAACCTTGATGAGAGTAAATTCTCATCTGTATTTTCTAATTATTTTATGCTCTTATTTAAATTCTATTAAAATGTGAAAAATAATCATTTATTTTCCTAGAGCGTGTCGTCAATTAAAAGCTAGCCCCTCTACTACTACTTCCAAACATTCAATAGGCATTTATATTGCTACTCGTTACCTTTCTCTGCGACCTGGCTTAATTGTCGACACGCTCTAGTGCATGAATCATTTTGTAAATAAAATAAATTATATGTATAATCTCTTTTTTTTAGGATCAGAGATAAAAAATCATTTGGTTGCTTTTGTAGAAATTTATGATAAACTTATTCATCCAATAAAGGAGGATTCAGATGCCTGGCTTTTTTAAATATTTGATCATTTTATTAACTAATTTTGCTTTATTAAATCCCATACAATCTTTAGAGGTACAAAAAGTGGAACCTGAACAATCTTTAGAAGTAAAACAAGTAAACCTTAAAACACCCATTGTTGTTTTTGAAACAAATCTTGGCACAATTGAATTGCAACTCTTTCCTGATGTTGCTCCTAAAGCTTGCGAAAATTTCTTAGGGCTTGTAGCGGGAGAAAAGTACGATGGAACGATTTTTCATCGTGTCATTAAAGATTTTATGATTCAAGGAGGAGATCCTAAAGGAAATGGTACCGGAGGAGAATCCATTTGGGGCAAAAGTTTTGAAGATGAAGTGACGCCTAAAAAAGTATTTAATAAAAAAGGCCTGCTTGCAATGGCTAATTCTGGACCTAATACAAACGGCAGCCAGTTCTTTATTACAACAACAGACAATGCCTCTTGGTTGAATAATAGACATACTATTTTTGGCGAAGTGGTAAGTGGTTATGAAACAGTAGAAAGGATTGAAAAAAGTAAAACAAGTGGAGATAATAAACCTGTAGAAGAAGTTAAAATTCTTAAAGCTTCTGTAAAACCTTAATTTTTCTTAAATGCAAGGCTGGAATCTTCTGGCCTTGAAATATAAATTCTCAAGCATTTCCTTCTCATTTTTCGAAGTTCATTACAGAAGAATAAAAAAAATTCATTTTATGTAATTAGTAATTAATATTTTATAATATATAATATACTTTTTATTTACATATTATTATAAATAGTTGCACAATATAAATTAAGAACAAGAAAATATTATAGTCTATTTTTTAGTAGAGAGTTTTTATGATTATTGAGGTTTGCATAGCAGTAAGCACCTTAGCCTTTGTGGTTTTAGTTGTTTTTTTGGTTATGACGCTGCGTAGCTCTTGTGCAACGTTAAAAAAAGCAAAACACACTCTGACTAAAGTTGAAGGGGATTTAAAAGAAATCTCTACTGAAAGCGTTACGTTGCTTAAAAATGTCAATGATTTAACTGTAGATGTAAAAGAAAAATCAGAATCTTTAAATTTTTTATTTGCCCCTCTGCTTAAGCTTTCTCACGGAAAATCACATAAAACAAAAAATAGCTACGAAAAACTTACAGAAGTGATTAATTATGTGGCAGATGCAGTGATTCTATTGAAAAAAATAAAGGATGAATAATATGTCAAATCTAAATGATACAAAAAATATCCTTTTAGGAGTCCTTATTGGAAGTGCTGTTAGTGCTAGTGCAGTTATTCTTTTAAAAAGCTCTTCTTACAAACATAGAAAGTCTCCTCTATACCTAATGGGAAAAGCTCTTGCTCATGCAGGAGAAGTTGTTAAAGACAAAATGGAAGATCCTGAGAGTTTACTCAAAGATCTAGATAAGAAGATTGCAAAAAACGAGGCTAAGTTAGCCGATATCTTAGAATTAGCATCTGCCGGAATGCAGCTATGGAAAAAACTGACAAAATGAGGGTAAAAATGTTTCAACCAGACTATTCGTGTAAAAATCTATTTTTGGGGACTTTCTTAGGAATTGCTGTAGGAGCTCTTACCACTCTATATTTAGGCACTAATGGAGGAAAAAGGCTTCAAAAAGATGTTCTAAACAAGTTATTTAAAGAGGTTAAGAGACCTCGGGTTAAAAGAATTGCTAAACGAGTGAAAAAACAGCTTAAAAGTGAAAAAAGAGCTCACTCTCTTTAAATTGTATACATCAAGATTTAATCTGATAAATTTACCAAAATATCATTAGGGCTCTTTCGAATGCAGTGGTATACTCAGGGAATAAGTGAGACTCTTTTTTCTGTTCAGATTCTTTCTGTTTCGACAAGTTTAAATTTGACATTATTTACGTATCAAAAATACACTAACCCTATTTTAGGATTTCTGCTTTGTTTTTTTAGAAAATATTTTCAGAAAATAAAGACAGAGATTCATCGCCTAACTAGCGGTTAGATGCCTAGAGTTCAAAGTTCTTAAAAGTCATCCAAAAGGATCTGCTTAAAGAACGAAAAATCTGACTCATGTTTCACAAATAACGTTTCACAAACAATATTTCATAAACTAGAAAAAATGTGTATGTACTACACAAGGAGTATTTTATGCCCTATCCTTCCAATACTGATATGACCAATCAATATTTGACACAGCAAGCTTTTCAAGCTCAAAGAGACAGAAT
>JAITFW010000095.1 GCA_031281085.1 Chlamydiales bacterium | reverse complement strand
TCTTTTGAACCAATCTCGTTGATCCTATTCCTTTTGCGCTTCTTAAACCTTCGCTCTCAAGGAAGTAAACAACATACATAATATCTCTCTTTTTTTGCAATTGCTTTTCTCGCTTTTTTCCCTATAAGATAAAAAAAAGATAACTTTAGAACTTAAGTTAAAAGAGGCTTGATAAGTAAATAGCTGACTATACCTGCTAGATAACCAATCCCTACAGGAATGCTCATTTTTTTAGCATAGGAGAGAAAATCAATCTTTTCGATACCCATAACGGCAATACCTGCTGATGAACCAATGATTAAAATACTCCCCCCTGTCCCAGCCGCATAAGCAATCATGTGCCAAAAAGAAGAATCCATAGGAAATACTTTCAATGGATACATGCCCATTGTAGCTGCAACTAAAGGAACATTGTCTACGATTGCAGAAAAAACACCTAATAAAGCAGCAATTAGAACTGGGTTGTCTATTGTTTTATTTAACCAGTCTGCTACCATTTTTAGCATCCCAGCAGATTGCAGAGCTGCCACAGATAGCAAAATTCCTAAAAAAAACAATACTCCTGAAGTATCCACTCGAGTAAGCACATGCGGTACTCTTAAATGCTTTCTTTCCTCATATGGACAGTGCATGAGATCTGTAATAATCCATAAAAAAGATAAAGCTAAAATGACTCCCATAAAAGGGGGAAGCCCTGTTAACCCTTTAAAAATGGGCACAAAAATTAAACCTGCTATTCCTAAACAAAAAACAACTTTAGCACCAGGTTCAGCAGACTCTACTTTTTGTAAATCAACAGAAGTAAATTTCCCCTTTAACCTTAGAGAATACCAAATAAGAGGAATGAATAGTGAGATCATGGATGGAATAATTAAGGCTTTTATAATAGCAAAGCTAGAAATCTGCCCATTAATCCAGAGCATTGTAGTTGTAACATCTCCAATTGGAGTCCAAGCCCCCCCTGCATTTGCAGCAACTACAACGATGCAAACTAAGAGAAATCTCTCTTTCTTATCAGGGATTAATTTGCGTAGCAAGGAAACTATTAAAATCGTTGTAGTTAAATTATCGAGAACTGCAGAAAGAAAAAAGGAAGCAAGTGCAATGACCCATAACATTTTTTTCTTAGATCTTGTCCTTAGTCGATCCGTAATCGTTTTAAAGCCTCGATGAGAATCAATAAGCTCGACTAATGTCATAGCTCCGATTAAGAAAAAAATAATTTGTGAAATTTCTGAGACGTGATGGCCTAAATCATATAAATCAGACGAATTTTTACACGACATATAAATTGTCCAACAAATCGCGCCAATAAACAGAGCAACAGCTGTTTTGTTCAACTTGATATAATATTCTAAAATGATTGCTAGATAACCCAGAGCAAAAACAACCACAATCAGAAAACATTCCATGTTTCTCAAAGTTCCTTACGGGAAAAACAAAATTAATATTTTTTAAGCAATTCCTGCTTGAACAATATCATGCATACGTAAAATACCTATTACGGTATGATCTTCTAAGACAACAGGCAAAATCGCGATATATCTTTTCGGATCTTTTTGCATGAGAGCTAGCGCATCCCAAGCAAGCAAATCCCGATTTACAACTACAGTAGAGCTTGTCATTAAGTCTCTCATGGATTGTTCTAAAGCAGAAGCTCCTGTCGTCTGTAAAGTCCTTCGTAAATCTCCATCTGTGAAGATGCCTAGTAGTTTTTTTGTCTTATCTACAATCAAAATCGCTCCGCATTTTTTATCAGATAATTCAAATAAAACATCAATCAGTTTGTCTGAAGGATCAGCTAAGGGAATCGCTTGATCGCAAAACATTAAGTCTTCTACTTTTAATGTTGCCTTTTTACCAATGGAACCAGCAGGATGATTGAGAGAATATCTGATAAGATCAAATTGGTTTTTATGCATCAAAGAAATCGTCAAAAGATCTCCGAATAATAATTGTACCATTGTAGAAGTAGTGGGAGCTAAATTAAAAGGACACAACTCTTTTTCAACAGGCAAATAAATAGATAAATCAGCCAATCGAGAAAGACGGGAATCTAGATGAGAAACAACTGCTATAATGAAAGTTTTTCTTTTTTTGGCAAAAGGAATTAAGTGTAGCAGTTCCTCTGTTTCTCCGCTGCGACTAAATAATAAAAGTAGATCCTTCTCGGATAGGATCCCTATATCCCCATGTAAAAAATTAGTGGGAGGAAAATACAATGCTTTTGTCCCTGTAGAAATAAGTGTCATTGCAATTTTTTCAGCAATAATCCCACTCTTTCCAACGCCTGTAAGAACTAATAACCCTGATATTTTACTGCATTGCTCTATGACTTTTTGTAATGGATCTAAAGGCAAATTGGTAAAGTAATGCGCTAAGTATTGTTTTTGTCGACTGAGTATCTCTTGTATTTCTTGCATAAAAACTTTTATGTTCGTGGTATTTCAACAGTATATACAAATGCTATTTTTGCTTGAAGTCTTCAAAAAAAAACCGTAAAAGAAGACTTTGTTAATTGAGGTGAGAATGAACAAAAAAATTCCTATAGCAGTCGCTCATGGTGATGGAATTGGACCCGAAATCATGAAAGCCACCTTACATGTTCTACGAGAAGCAGGAGCTCCTTTAGATATTCACTCTATCGAAATAGGAGAACAAGTATATAACAAAGGTATTCTAACAGGAATCGCACATAACTCTTGGGAAATACTACGCCATACAAAAGCTTTTCTAAAAGCGCCTATTACTACCCCACAAGGAGGCGGATTTAAAAGCTTAAACGTAACTATTCGCACTACTTTAGGATTGTATGCAAATATACGTCCATGCATCTCTTATGCGCCTTTTATCACCACAAAACACCCTAAAATGGATGTAGTTATTGTAAGGGAAAACGAAGAGGATTTATATGCGGGCATTGAATACCGTCAAACACAAGATGTGTATAAATCGCTTAAAGTGATTTCTCGTCCTGGCTCTGAAAAAATCATTCGCTATGCTTTTGAATATGCATCTCTCCACAATCGAAAAAAAGTGACCTGTTTTACAAAAGACAACATTATGAAATTTTCAGATGGATTATTTCATAAGGTGTTTGATGAAATTGCAAAAGAATATCCACATATCCAGAATGAACACTGGATTGTAGATATTGGAGCTGCTAAATTAGCGGATACTCCAGAAATATTCGACGTCATTGTTATGCCTAATCTTTATGGAGACATCCTTTCAGATGTAGCTGCTCAAATTTCTGGATCTGTGGGCATTGCAGGTTCCGCAAACATCGGCAACAGAGGTGCGATGTTTGAAGCAATTCACGGCTCTGCTCCAAGAAGAGCCGGACAAAATGTAGCAAATCCCTCTGCTCTGCTCTTGGGAAGCGTCTTGATGCTCGTTTACTTGGAAGAAACCGTATTAGCAGAAAGAATCCATAATGCATGGTTGAAAACAATAGAAGAAGGTTTTCACACATATGACATCTTTCAGAAGGGTATTAGCAAGGATAAAATGGGGACACAAGAATTTGCTTTACAGGTAATCAAATTCTTAGATAAAAAACCGCAATACCTGTCTCCTGTCACCTATCAAAATACGAATAAGTTTCAGGTCACTCATACCCACTCTCATTCTACTCCTGCTAAAAGAGAACTCATTGGTGTTGACATTTTTATCTATGCGGATAAAAGTCCTGTTAAAGCACTTACCACAAATCAATGGAATGCGCTTGCCTTGCAAATGATTAGTAATCGAGGAGTCAAGATCTGGCCCGATGGGCAGCCGGAGACTTTTTGTATTGATCAATGGCGCTTACGCTTTTTATCTAAAGACAACTCATGTATTGCAAAAGAGAGAATTCTTGCCATCTTAGAAGAAGTATCTCAAGCAGGATTTGATAGCACAGGTTCGGAGAATCTTTATCTCTTTGATAAGAAGCTAGGGTTTTCTTAAACACAAGAGCTCTTTCGAAGCTTAATCAGCAAATTTGTCCTCTAAAGATTGTGAGATCATAGGGCACTGTTAACAAATGATTTTTTTGGTATGATCTAACAACCATAAAAAGAAGAAAGAGGCCAAGTTAGATCAATAAACGTTTATACCCCATAACAGAAGATTATTTCAAAAGACATCTTCATCCTTGATTTACTTGCATGTAAAGATGGAAGAGGAAGACCAGCGTTAATAAGAGATTATATGTTTTTTTGTGCTATTTTATATGTGATGAGAACAGGAATTTCTTGGAGAGACTTGCCAGATTTTTA
>JAITFW010000075.1 GCA_031281085.1 Chlamydiales bacterium | reverse complement strand
CCTTCAGGCATTCAAGAGAGGGTGCTCAATATGAATAAAGTTCGATACCAGGTACTTAGCGTGCTTGGAAGGGAGTTTGAAAAAATCTATTCGGCGGCTTAGGGGATGCGGAATATGGGATATAAAATGCCTCTTGTGTATTAAATATTGTTTGTGAAACATGAGTCAGATTTTTCTGTTCTTTAAGAGAACTATTTCTGATGAGTTTGCAGAAATGAAACGATTTTCCTTAAGAACTTTGAACTCTGGGCATCTAACTGCTAGTTAGGCGATGAATCTCTGTTCTTTATTTTCTAAAAAAATAAAATGGAATGCGAATTTTCTATAGAAAAGATGCTTGCTAAGTATGGCTAGATTCAGCGAGCACAGGTTCTGTAGATTGTTCCTCATCGGGATCTTTTAACGTCGCTTGATGGGAGATCAAGTTATCAAATTGATTTCCTAAAGAACGAACCGATACTATCCAAGCGCTGATGACTCCTAACAAAATAATAGCCACATAAGGAGTGCTTAAAGCAACAGTCCCAAAGAACATAAGAAGGGTCTGGTGGATGAGAGAGCCTCCTGATTTTCCAAGACGCGATCCTACACCATCAATAGCAGCTTTTCCTTTTTGTTTACACTCCTTGCTTAAAGGAGTAAAAGCCATCTCTTTTGTGACATCGAATAGGGTGTATTTAGAAGCTCTTGCTAAACAATTTTGTAGAGAACCAAGAAAGACACAAAGCGCTAGGGGAGTAATCCCTAAAAAAGAGGAGATGGAAGCAAAGCCCATATCTTTAAAAAAAAAGCAAGCAAAGAAGGCTATTCCGGTAAACAAAAGAATAAAGGGAGAGGCTAGAGCACTAAAGGTCCAACTAAATCGTCTAATGATCACACTGGAGATAAAGATGCTGGTTACTGTAGCAACAATGCCAATCCACTTGAGAATTTGTCCCATATAGGCATTAAAGTCAGCAGGGTTAGGATAAAGTTGTTTTACTTGGTCTTTCCAGACCACTTCGATCAAATTAATCGCAATATTATAGGTGATCACAATAACAGCAATACAGATAAGGTAGGGAGACTTAGTTAGATAGCCAAAATTTTTACGCATGCCCATTTTAATTTTTTCGTTTCCATTTTGACTGCAGTAACTTTCTGAATTATAACCTTGTTTCTTTTTATGCATGTAACGGAAAATCAACATGCATAAAATCCCGTTTACAATCACTAAAGAGGTAAGAAAAAAAACGGCTTGATCCCAAGCATTATTACCAAAAGGCAAAAAAGGGTGATAATTTAAGCGAGACATGGACGTAGCAACTTGACCAGCAACGATACCCGATATATTGATTCCAATTCCAAGTAGGCCGTAATAGCGTTTAGCATCATGAACAGAGGTTACATCATTAGCAAATCCCCAGAGCAAGACCGTCATAATAATGGTGCTCCACATCTCTGACATGACGTAGAATAAGGTGAATGTCCAGTTGCGAAATAAGGAGATAAAACCTTGAAAGCCTATAGGCAGGGACTGTTGTATGCGATCGCTTAAATAGTGTGGATGCAGTGTGTCTTGAAAAGGGTATAGAAGGAAGAGAAATATCGTAAAAAATCCGATAAAAATGCTCATCATAGCATAGAAGGTTTTTTCTCGAGAGAATCGATTCGATACTCTAGTAAATAAGAAGGTAAACAAAAAGGCCATGGGAACAATGGCCCAGACCTTAATAAAAGGAAGGGCTTCAGCGCCAGAAGAAGGAGCTGTTATAACAAGAGCATCTTTTGTGGCTCTTAAAAGGCTATAATTGAATCCGATAAGAAAAAATAGAACTAAAAGGGGCACAAACTTGAACAGCTCATGGCGGTAGATTGGCCATATACAAGTACGTAACTTGCTAAATTTTGCTGCCGCAAACATATTCCTGCCTTAAAGTTGCCTTAAATTATAACCTTTTTTACTTATTTTTCAATAATTAAAAAAAAGTGAACAAAAGGCAATTGTTTGAAATTTTTTATTTAAATATCTGATAATCTATCTATTCCAGGCAGATGTCCAAACTCTAGGTATTCTAAAGAGGCCCCGCCTCCTGTCGATATATGCGAAAAAGAGCTAGCAAGATGCAATTGATTGATAGCAGCAACTGAATCTCCACCGCCTATTACTGAAAAGGCTTTTGAAGAAGCAATGCATCGAGCAATGGCTTCTGTTCCTTTTGCAAATGCAGGAAATTCAAAAACTCCTAGCGGCCCATTCCAAAATAGAGTAGCAGCTTTTACAAGCTCTTTTTCCCAGATAGCAATTGTTTCCGCTCCTATATCCATTCCTTGCCAGCCATCTGAGACTCCTTGATGGACCTTGATGCATTTGCTATTTGCAGTTTTGGAAAAGCGATCGGCTATGAGCAAATCTACAGGCAGCCAAAGCGGCAGCTTTTGATCTTTACAGCTTTTGATCAATTGAAGAGCCTCATCTAGCTGATCTTCTTCATAAATAGAGTTGCCAATGGGATACCCTTGGGCTTTTAATAGGGTATAGGCCATTCCTCCTCCAATAAACAAACCGTCTACTTTTTTTAAGAGAGACTTCAGTACGCCCAATTTGCTTGAGATTTTTGCGCCTCCAATAATTGCGTAAAAAGGACTTTGTGGATTTTGTATCAAAGAGCTTAAGAAATTGATTTCTTTTTGCATAAGAAATCCCATAGCGGATTTGCCGGGAAAGTATTTTGTAATGGTTGTGATCGAAGAGTGTTCTCGATGCGCTGTTCCAAAGGCATCGTTTACATATACATCTCCAAAACTAGCTAGTTTTTTAGCAAATTCTGGATTACTTGAAGGATGTTCTTCTGCTGGATCAAATCGTAGGTTTTCCAGTAAAAGGATTTGATTTGGTTGTAGATGAGCTACCAGGTTTTGTGCGTTAGGCCCTATGCAGTCTTTAGCCATTAAAACCGGATATTTTAGTAAAAGGGAAAGGGCCTTAGCACAAGGCTCTAATGAGAGTTTGAGATTGAATTTTCCTTTTGGTCTACCAAGGTGACTCATTAGGATAACAGATCCTTTATGATCTAGTATGTACTGGATAGAACCTAGTGCTTCTTTCATTCGCGTATCATCTGTAATGATTCCTTCTTCATTCATAGGGACATTTAAATCGACACGCAAGAGGACTTTTTTATTCTTTACATCAAGTTGTTTTAATGAGAGTTTATTCATCAGCGTGCTTCTTATTTTAAAGTGAAGAAAAAGGATTTGCTTCTTGGCAAAAGCGTGTACCTTGTTTACGTTTTTTTAGTTCGTGGTGGATAGAAAAAAGCAAATCTTGATCAAAGTTTTGGCGCGCAGCCCACCGTAGATATTCGAGAGGTATTTCAGAGAATTTACGTCTTTTGTGTTTTCCAAGAGGCATGGTTCTTAATAAAATAGGTTTTTTTAAGCATTCAAGGATTTGTGTGACTGTTTTATACCGTTTAGCAAGAAATTTAAACACTTCAATGTTCACTATAACATCATTCATAGCTCGATGAGCACCCTCTTCTGCGATATTAAAATGTTTGCGTAACATTTCCAATGAGTTAGTAGGACTTTCTCCATATAAACGAGCCAATCTCAAGGTATCTAAATAGCGAATAGAGGAAAGATGATTTGGGATAGCATATTTTTTTGCGGAGGCATTTAAGAAAGAGATATCGTTAGTAATGCCATGACCAATAATAATATAATTGTCAATAAGCTCAAAAATGCGGGGTAGCGTTTCTTGAATTTTTGGCTTCCCCTTTACCATTTGATCTGTAATATGATGAATAGCTGTTGACTCTTCTGGTATAGGAAAAGAGGGTTCGATTAATGTTTCAAAAGAGTCTATAATCATATCGAAGTTAAAGCGTGCAATAGCGACTTCAATAATTTCATCTTTGTCTGGATCCAGTCCAGTTGTTTCGCAGTCTAGGCAAACAAACACATCTTTGTGGAGTAAGGTCATGGTTTTTCTTGGAGTAATGATTTGATCTTTTCGATAAGAGCTATTCTGTTTTGTGACTCTTTAATAGAGCAAGTTAAAAATTCAAAAGACTGCAAAGGGAAAATAGAAGAGAGTGTTTTGGAAGCAGTATAGATTTGTTTTTTTATTTCTTGGGTTTTCAGTTTATCGCTTTTGGTGAGAATGATTAACAAATTTTTATGATGGAAATGAGCCCATTTGATGAAGTTCAGGTCATCTTCAGTAAATGATCGTCGAATATCTACTAGAAATAAAATCAACCGTAAACTTGAGCGTGTTTTTAAATAGAGATCAATTAATGCACTCCATTTTTCTTTGGTCTTTTTATCTACTCTTGCATAACCATAGCCGGGAAGATCTACTAAAAGAAATTGCTGATCAACAGTAAAAAAATTAATCGTTTGCGTTTTTCCTGGTTTTGAAGATGTTTTTGCAATAGTATAATTATTAAGAAGATAGTTGATTAGAGAAGATTTGCCAACATTAGATTTCCCTACAATAGCAACTTCTTTAAGGAGTTTTTTCGAGGGGGTGTTCATATGAGGAAAGTCGGAAATGCAGGTAGCAGCTGTGATGAATTGTGCATTGTGAAAAAAAGATTTTTTAAGCATGCAACCCCATGACTGCAATTTGTCTTTGTGTTTCATTAAGATGAGTGATGTAGATGCGAATGGTCTTTTTAGGCAATAAGGGATCAATTTTTTCAGCCCATTCCAAACAACAGAGTCCTTTTAGGTAAAAGAAATCATCAAATCCAGCAGATATGAACTGAGTTGCATCGAGAAGGCGATAAAGGTCAAAATGGTACACGGATGAAAGCTTCCCTTGATAAATGTTGAGGTAGTTAAATGTTGGACTACAAATCTCTTGGAAATCAATGCCTGCAGCAGAGTGAATCATTCCTTTGAGTAGCGTTGTTTTTCCTGCTCCCAGATCTCCAAATAACCCAATTGTCGAGTGTAAATGAATCAAAGTTGATCCGATTTTTTGTCCAATGCAGAACGTTTCTTCAGCTGACCTACTTATAAAACTCTGCTTCATCAAAAAAAAATCTCTTTTTAAGCCTCTTCCTTCTCTTCTTCTAGCCATAAGTCTACAAAGGTAGAAAACTCATCGTAATTAGCAAGAGTTTCTACAAAGGCATTGATTTTTCCCTCTTCTAAATGAGTCTGTATAAAAGACATAAAGTGCTCTTCAATCTGATAGCGATTTTGGCTGGGCACTTCTTCTAAAGGAATATCTTTTAGCTGATTTTGAACAAAGTCTTGAACTACCGCTTCTTTACTATTGAATAATTTACCCGTAACAGCAGAGGAAAAGACAATTTTTTTAATAGGTTCTTTGCGTTTGACAATATAGTTTTTTATCACATCAAGATCTTCTGAGACTAGGAATCTTTTTGCTTTCAAGCCACCGACTCGTTCCGTGTTTTCAGGGCATTTGGAGACCCAATCGTAGATAGCATCTTGAGGGTTAGGGTGTGTATTATCTGCAAATACTTTCCCTGTAAACGGACATATGTAGATTTTTTTACTCTGCTCGTTAACACTTTGCTGCCCGTATTGAATTTTAATTTCTGTTTCACGCCAGAGCTTGCCTGCTTCTTCTAGTCTGTGGATAAGGTCTTCTCTACTCTGATAAATCACTTTATCTCGTATGAAAAGCACAGGTTTTAAGTTAAATTTTTTTTCTAAAAAAAAGAGATAAGTTGTGATTAAATCTGCTTTTTTATTCTTTTTTAAGAATCTAAGTATTTCGCTTTTAATAGTTTCTGGAATTGCAATAATCGACATTTTCCCCTCTACAGTCCAATCGTTACATTTGTAGAAAAGAAAAGAATATCTTAGGATCTATTTAATATTCAAGTTAATGTTCGAATAAGAATAACTATTGGCTCTCTAATTTGTAAGTGCTAATGCTCTTAACAGATAAATAATTTGTAGATCATCATTTCTGTTTGTGTTATCCTGTTGCGAAAATGTTTATTTTAGCAGATCTTGTATTAGATATGCTGAATAAAAAAATGATTTTAATAGATTGTTTTGCAAGGTGTAAAAACCTCTGATTAGCTACTTAGGAGGCATCTAAATGGCCCAAGCCTGTGAAAAAACGCTTATTTTAGAAGAAATTTCGGTTCCTGGTTATGAAAAAATCATTAGGGTGCTAAATGCAGAAGTGGGATTGCATGCAATTATTTGTATTCACTCTAGTGTTATAGGGCCTACTTTAGGTGGTATACGTATTTATCCCTACTCCAATGAAGAAATGGCTTTAAAAGATGCAATGCGGCTTGCAAAAGCTATGACTTATAAGTCTCTTTTATCTGAGTGCTCTTGGGGAGGGGCTAAGGCTGTTATTATAGCAGATCCTAAGGTGGATAAGACAAAAGAACTACTTTCAGCTTTTGCAGAAGCAGTGCATCAACTTAAAGGGGAATACATTTGTGCAGAAGATGTAGGTTGTTCTCCTGAAGATGTTTTGCTTATTAGTAAAACCACCCCTTATGTAGTAGGTCTGCCTCATGAAAAAAGTAGTGGAAATCCAGCTGTTTTTACATCTTGGGGAACTTTTAGAGGAATACAGGCTACTCTTAAAAAAATATATAGCTCTTCTGATCTAGAAGGCCGAAAAATTGCAATTCAAGGTATAGGTGCAGTAGGTTTTGAATTGGCTAAGTTGCTTTTTTGGTCTGGAGCACATCTCATCATTAGCGATTTGGATCAAAAAAGATGTTTAGAACTTCAGCGACTTACCGGAGCTGTAATTCTCTCTACGGAAGAAATCTTAAAAGTAGAGTGTGATATGCTAGCACCTTGTGCTATGGGTGGGGTATTAAACTCCCGTACTATTCCTCTTTTGCGTTGTTTAGCTGTTGCTGGTTGTGCTAATAACCAACTACTGAATGATAGCGATGCTGATGAGTTAGCTAACCGTGGTATTTTGTATGCTCCTGATTTTGTTATCAATGCAGGAGGATTGATCAATGTATCGCTAGAATTAGAAGCAGAAGGGTATAATCCCATTCGAGCTCGTAATCGCGTCAATCGCATTTATGACCAACTTATGGTGATTTATGATATTGCTGAACAAAATCGCTTCTCTACTCATAGGGCGGCGCTCTCTCTTGGTGACTACCGTCTAAAATATCAAATTGGTAAACGTGTAGAACCTCCTTATTTTCATCATGCATCCATGTAATTTATGGCTCATTTAATTAGTTTAATAAAGGAGAAAGTAACGCAGGCGATTGCTAATCAATTTTCTGTTGAAATTGCAGATTGTGTGTTTTTGCAAGCAGAAATTACAGAGAGCACACAGCCTCGATTTGGGCATTATCAATGTAACAGTGCTTTAAAAATTGCTAAAATGCTAAAAAGCAACCCTAGACAAATTGCAAAGCAGATTGTAGATGTAGTAGATCTTTACGACCAAACAGGTCATAGAATGATTGAAAAAATAGAGGTTGCAGGTGTTGGTTTTATCAATATTTTTCTATGTCCAGATTTTTTAGCTAAGAGAGTCACATCTATGCTCTTAGATGAGCGTTTAGGGGTTCCCTTAGTAAAAAAAGAAAAAATCATTGTGGAATTCTCTTCTCCTAATATTGCAAAAGAGCTGCATGTTGGGCATTTGCGATCGACAATTATCGGTGATGCTCTAGCTAGGCTATTTGAATTTTTAGGTTATGAGGTATTGCGCTTAAACCATATAGGAGACTTTGGTACGCAATTTGGCATGCTAATTGCTTATATTCAAACATATGAATGGATAGCTTTTCAGGAAGCAATTCATCTTTTTACTTTAATGAGTTGGTACAAAAAAGCAAAATACCAGTTTGATCAAGATCCAGAGTTTAAAAAGCTATCACAGTTAGAAGTGGTAAAATTACAACAAGGAAATAAAAGCTCCTTGCAGATTTGGAAGAGGATTTGTGAGGTTTCTAAGGCTGCTTTTCAAGAAATTTATCAGCTTTTAGATGTTTGTTTAGTAGAAAGAGGAGAGTCTTTTTATAGTCCTTATCTTGCACAAATCATTGCAGATTTAGAGCAGAAGGGGTTAATTACAGTATCTAATGGAGCAAAATGTATCTTCTTAGATGGCTTTATAGGAAGGGATGGCGCTCCCTTGCCTATGATCGTGCAAAAGTCTGATGGGGGCTATAATTATGAAACTACAGATATGGCAGCGCTTTACCATCGAGTGCAAAAAGAAAAAGCGACTCGGATCATTATTGTAACCGATGCAGGGCAGAGTTTACATTTTGCCATGCTTTTCAAAGCTGCTGAAAAAGCCCATTATTTTGATCCTAAACAGGTACAATTAGATCACGTCCCTTTTGGTGTTGTATTAGGTCCTGATGGAAAAAAATTTAAGACTAGATCTGGTGAGACCGAAAGGCTTATAGATCTATTAATGGGAGCTATTCAAAGAGCTAAACAAATCCTAAGGACAAAGCTTCCCCTTCTATCAGAAGAAGAATTAGAAGAGAGTGCTAAAATTTTAGGCATAGATGCTGTAAAATATGCAGATCTTTGTTGTCATAGAATCAAAGATTATGTTTTTAGTTATGATCGGATGCTAAAGTTTGAAGGCAATACCGCAGCGTTTTTATTATATGCTTATGTACGTATTCAAGGAATTAAGCGTAAGATAGGAAAAAAAGCTATAAAAGGACCTATTGTGCTTTCTCATCCTTCTGAAATAGCGATGGCTTTTCATTTATGTCTTTTTCCCGAAACGCTACAAATGATGTCCCAAGATCTTCTGCCGAATCATTTATGTGATTACCTGTACACCTTAGCAGAAAAGTTCCATGCTTTCTTCCGCGATTGTAGAGTAGAGGGTAGTCGTGAAGAAAATAGTCGGTTATTGCTATCAGAAGTAGCAGCTCAGGTCCTAAAAAAGGGGTTGTCTATTTTAGGTTTACAAACATTGGAAAGAATGTAGATTAATAGAAGTTTTATTCGGTTGGTTAGGGATCTCTTGTACATATTTCGGGACACAATATCCGGGAAGTCTAGCAGAGAGCTGCTTGATCAATTCTTGCCCCTTTTCTATAGATGCTTCAAAATGTTGGGTACCTTTTACGCGATCGAGCTGGTGTAAGTAATAGGGTAAAATGCCATGGTTGCTAAGCATAGTGAATAAATCGACTAATACTTCTATGTCATCGTTGATTTGGTGCAATAAAACCGTTTGGCAAAGCAGAGGAATCCCTAGTTTTTGAACCTGTTTCAATGCTCGAAAAATAGCCTCGTCTAATTCTTTTGGGTGGTTGGAATGTATGACAAAAATCACTTGTTTATCCAAACGAGAAAGAATGGAAACTAATCCAGCATCAATTCTTTCAGGAATTCCAATCGGAAAGCGCGTGTGAAAGCGAATTTTCTGAATATGGGGAATTTGATTCAATCCCTGCAATAAATGATGAAGTTTTGCATTGCTTAATGAAAGCGGATCTCCTCCACTTAAGATAATTTCTGTTAAGCTTATATCTTGTGCTAGTTCTTTAAGTTCTTTACTAAAATCAAGGGTTTCTTTCTCATAAGCGAAGTTTTGCCGAAAGCAATATCTACAATGCATAACGCAAGCACTTGTGCACAGAAGTAAAGCTCTTCCTGTATATTTATGCAGAAACTTAGAAGTTTTTGCAAAAGAGCGATCTAAAACAGGATCCGATACGAATAACGGGTGATGATCGAGTTCTTGTTTAAGAGGAAGAAACTGCAGTAGTAAAGGATCTTTCCAATCGCCCTTTTTCATTTTTTGCGCCAATCGGTAAGGAAGATTGAGTACAAAACGAGGAGAAGGGAGTATTTTTTTTTCCCCTTCTTCTAAAGGAAGCTCTAAATAGGAAAGTAGGGCTCTCCAATGGATAAAGCTTTTTTTTTGTATAGCTCTCCAACAAGGTATTTTTGACATAGATGGAAATGTAGTGATTTTTTAAAACATTTTACGTGCTTACCAATTTAGGGTCAATTTATTAATATAAAAACTAGATTTAAGTTTTTTAAAATGCTATGCAATAAAACAGTTTAATCTTAAAATTAAAACCTTCTTTCCGAAAAGATATAATATAAGGTTTTTTATGCCCAAATCCCTTACTCGAGCGTTCGTTATCTTTGTTTGGATTTTTCTATTAGCCTGTTTTTTATATGGATCCAAATTTTCTTCTACTTCTAAAGACTCTATTAATGTCTTTACATGGGGTGGTATTTTAAACGAGGAGATCACTCAAAGCTTCGAGAAAAAAACAGGTATTAGAGTGAGTATCAGCAACTATTCGTCTAATGAAGAATTGATTATGAAGCTAAAAGCAACAGAAGGGCAAGGCTATGATCTAGTCATACCTTCTGATTATGCAGTGAGTATTTTGGTTAAAAATCAACTGATCAAAGAATTAGATCGAAATAAGCTCCCTTTTTTTAATCAATTTCTTCCTGGGTTATTAGGGCATTTCTTTGATCCGGACAATCGTTATTCTATTCCACTTTCTTGGGAAGTTTATGGCTTAGGAATCGATAAAGGGTTTTTCACCAAACCTTTTGTTCCTTCTTGGAACATGATTTTCGATCCAAAAGTAGTGGATTATCGCATTGTTATGGTCGACGATCCCATTGAAGCTATTGAAATAGCTGGGTTTTACCTATATGGTTCTACTTCTTCTCTCTCCAAGACCCAAGCAGAAAAAGTCAAAGATCTCTTGATACAACAAAAACCATGGGTAGTAGCCTATGCAAACGCACGAGCAGATTACTTTTTAGTGACTAAAAATTCTCCTCTAGCATTAGCTTCTAGCTCTTATATTTTCCGCTCAAAACGCAATTTTGACTTTATTGATTTTGTCGTCCCTAAAGAAGGATCTTTTATTTCTATTGAAAATCTCTGTATTCCTAAAATGTGTGATAAAGAGGCTCTAGTCTATCAATTTATCAATCATCTCTACCAAAGAGAATCCATCCGCGCATACTGGGATGCTTTTAGGCTTTTCCCCGCTTTGGACGATCCACAGGATTTAGATTTTGATTCTCAAGCCCATAAGATTTTTTATGGTTTAGCAGAAGATTTTAAAAAGTATCACTTTTTTAAAAGTCTTCTTCCTCAACAGAAAATACGAGATATTTGGGTAGAGGTTAAAATTCATTAATTTTATTCCAAGCATGTACATCTTCCATAAGCTTTTTTGCGTGATGCGTATTTGATGTATGCTTTAAAAATGAAAGTCGTTTTTGTTTGATCTAGACGTTATTTGATAGATTTTAAAGCTAATTCAAAAGCTTGAAAAAACCAAACAGTAAATTTTTTTTGTTCTTCTTGTGAAAGGTTTTGAAGAGTCTCTATATCTATCCATTTATAACTTTGAACTTCTTGCGGATTAGGTCGAATAAATCGTGGGTTGTGTAAACCAATAAAGACATGATCAATCTCATGTTCTATCATTTCATTTCCAACGCTTGCTTTATAATGAAAGAATCCAGCATGATAAAGCTTGCAAGAAAATCCCATCTCAATTTTTAATCGATGTTTAGCTAGATTTTCTAGGGGAGCAGCTTTTTTAGCATGGCTACAGCAAGTATTAGTCCATAATCCTCCCGAATGATATTTTTCTTGAGTTCTTTGCTGTAAAAGTAATTGCAAAGAAGAGTTGAGCCAGCGGAAAACAAAAATAGAAAATGCACGATGTAAAATTCCGTTTCGATGAGCTTCGTGTTTTTCAATTAGATCCAAGGGCTGGTCTAGTTGATTTACTCTTAAAATAAATTGAGAAGAATTTTTATTCATCATCAATATAGGCCTGGTTCTAAAAAAATTGAGATGTTTTGTAGTTTTTATTTTTTTGAGGATAAATCAAAGGCAAAAAATGACGCTAAATCACAAATGAATTTCTCCACAGAATAGAAATGGATTCCGTTTATTCCTAAATTGTTTGCAGTATTCACATTTTGTTGATCATCATCTATGAAAAGACATTCTTTGGGCTTTAAATCCAATTTTTCTAACAAAAATTGGAAAATTCTAGGGTCCGGTTTTTTGAGGCCTATTTCACAGGAAAATAGCAAAGGCTCAAAAGGAATAAAATAATTAAGATCTTTAAAAATTTTTACTTGAATTGGGGAGATATTGGATAATAAAGGTAAAAGAACCCCTTTTTCTTTTAACACTTGTGCTATTTGAATCACTTTTGCATTAATCTGGGCATTTTTAAAAAAAAATGCTTTTAATTGCTCTTCCCAGTCAGAAGGTAATCTGCGTTGGACTAAATAAGTATAGTTTCTCCAAAAAGTGTTTTCTAAAACTTTTCCCTCTATTAGTTCTCCGCCTATTGGAAACAGAGTTTTTTTTACTAAATCCATGGGTATATTGAGAGAATGAGAGACAAATTTCTCTATACCAGTTACAGGAAAATCAAGAACCACTCCTCCAAAATCAAATATAGCAGCTCTAATCATCATTTTTTAGCCACTTGACTTTTTTTGCTAAAAAAACTTTATTGATGCATCTTATGCCGGAGAATGCTATAAGAGTTGCAATAATTACAGAATAATCACGTGTGTAGAATGAATAAAAACAAGGAATAATATACAAACGCAGTTTAATTGCTCTTTTAATGAATCCATTTTTTATAACACTCTGTAAATATCGAGTAATCTCATATGCAAATATGATAACAATGATTTCTAAAACATGAGCAGAAAGATCAAGAGAGCAGATCTTTATACTAGACAAAATTACTATTAAACCACCGATAGCATGATTTTTATCATCTAATTTCATACTTAATAACCAATAAAAAACTAGAGCAGTGTAAAAAACACTCAACGATGGATTAAAATAAATCAATCCCATTCCTGCTATACCCCAAAAGATTCCTGCTAATATCGATGATCCTTTAAAAGGTTCTCTGAGCCCATGTTCATTAAAAAGATCGGCTAGTTTTGTTAAAACTCCAAAAGCAAATGAAAAAATAATTAGATCAAACATAAGTTCTTCAATTTTGCTAAATTATATCCATCATTTAATAAAGTATTTGTAACAGAGGTCGAACTATAAACAACGGAATCTCTAGCTTCGGGAATTATTCCACTTAGATAAACCTTTTTTCCATATTGCACTGAAAATTCAAATAAGGCTTCTGCATTTAACGTCAAAGAACCAATCTGATTATGTCCGGAATAATGATAAACGCAGTAAAGAGGAACAATTCCTTTGTCTAGAAGTCCATTAACAGCCTCTAATGCTTTTTGATTTTCTATTTGAGGATTCCATCCAGATGTATGGAGATCTATCGGTAGACTCTGAATTCCATATATAAAACTACTATAAGCAGATCCTTTACCAAAGACTTCTTTTGCATATTCTAAAGCGGAAAACATTCTTTTATATCCATATTCTGCTTTTCCAGGAGTAATGATTTGAAATAAACTTGGATTAAAAACTTCAATATCAAAGTACACTTTATCAAAACCAGTCTGTTTCATTTCATCTATTAGAGAAAAATTTTCAGGCGGCATAAGAATTCCAATAAGATCAATATTGCGGTTTTCCTTTAATTCTTTTATACCTTGAGCAACCTTTATAAATTCTAAAACAGTCTGATCATAAGAGATGATATTCCCTGAATTCAGCAGGATATATTTTAAATTTGGGTCTAATTTAAAAGCTAATTCTAAACCGTCAATAATCTCTTTAGTGGGCTTTGTTACTTTAGCAAAAGTCTTGTGAGACTTATGGGTTTGATAAATTTCACAAAACCGACATTCTTTTTTTGTCTTAAAATAGAAACAATAGTTACTAATGATAACGCCAGCTACATCGGTTCCCAGTTTCTGGACAATACTGGCTAAGAGAGAATTGTGGATAAATTGATTATCAAAATTGGTTGGAGAAGTTGGTATAACAGAGTGTTCTTTTCCTTTTTTATCATTTCTTAGTTTATATCCTTTTTCATAGTCTAAGTACCATTCAGAATCAGGATTAAAACGAATCTTAGAGATCACTGTTTTAGGGATCACTTCATTTTCAGAGTAAAGAATGATATCTTCTGGAATAGAACTAGAATGCTTAACAACGTAATGTTGGTACAAATGAATTTGTTTTGTATTAAATGCAAGTCCTTCGGTAATGCGGTTTTTTACATTGATGCCTTTTGCTATCAAGTCAGCCTTAATTTGAATAAAATATTCAAACTTCTTTAGCTCTTTTTTGAATGCAACCTTATATTCTTCTGTAGTTGGTACATTTTTTACCATTTCATATCTTTGGTGATAAAATATTGTGATGTTCGAAGATGATTTAACCAATCTCGTAAAGAAAAGAGAATTTTTTCATCTTTAATATACTTTGATAAGTTGGAGATTAAAACCCATTTTTTTGAAATGATAACTTTATCTGACTTAGGTATTGGGGACTCTTGAGGTGAAGTTTGGTCAACCTGTGTATGGAAAACAATAGCTCTAACGTGCGCAGAAACATTTGTAAAAAAAGCTTCATGAATATATGCTAATTCTGCTTGCTTCACTATATATTTTGTTTCTTCAAAGACCTCTCTACAAAGTGCGTCATATAAAGTTTCTTCTTTTTCAACTTTTCCTCCAGGCAGTGTCCATCTTTCTATACCTTTTTTATCTCGGTTTTTGACAAGAAGAACCTTGTTCTGCATGTTAATTATGGCAAAGACAACGGTAATGCACATTTTACGATATCTCTTTTTTTAATGGTTTTGCCTGTATCTTCTTGAACTAACTGTCCACAGCCTCCTTGAATATCCTGTCCTTTACTAATTCTAATATCAGTAGTTAATCCTTTTTCTTTAATAATTTGAGCGAAAGAAAAAGCTGTCTTTATAGAGGGTCTTTCAAAATCTACATTGGGAATAGGATTATATGATAGAATTTGAGTCTCAAAAAACTGAGGGTTAAGAAGCTCGGAAAATGCTTGAGCATGTTTTTCAGAATCATTAATTCCTTTAAGCAGGAGATAACAGACAATAATTTTCTGTTGCTGAATATGTGCAAAATACTCACAGGCTGCAATTATTTCTTGAATATTGTACTTTAGGTTGATTGGCATTAAAGAAGATCTTTCTTCATCAAATGGAGAATGTAAAGACAAAAATAATTTTATGTTTATGTCTAAAACATGAGCTAGTTCTTTAATTTTTGGAACGATTCCAATAGTAGAGATGCTTTTTAATTTTATGAAGTTAGTCGAGATTGTATTTAATTTTCTACAAAACTTTAGAACATTAGGAAGATTCATTAAAGGCTCTCCCATTCCCATTAGTATAATATTCCCTAAACTTTCTACCTTTTCTATCTTTTCTTTTATCAAATCGTTACGAATAAGAAAAACTTGTTCGAGCAGTTCTTCAGCTGAAATATTTTTAAAGAAACCTCCATAACCTGTTGCACAAAATGTACATCCCATAGCACAACCTATCTGAGAAGAGATACAAATTGTGTAAGTAGGAAGTTGTCCATCTTCCAGATAATAATTAAAATAAGGCCTGTTTTTATCCTCTTCTTCAAAAAATTTAAAATAAACTGCTTCAAATTTATTACCAGTCTTGTTTCCGAGAACATATTTAATACTTTTATCACTAGAAGATTTTGCTAAAATCGATATCATATTTTTTTATTCTTTCAAAAAAGTTTAACTTTGTTAAGTTGAAATGTTTTTTAATAGTGCTATTGCTAAGCTAAAATCTTCAGATAAAATCAATTTTTTATATTTTTCAAAATGTTCTGTAGATAGAATATCAAGTTGGTTTTTTGATAATTTAGGAAAATTTTCTAAAACTTGTAATGTAGCCCATAAGCTAATTGTCAAATGAATAATTGGTTTAAAAAAGGTCATTTTTGCTTGGATGATATCTATTTTTTTGGAAGAATAAGAATTTATTAGAAAATTTTCTTGTTCCTTAGAAAGAGAAAGAATAGTAAAAAGGTATGCAAGGTCCCAAGCAGGATCGTTGTTTCCGGAATATTCCCAGTCGATTAATTTAAAAGAATTATCTATTAGGACAAAATTACTGGGGACAGGGTCGTTATGACAAGGACTACTTTCAAAACAGTTCCATTCTAATATCTTCTCCAATTCATAAATATTAGAATGAATTTCATAAAAACGAGTGGAAAGTTCCCCTCTTTGCACCTTTAGAATGTGTAAAATATTTTTTAATCGATGAAAAGGATTAAATATATTTTCAAAAATGATTTTACTTTTATGTAATCTTCGCAATACATTTACAATTTCATCTATTTTTTTCTCATCACTCAAGTCATTTCTTGATAAAAAAGTTGCTTTTTCCAAAAAGCGCGTTACTTGTAGTCCATCACTAAGATCAAAAAATAATATTTCTAGAGGATTAAATCCTTCTTTCTGAGCTAATAGACTATTTTTATATTCAAAATGACGATCAACGAGAGAATGCATCTTTTCCCTAGGAACCCGTATAACAACTTTTTCTTTGTCATTTGTTACAAGAAAATTATCATTTGAAAAACTATGAAGGAGAGAAATGGTAAATGTTTCGGGGAAAAAAGATGATACTCTTCTGAAAATTGCTGGATTGAAGATGATAGACTCCATTAATTCGTTCTGTTGGTTTGCATCCATTGGAGAAGCGAACTTAGGAGATGAAATGAGAAGATGTGTTGCTAATAGGATCATTTTTGAGATTTTCCCAATATTTTAATACCAATAACCATTGCACTAAGACAAAAAATGATTCCGAGTAAAGTATATTGTTCATTTAAATCAGATTTTTTCTTATTTTGATGTTTTTGCCAAAATAAAATTCTTTGATCTACAACCTCCTCTATTCTTTTAAATACATCTTGAGGAGTTAAAGAATTTTCTGCGTAGATAATAGAAATGGGATCTCTTAAAATAATAGATGAAATAACGTTTGGGATATTTTTTTTAAAAAATTGTAAACGTTGATCGATGTTCTCTCGGGAAATATCTTCTTTTCTCTTCACAAGATTGCCGTTACATTTTGGACAATAATCTTTTTTAGCTAATTTATCCTCTTTTCTTACCTGTTGTGTACATTGGGAACAGATGTAACGGAATTCTAAACGGTTGTAAATAGTAGTTTCATCTAGTGAAAGATAGATAGGAATATGAATATCATTTGGTCTCAAGAAACCATGATTGTAAATTTTACCTTGCTCTGCAGTTCTAGGAAATCCATCTAAAATAAATCCCTTTTCATGTACGGAGTCAGCTATTCTCTTAAATAGCAACCCATAAGCAAGTTCATCAGGAGCAAAAGCCATCTGCCCGTTAACTTGATGATGAAGTGAAATCAAATTTCCGATAGGAGTTTTATTTTTGCATTCATTCCTGTAGAGATCCCCTAAAGATAAAACAGGCAATTTGTATTTTTCTGAGAGCTGCTTTCCTTGAGTGCCTTTGCCTGATCCAGCTGTTCCGATAAGATTGATAATGACTCTAGGATATAAGAATGTTCTTTCTATAAGGGGTTGCTTTATCATTTCTTGCTGATGAACTTCCTGATAAAAATGAGAAATGCAGATAAATTGAAAGGCTTTTTTATATTTTTTCTGAAAGTTAACGCGTTTTATTTGACTTGGATCGAACCACTCAAGTTGATATCCTTTTTTAGAAAAAATTTTTAAACAATGATCTCTTTTTAGAACACTAAGAAAAACATGTAAGATGGGATCTGCTTGATTTATAGACTCTATTTTACGACAATAGGTAAAATTGATGCTTCGGAGGTCTATATTTGTTTGTTGACGAACCATTTTAAAAATAGCTGCTAAATAATCTTCGTTTTTCTGAAGGGTTCCTCCTGGAACTCTCCAATTATTTATATCATCGGAAGAACTTTTATTGATAAGTAAACATTTTCCATCATTTACAACGAAACAGATGGATTTAATAACTCCTGCCAATGGATTTACACACATATTTTTCTCTCATATAAGAAAAACACTACTTATACATATATAAATTTTTTTATTCCACTGAATAATAAAGGGGAAAATACAAAAACTTATTTGCTGGTTGCTTTCACTTGAGAGAGCTGGGTAATGGTATCTACGCACTCCGATAGGGGAATAGGAATGCTTTTTTGTGATGTGTATTCGATATGTGCTCCGATAAAGGAAAGCTTTTCGACAATGTTCTCATATCCTCGCTTTAAATAGTGAATACCGCTAAGTAGGCTCGTTTCAGGGGCGAGTAGTGCTGCTAAGACATAAGCGAATCCTGCACGTAAATCAGGGATGCAAATCTCTTTTGCATGAAGAGGGGTTGCACCTCGGATCACAACGCTGTGTTGATAATTTTGTGCAGCAAAACGACATAAGCGACCTCCTAAACACTGAGTGAACAATTGGATGTCTGCTCCCATGTTTTTTAATGTTTCTATATATCCAAAACGATTCTCGTAAACCGTTTCATGGACAACAGAAGCTCCATGTGCTTGGGTGAGCAAAACGACAAAGGGTTGTTGCCAATCGGTGAGAAACCCTGGATGCACATCGGTTTCTAAATGAATACCACCGCGTAGAGGGCCGTTATAGAAGAATTCAATCCCGTTTTTCTTCACTTCAAAGCCTCCATTCACCTCGCGTAATCTGTTTAAGAAAGAAATCATCGGTTGATGTTGGGCTCCTTCTACGAGAACTCTGCCTTTTGTACCAATAGCAGCTAAGGCGAAAGAAGCTGCTTCTGTGCGATCTGAGATGACTGTATGTTCCACTTCATGGAATACTTTAGTCTGCTGGATGCGGATGGTACGATCTACATCCATTTCAATGGTGACTCCTAGTTTTTGTAAAAAGAGCATAAGGTCGACGATCTCTGGTTCTATGGCTGCATTTTTAATAACGGTTGTGCCTTTTGCACTAACAGCAGAGAGAATGGTATTTTCTGTAGCTCCTACGGAAGGGTAAGGCAGAGTAATGATAGTTCCTATTAAACCATGATGTGCTCTTGCAAAATAGGCCCCTTCTTTTTTCATGCGGCGGTATTCAATCTGAGCGCCTAGTTTTTCTAATGCGTGAATATGAAAATCAATAGGTCTTTTACCGATATTGCATCCACCAGCTGTTGGAACGATAATATCTTCGTCCGTGCGACCTAAAAGAGCACCAATCATTAAAATAGGGATGCGGTTAGAACCAGAAAAGCGTTGAGGAATGTAACAACTTTTAAGTTCTGGTGTGATAATTTCAATGATTCCACTTGAACGATCCCAAGCGATTTGAGATCCGATTTCTTGACACAGTGCAATGGTTATTTCTACTTCAGAAATATCTGGTACATTATGGAAAATGCATTTTTGATTAGATAAAAGAGAAGCTACTAAAAGTTTAGTGATCGAATTTTTTGCACCTGCTACTTTTACTTGACCTTTGAGAGGGTGGTTTCCTTTGATTTTTAGCATATCTATAAGCCTTTGGATAATCTTAAGAATAGGGAGAATAGATCGTTTTGTCAAACGTTTGTCCTTAAGTTGTAAGATTTGATCAAAATGGATAGCGTAAAATAGCTATTGAGAAATAAGGATCTCTCGTAGCATAACAGTTGTACTTAAGGTGAAATCATGAAAAAGAAAGTCAGAGTAGGTCTTCTTTTTGGAGGCAAATCACCAGAGCATGAGGTTTCTTTAATTTCAGCGAGAAATATCCTTGAAGCGCTAGATCTAGAAAAATATGAGCCGGTTTTAATCAGTATTAATAAACAAGGTCATTGGCATCTAGAAACGCAGGAAACGTTAAAAAAGATGGTTTTTTCTACTGCAAGATTAAAGAACTCCACAAAGAAATTAGCCATTGTTCCGACCGAAGAACGTAAACAGATCGTGAGTTATAAAGATTCTAAGTTACAAGAAAGCTTGGATTTAGATGTGATTTTTCCTGTTTTACATGGAACGTATGGAGAAGATGGAACGATACAAGGACTATTGCAACTAGCGAATATCCCTTTTGTAGGAGCTGGAGTGCTTGGGTCTGCTATTGGTATGGATAAAGATGTGATGAAACGTCTTTTGCAACAAGCTGATATCCTTGTAGCCCCCTTTATTTGTCTCCATGATCATCAAGAAATTCCTGCTTTTGAGCAAGTTGTTTTCAAATTAGGTTGTCCTTTCTTTGTAAAACCTGCCAATGCAGGATCTTCTATAGGAATAACGAAAGTAAGTCATCAAGAGACCTATTTTTTAGCCATCAAAAATGCCTTCCTATACGATCACAAAATTTTGCTAGAAAAATATATTCAAGGAAGGGAAATCGAATGTGCTGTCTTAGGGAATGAAGATTTACAGGCCTCTTTGCCAGGAGAAATAGAGCCTCTGCATGAGTTTTATTCCTATGAAGCAAAATATATGAATACTAAAGGAGCTAGACTACATGTTCCAGCTGCTCTTGCTAAAGAGCAGATTACACAGATTCAAACAACGGCAATGACCGTTTTCCGAACTCTATGTTGTGAGGGCATGGCACGAGTAGATTTTTTTTTAACCAAACATCAAGAACTTTTAGTGAACGAAATCAATACGATTCCTGGATTTACACGGATTAGCATGTATCCTAAGCTATGGGAGATTAGCGGTCTTTCTTATTCCCAACTCATTGATCAGTTAATTCAGCTAGCTATTGCGCGACATAGAAAGGGGGAAAAAACACAAAATAGAACAGGAGCGTAAAAATGCCTTATACACGCGTAGGGATTGGTCAGGACAGTCATCGATTTGTAAACCCAGATGCGATCAAACCCTGTAGAATTGGAGGATTAATTTTTCCAGAAACACCTGGTTTAGATGCAGACTCAGATGGAGATGTGGTATTTCATGCGATTTGTAATGCAATTACTTCTGTTACAGGTGTTGCTATTTTAGGTGATGTTGCTATTACGCTTTGCCATCAAGAAGGGATAACTGACTCACAAATCTATCTGGAACACGCCTTAAAAACCTTAAGAAAACAAAAAATACAACATATAGCTCTTAGCATTGAAGGTAAAAGGCCAAGATTGCAAAGTCGCATCGATGAGATGCGTCGATCTATTGCAAAAGTGATGCAACTAGAGGTCTCTCAAGTAGGGATTACAGTAACTTCTGGTGATGGATTAACAGATTTCGGTTGTGGTGATGGGTTGCAATGTTTTTGCATTCTTACCACACTAGAATATTAATAGACCTCTTTCACATAGCGTTTTTGTTTTTTAAGAGCCTTGATGTAGCACAAGGATTCTTCTTGGCTCATCTGTCCTTGACTGCAAATGATTTGTCCTAGGGCTTCTTCTACATTTTTAGACATCTGCTTGGCATCTCCGCAGAGGTAGAAATAAGAACCTTCTTGAAGCCAATGCCAGATCTCTTGAGCTTGCATAAGAAGTTTATGTTGTACGTAGACTTTATGCTCCTGATCACGAGAAAAGGCTAGATCAAGATGAAGTTTTTTCGTAGCGACTAGATGTTCCCAAAAATCTTGATAAAAAAAATCGTATTTTCGATTCCTTTCTCCAAAAAATAACCAGTTTTTTCCTATATGTCCTTTAAGGATTCTTTCTTGAATAAAACCTCTAAAAGGAGCTACTCCACTGCCAGGCCCTACCATAATCATGGGAGCTGTTGGGTCTTCTGGAAGAGTAAAGTCCGTAGTGGGTTGTATGTAAACAGCTAGTTTAGTCTCTTTTAATTTGGCTAAGTTGCATAAGAAATGACTTCCTGTGCCGTATTGAATACGGTTATTTTTTTTGTACTCCACTAAAACAACTGTGAGCTCTAAGCAATGGGGATGAGCTAGTTGTGAGGAGGCAATGGAATAAAATCTAGGTAATAGGGGGGAGAGGTTTTCACAAAATTTCTCGAGAGGGATATTTGTAGCATCATATGTTTTTAGAAAATCTATTAAATCCGTTTGGGTTAAATACTGAGCTAAAAGTTCTTTGGATTGAGGATGTAGCAAGTCTTCTAGCTGTTGTTTTTCTTGGACGTTTTGTGTATGTAGGCAAAACGTTTTTAACATATGAGAGGTCAACCGAACCGTATTTACTTTTTTTACTAATAGTTCATAGAGAGAAAGGGTTTTATTACTACGAACGTAGTAAACCTGTTGCTTTAGATCTTGTTGTAATAATTGAGAGATTTCTAATGCTATAAGAGGGTCATTTTCAGGATAGATAGCAATGGCGTCTCCTGGCTTAAAGGTGATAGCCGTATTTTGAATATCTAGGACAAGATGAAAAGCCTTTTTTGTTGACTCAGGTTTTGTTAAGAGTATACGCTCTGAAATAGAGATAAATGCTGGATTTTTTCGAGAGTATTGCTGATTATAAACGGAAGAATCTTTAGGAATAAGCATAAAAATCAAAAGGTTATTATGAAAATACAGTATTTTATTTTAGGAATTTCCTTAGGGCTTCTTTGTGCATGTACAGGGGGTGGCGGGGGGTATCAGCGCCATTATATTATCTCTGATACATCGGAGCAACCCTCTTATGAAAGCTCCCATTAATTATAAAGGTCTGCAATCTTTTGTATGCCATGCTTTTGTCAAGAGGTCTAATTTTTTATGAGAAAGCCCACCTAAGAATTGAATAGCATTTAGCAACCGGGCGCGCACTCTATCTTTACCTAGAAGTTCTACGGAATCAAACAAAGGTAATCCATGGCGCTTTCCTGTAATGGCTCCATATAATAAGGGAATTATCATTTTTTTATGATGGATATCAAATTTCTCGGAAACTTCATGAGAAGCTCTTTCAATTCCTAAACGTTTCCAATTTTCCTGTGCATCCATACTCCAAATAATTGTCTGTAAAACAGATGCGCTCTTTTCTTTCGTCAATGAATTAGGGCAGAGCAATTCTTCTGTATAGGTAAGATGATTGAGGAATAAAAAGTCGCATAGCTGTATGAAATCGCCAAAGGTTTTCATACGTGTATGGCAAAGAGGCATGAGTTTTTGCATGAAGGCATCGTTGAATGACCACTTTTTGATCCTTTCCCATAAAGCATCCTCAGGGATAGTTTTTATCAAGTATTGCTGATTCAGCCAATCTAACTTTTGAATATCAAAATAGGCTCCAGAAGTACCAATGCGAGAAGGTGTAAATGCATGGATCATTTCGTCTAAACTATAAATTTCCTTATCGTTTAACATACTATAGCCCATTAAGCTTAAGAAATTGATAAAAGCTTCCTGTAGATATCCGCTATCTCGATAGTAAAAAATGGAGGTTGGATTTTTTCTTTTTGATAATTTTTTACCATCTTTGCCCAAAAGCAAAGGCATATGCATAAAAATAGGAGGAGTCCATCCTAAACTTTCATAGAGAAAGATGTGTTTAGGTGTTGAGCTCATCCATTCATCTCCTCTAATGACGTGAGAAATATGCATAAGATGATCGTCAACTACATTTGCTAAATGGTAGGTAGGAAGTCCATCGGATTTGAGCAAAATCTGGTCGTCTATATCAGCCCAAGGGCAGCTGATCCGTCCTTTAATCGCATCTTCAAAAATGCATTCTCCAGATAAAGGGATTTTAAGACGAACCACATAGGGTTGTCCTTCTTTTTCTCGTATAGCAATCTCTTCAGCACTTAAATTGCGATACCTACGATCATAGCCCAATCGCTTTCCTAATTTGCCTGCCATTTCTCGCATTTCAGAGAGCTCTTGGGGAGTAGCAAAACATTTGTAGGCTTTTTTTTGCTCTATGAGCAGTTGGCAATATTTGCGATAAATATCAGTACGTTCTGATTGACGATAAGGTCCAAAAGGTCCTCCAATGTCGGGCCCTTCATTCCATGTAATACCTACCCATTTAAGAGCTTCGTAAATATTTTTTTCGTACTCTGGTCTAGAGCGGTTTTGATCTGTGTCTTCGATCCTTAAAATGAATTCCCCAGCAAAATGATGAGCAAAAATGTAATTAAAAAGGGCCATGTATGCTGTACCTACATGGGGATCCCCCGTAGGGGATGGCGCAATGCGAACGCGTATTTTTTTCATTTTTTAATTTAAAGTAAAAGAGGTTTAGAAAGAGCAATTTTTCACTATGAATAAATAGAAGGCAAGTCTTTTAAGCAGCTGGAGCTACAAGAACTTTTTCTTTATCTGTTAATAAAATATAATCTTTCATTACTTTAATTGTTTCTTCTAATTGTAAATCGTTTAAACCAAAGAATAAGGTAGGCTCTCCCCACTCATCTTTCTTTGCCATTTCTTTCAGGAAGTTTTGATAATTTTTATTATGAGCCACTCGCTCTTCTGCATTTTTTTTCAAAAGATTTAAGTTTTTAATAGCTAGAACGGATTGTTTGTCTTCTTGATAAAGTTTGCTAATTCTTTGTTTATAGATAAAGGGGATATCGGCAAGATTATCTTCAAAATGGGGCTCAATATGGTCTGTTTCCACAGGAAACTTGGAATATTTCTCCCCAATTTCTAATGTAGATAACGCACCAGGGAGCACAATGTCACTTGCCACACCAACGAGTTGGGGGCTTTTTCCTGAAGCCGTATAATACCTACCTCTAGTTACCTTATACTCTCCTGTGGGGTTTACTTTACCAAAGTTGTTGTATTCTAAAGTACAGGTTTGAAAAGTTCCTTTTCCAAATGTTTCAGGATCGCCTATGATAATGGCTCTCCCATAGTCTTTAAGAGTTTGGGCTACAATTTCTGAAGAAGAAGCGCTCATGCGATTGGTAAGGACAATCAATGGGCCATCCCATTCTTTTTTATTTTCTAAGTTGCGCAAGTGAAAAACCTTATCTCGATTATCCTTAATGGAAACAACAATCCCTTTTGAAAGAAATAAGCTACTCACTGACACAGCTTCGCTTAACAGGCCTCCTGCATTGTTACGCAGATCGAGAATAATTCCTTTTAAAAGATGATTTTTCTTAATCTCCTCTATTGCCTTAGCTAAATCAGTTGCAGAGCTACTATGATTGTCTTGATAAAAGCAAAATAAATGTAAGATAGCAATCACACCGTTGCCATATGGCTCAATAAGAGTTTCTAACCTGGATTCTTTTAGAACGATCTCTCCACGGACAAGCTCAATTTCTAGCTTGTTTTCTTTAGTATTTTCTCCTTCTTTTATCTCGCGTAACACTGTCAAAATTACAGAAGATCCTTGAGGACCTCGAATAAGCCCTACAGCTTCTGTGATTTCTAAGCCTATGATTGGTTCGCCATTCACAGCAATAATCCGGTCTCCAATTTTTAGTTTATCAGGAAGGCTAGCTGGACTTTTTTCTAGAATATGCACTACTGTAAGCCCATTGAGATCATCTCTTAACTGTGCTCCAATTCCAAACAAGCATTGTTGTAATTGAATCATGAATTGGTTGGCTTCAGCAGGGGTAAAATAGGTAGTTTGAGAATCTAAGGCTGAACTTATGGATTTAAGAGCATAGGATAGAACAATGCATTGTTTTTCTTGATCTGTTTGTCCTTTTAAATCATTTTCTCGACAAAGTCTTCTTTTTGTTAATCTTTGTATAAACTGATCGCGAATATCTGGGTCTATTTTTGTTGCAGTACGAAGTTGCAATGATTTAATTCGTAACAAGCGCTCTTTTAGTGCATCTACAGTTTTTGCCCATGGAGCATCTTTAAATTCTAAGTGGGAAACACCTTCAGGAAGAGGGGAATTTTCCAGTTGTTTTTCTAGGGAATTTCTTCTATCGATAGCGAGTAACATTTGTTGGTGTATTTTTTCAAAAACAGTAAATTTTTCTAATGCATATTCTGCCAAAACCTCTTTGAGAAATTCGTCAGAGGGGTCATTCCACTTAACTATTTCATAATCAAGGAAATAAGTTTTTAAAGGATCCAATTCTTCTAAATAGTTTTTGAGAGCTCTTTTAATGAGTTCAAGGTTAAGTTGTTGATAAGAAACATGGGCTTTTAAAATTTCTTCTACTTTTAACCTTGTTTCTTTAGCTGTTAATTTAGGTGGTTCTACTGCTTCTAAGCTTATTAACTTAACAATTAATACGAATATAAATAGAATGCGAAGCATGATTTAAGTCTTTGATTTTAAGTAAAATAAAAAATATTTATTTTAAAGTCCTATAATTTTAGCTTATGACAAAGTTAAAGTTTATAGCTAGAAAAAAGCAATTGTCTATTTCTATTTTTCTAATAGCTATTCTAATTAAAAAAATTAATACATGCTTGATTTCAATTCATTTATATGCCATAATAATTGTTCGAAGTGACAAATAAAATAGTTTAATTACTAGTTTTTAATCAAATAGCGCCTCTAATTTATTAGTTATTGGTTTTTGCGATTGATGGGTGCTTCAGTTTGATAAAAGAGATCTTGATTTTTTGGAGGATATATAAAAAATGGAAAGAGAAGAAATCCAAGGTGGATTAGAGGAATTAAATTCTTCGGGTAAGAAAATTGTGTCGATTACAGAGGCAGCTAAGATCAACAATGTAACAAGACAAGCGATCTATGTAGCGATTAAGCAAAAAAAGCTTAAAGCTAAAAAAGATGCAACAAGATGGACAATTGATCTTGCAGATCTTGAGCTATATCGTAACGGAAAGTATTCCCGCACGAAATCGATGTATAATGGAGAACTTTTATTTGATAATCATAAAGGGTTTTATTCCGTTAATCAAGTTGCTCAACTATTAAATGTGCCTGCTCAGAAAGTGTACTATGCAACACGCGTAGGACTTATGAAAGCACATCGTAGAGGAGCTGCTTGGGTAGTTCATGTCGATGATATTAAAGAATATCGAGAAAACTATCTAAATAAAAAAGTGCATCGTTTCGAGGCTGTATAAACTTAAAGATTTTTTTATAAAAACCACTAAACCTAAACATTTAGTGGTTTTTATTTTTTTACCTAAAAATGAAGAATGCACCTTACACAAAAGCATAAAAATTTGACTTGATATGGGACGGATTTTATAGTAAACTATCTTGTCAAATTTTATAAGGTGATAGTGATGCACAAGATACTCGATCTCTATTCAGATTACTTAATTATCCAAAATCAATCGCTTACATTTTGAATATAAAAAACCCAAGTTCTCTAATTGCACACAAGGAAAATTAAATGATTGTATTTTTTTCACTAAGTTCTCCAAGCTAATCTTTCACTTACGAAGAGAAAAACGTTTTTTATCATTTTGTACAGCAAAAGAAAATAAAGGAAAAAATCCAGGGTTCTCTGCGGAGTCTTTTTGAAGAACTATATTTTGGGTTCTTCGCTCCATTATGCCGTCCGAAGAGAAACAGGCAAGACAATGTTAGAAACGGCTTCTAAGAACTAACCTGGGCTTCGTCTTTGCCTATCTCTTCGGTTTTTCTCACAAAAATTTTAGTTGCTTTTCCAAACTTTTGTATTTCTCTATTTTTTTCAAGCAGCTTTTGGTTCCCCATAAATAAAATCTTTTTGTTCAATCAGCATTCGATGCATAATCACGGATCATTTTCTACCCACTGCTAAAATGGCTTTTTTCATTCCTTTAAATTTTAAAGCACTATACATAAAATTCTCTGTACACTCTCTCTAAACTACCCAAGAGCTTTATCAGCTTCATTTAGGAAGAGTTTGTGAGCTAAGCTTTACGTTTTTCCTTTCTGCTCGATCATTCAAACCTTTGACCTCTCCAAAACCATTGCCAAAGGATTTTCACCCCTAGAGCAAAAAAATGGGAAACATCTCTTGTCAATTGGGGGATTTTAATCAAAAA
>JAITFW010000093.1 GCA_031281085.1 Chlamydiales bacterium | reverse complement strand
TAACAGGTTTTGATCTAATTGACAATTTAGATTTTATTAAATTAGGATCATTCACTTGGGTTCTCTGTGAAAATCATCTGTGAATTTATGGTAAATGGGTTTCGAAAGAGCTCTATTATACTGGCGTTGATTGAGCTTCTTTGCTTCTTTTAGGGTCTCCTTAAATGAGACTGGCGTTAATTTAAAAACACACAAGTATATCTATAATCAAGGCAAAAAATGATTTGGCATGTTTTTTTAATTCGTTTTTTGATATAATTTTAAAGAAATAACGAAATTAATTTTAAAATATGAGCCAATCTATAAAAAGGTTTTTAAAACCTTCTTATTATATTTTAGAAGAGGATAGGCAGTTAACAGCAAGTGTTCAGAGGATTTCTGACTGTAAGAGAGAAGGTGGCTTAAATGGACATATTTTAGCCCTTGTTCAAGCTGTGCACAGCATAGCGCTTGCCCTCTTTATGAATACTCCTTATTTTCTAGCGCTAGGGTGTAAACATGTATTTTTAAACTGTGTTCAGCTGAATCTTCAGCATATGGTTTTAGGACATTATAAATCTGCTATGCAAAATTTGATCTATACTGTTATTGCCACGATGTATGTGGCAATAGGAATTTTTATTCCTTCTGTCCTTCATGGATTTAAGATGGAAGATCATCGATCTGATGATCTGTTTTCTTCTGATTCTAGCATTATGCAATCCCGAGAAGAACATGAAGAGATAAGTTCATCTAGCATTTCTGATCCATCTACCTTGGATAGATTATTAGTTAGCAATGATTGGCTAGTGGTATCTAATGCTGAATCCTTTGCGATCGAGTCTACTCATATTCGTACCCGTGACATGATGGGGACCAATGGTGTGAACTTAGAAAGACAAGCGTATCGCACAGCTCTTAACGAATATGCGCGCATTCTTAAAGATGACTTTGATATCGATGTTAAAAAAAGGCTTGTCTTAGTCGCAAATTGGCTTAAAAGCCCGGTCTATAAAAACAATCCAATCATTCATGCTCTTTACCGCACTTTATTTTATTTAACAAGGCCAGTTGCTTATAATGGTAAAGACCCTATCTATACTCATGCAAAAGAGCAATATGAAGAATATGTTACCTCACTGCGCGATGTTCTTGCAATGACAAAATACCAAGAGGATTTAGAAATTTCTCGTCTCGAAGAGATGAAGGAGTGTTTTACCCTTATTCGCGCTCTTTGTGAAGCTCGCTTCCGCTCTGAAAACCATGGACTTCTACGCAGTCTTCTTCAGCTTCATGAAGATGAGTACGATCGTCTGAATCCTGAGAGAAAAGAGATTCCTTCTGTAACTAGAGAGAATTTTGTTCAGATGGTCGTGAGAAAAAATAAAAAGGTGACCAAAGCTCCTGATTCAATGAAGATCTCTTCTCTCCAAAGAAACAGCCGAATGGCTTGTGGAGCAGTTGGTTGGGAAGATTTTTTAATGACAGATATTCCATTTTTGCGAGGAAAGCAAATTTTCGTAAATAATCAGGGAGAAGAACGTAGTTTTTATTACATGCGTCATCCAACACCGCATATTGCTGGCTCTTTATCTAGGATCGTATCAGGAGCTATGTCGAGACTGACTGGTTTAGGTCATATCGAATCGGGTGAAGTTATTGCTCCTGAATTTGAAGGAATGTTGGAAGCGATAGCAGAAAGAAAAGAATCCTACCTCATTCAATCACACCAACGTCTGAATGATGAGGGTTTCTTAGAAAACGAGAACAGTCGTTCACAGACTCTTTATCGTTTACAGGAAAGGTATAAAAATTTTCACGTTGTTTTTCAGGCTGTTGAAGGGGATCTCTTCGATCGTCTTGGCTCTTACGCGCAGATTACGACATTTGCGGGCTTGAAAGAAGCGATTCGAGCATCGTTTGATTATGAAAAGCGCAATACAAGCCCTAATCGCTTACCAGCCTATCTTGAAAAAGATGAAGAATATCGCGGTGTAATCGATCGACTTCTCAATCAAGTTCATCAGATCTTGTTTGGAGGACGTGTTGCTATTTCTTTTGCTGGACAAGATGTAACGAAGCCTGGGATTAGGTACTCTAATCGCGAATGGCAAGCGTTTATTTTAGCCTTCTATATTTTGCAAGGAGATGATCTTAAATTCCGCTTGCCAGATGTGAAGTATTTTTGCACAAACTGTAAGAATTTCTTTGATCGAGGGGGAAATCGCGCAATGGCTGAAGATCGCCTGCATCAAGAGATGAGTGAGAAAGAAGTGACAAGTGAAGATCTTCGAGCAACCATTGCTAATCTTATTCCTGTTCCTCTTCAAAGTAAAGGCAGAGCTGTTATCGAAAAGCGTTTGAAACCAGGACTTGCCTTAGCAGAAATTTTAGCAACGCTTTCTTTAGAAGATAGGCGAGGTTTGCAAAGAATACACTTTGAGGGATATAGACCAGATCGTTTCGAAGTGAGTAAAAAAGAGCAACGCGCTGTTCCTCTTATGGAAGACGTGTGTACGCTTCAGGAGATGCAAGAGGTACTCAGAGCTTTGCAAAGAACATCTTATCGCATCGTAGATAACAGTATGATTCAGCATAACTGGAACCCTTATCGAGGAATAGATCGAAATCATTTATTTAACCAAGTAAATAAGGATTTAAAACGTTTTGAAGTGTGTATAAATGAAATTCTTTATAACGCTCAGGATTCTTCAACTGACGCGGAAGGAATTTTTGCGCTTTTGGTACATTGTGGGATAAGTGAAGAGGTTGCTCTTCAAACAATGGCTCAAATACAACAGAGCATTCTTTTAGAACCTTTTAGCGGTTTAATGAAGGCATTTCAGCATGATATGCTAGGGTTACATATTACTGATTCTCCAGAAAAAAGCACCATTGATGTGGGAATCACAGAAGATTGCATTGAAATTAAGGCACAAAACAAGTTGTTATATAAAACAACAATTCTAGAAAGTTCTTATTTTCGTGAAAACCCAATTGCTATTTTTATTACAAAGGTTTTAGTAACGATTTCTAAGGATGGGAGTGATTCTAATGGTCATTGGACTTGGGAAGTTACTGAGGTTCCTGATTAATCAACCGATTTTAAAAATGAATGGAGTATTTTGAAGAAAGCCTTTGGTTGTTCCCAGGGAACTCGATGGCCAGAAGAGGGGACAATCCAGCTCTGTGAAAGAGAATGGGAGAATTTCATAGATTTCTTTGCATAGGCTTTGTCTAGTCTACCTGTAATCCATAAAATAGGAATGGGGACTTGTTCAAGGATTGTAGAAAAATCTATTTGACGAGCTAAGGACCAATGATTCAGTGTAGAAGAGAGGATATTGCGGCAATAGTCCTTTTCATAGCGTATAAGAGGAGTTGCTGAAAATATAGAACGGTTGTTCCATCTATGCATCAAAGATTCCCATGATTCTTGCTGAAAACGTTTAGCCCATTTGAGATCCGATCTTAAACGTTTTTTTTCTCTAATTGAGTTTTTAAACCTGGATGACTAGAAATCAAAATAAGGGCTTTAGGACAACTTTCTAAAAGAGCGTGCATGCATAGACGCGCTCCCATAGAATAACCTAAGAGAATCGGCTCTTTTGGAAGCGCTTTATTAAATTCTTGAGCCCATTTAAGGAACCCTTGTTCTGGTTGAGCTATTTGATAAGGATCAATCGCAATAGAGCTCTTGCATAACCTCAATTTCAAAGTTCCCAATTATAGATCCCTGCTATAAGATTAAATCTTAGACAAAAGCGTTTGCGGCGATTTCTATATCGTTCTGCTAGGATTTTAA
>JAITFW010000013.1 GCA_031281085.1 Chlamydiales bacterium | reverse complement strand
GCCAGACAACTTTTTCAAATAGGGATAGCTACAATTCACCGATGGATTAAGCGAAAAAAACAAAGAGGTAATATCGAAAAATATGGGGCTAATAGGAAAACGAAAATTCGAGATCTTCTTCCTTCTGTTGCTTCTTTATCCGTTGCTTTGGATCTAGTTATTTTATCAATGTAGATTTAAAACACTATACAAAGTCTTATGCATTGTAATCGAATTCTTGGAATAAAGATCGTACGTCTATATGCTTACCATGCTTTTTCTGCTTTTTCTCTATACAATCAGATTAAAAACACCACAACTTCACAAAAATTGCATTTTTAAGAAGGATCCCCTTTAGCACCTTTCTCATACCAGATGCGTAAATCTTGTATAGATTTCGCTAAATGTTCTGTAAGAGCTTTTTGTGCCTGTTTTTTATCAAGCCCCTGAAATATTTCATGAGAAATTGGAGCTCCAAATATACAAGCGGTCTTTCCCCACAATTTAGGCAGTCTTCTTTCTCGATTCCAAATGGAAAAAGTTCCGTGAATATAAGCAGGAATTACAGCTGTTTGAGAACGAATGACTAAAAAAGCAACTCCGGATTTCAGTTCCCCCAACCGATTCTCATAAGCTCTTGTCCCTTCTGGAAAAAGAACTACTTTCTTTCCAGATGCTAAAAGCCCCTGTATAGCTTTAAATGCTTTAATATTACTCGTATCCCCTTGCACTGGATGAGAGTTCAACTTTCGAATAAAAGGACCAAATAGAGCATATTTAAATAGGCTTTCCCTTGCTAAAAAATGCACTTCTTGTGGCCAAGAAGCAGCTAAAATAGGGGGATCGTAAAACGATGTATGATTTGCTGCAATGATCGCAGCTCCTTTATATACGTGATTTAACCCGTATACCTTATGTCGATAAACAATTTTAAAGAATAACCACGTAAAAAATACTACTATACGATAGAGAAAAGAAAGTGAATGATCAAATACCCAAATAGGTTTTATCATGGGATTTTTTCAGGATATTTTTTTGCAGTAAACTGAATAATTTGATCAACTACTTCATCTGAACTCAATGTAGAAGTATCAATTTTATATGCATCTGGTGGACATTTTAAAGGAGCATTTGATCGATTAGAATCATAACGATCTCTTCTTAATAACTCCGCTAACATAGATTGTTTAGCTAACTCCATTTCCTCTTTTGGATACTGAACTAACAATTCAGCTAGACGTCTTTCTGCTCGAATATGAGGATCCGCTGTTAAAAAAATTTTAACCTCAGCCTGAGGGAAAACAACAGTCCCCAAATCCCTGCCTTCAAAAACAAAGTCCCCTTGAACAGCACATTGTCTTTGAATATCCAATAATTTAGAACGAACACAATCCATAGCAGATATTTCCGATACATAAGAAGTAACAAGATGCGACCTGATCTCTTCCGTTACATCTTTATCTCCTACAAAATATCTTTTACTGTGCTCTTTTGTTTCTATTCTAAAAGGGAATTGATCAACTAATTTTTTAATCTCTTCTATTTGTTCCATTGCAATTTGAGATTTAAGAAAAAACCAGGTAAATGCTCGATACATAGCTCCTGTGTCAAAATAGATAAAGTGTAACCTTTTAGCCACTTGTCTTGAAACACTTGTTTTGCCCGTTGCTGCAGGGCCATCAATAGTAATGATCATATTTTAATGCATCCGCAAAAAGAAATATACAACAGGCGTGGTAAATAGTAAAGAGTCTACCATATCTAACACCCCTCCTAACCCAGGCAGAGTATTGCTATCTTTAACAACGGCATCTCTTTTTAAAAGAGATTCTGCTAAATCTCCTACTTGCCCTAATATTCCAATTAACATCCCAAGCCATATTGACTCTGAAAAAGAAAGGTGAAACCACTCCATTTGCATATAAGCCGCTAGCTTATGAATAACTATGCTTGTACAAACAGCGCCAATAAATCCAGCTATTGCTCCTTCCACTGTTTTTTGAGGGCTTAAAGAAGGGCATAATTTATTTTTTCCCCAAAGTCTTCCCACAAAATAAGCGCTTACATCGGTAATTTTGGTGACAACGATTAAGTATAAAAGCCACCAACGCCCTTCCTGAGGGAACCCCTGATGAGGGCTAGGATAAAGAACTCCTAAGATTAAACTCAAAGGAACCGCTACATAAACAATTCCAAAAAATTCGATAGCAATCTCATTCAAAGCTCCTGTCACTCTTTTAAAACGGTGTATAAAAAAAGTAATAATCCCTAATGCTACAACTAAAATGGGTAGTTGCGGAAGGTCTACAAAAACCAGAGATATATACAAAGCAATTACTTCTAAAATTGCTATAGCTATCATTAATCGTGTAGCTGGATGCCTTTTTTTAGCAATGGCCAACTGCGTATATTCCCAAACTCCAGTAGCAGAAATTCCAGCTACAAAAAGCATAAGTAGAAAACTAACAAAAGGCAAAAGGGAAAAAACAATTAATGTTGCGACACAAATCCCTACTGAAATAGAGATCATTAACCTAGAGCTTAAATCTGCCATTCTCTTTATAGTCATAGGCCCCCAAACCGCCTTTGACGTTGTTGAAATTGATATAAAGCTTCTATTAGCTCTTTCTCAGAAAAATCTGGCCACAATACTTCTGTGTGATAAAATTCACTATAAGAAAGTTGCCAAAGCAAAAAGTTGCTTTGTCTTTTTTCTCCACTTGTACGAATGAGAAGATCTGGATCAGGCCAGTAAGAAGTGTCTAAATATTGAGCAATTAATCTCTCATTGATTTCAGATCTACTTAAACGTCCACTTTGAACATCCTCTACGATATGAACAAGAGCTCTTTTAATATCATCTCTACCACCATAATTGATGGCTAGCACCAAATCAATTCGATCACAATTCTCAGTTGCTTGCTTTACATCACATATAGTTTGATAAACATCTTTCGGTATTTTAGTAAGGTCTCCAATTGTCTGCAACCGAACTTGTTCTTCAATCATCTTAAAACAAAATCTACGTAAATAAATTTTACATAGATACATTAAACTATCTACTTCTTGCTGAGATCTTTGCCAATTCTCCGTAGAAAAAGCATAAACCGTTAATACTTTTATATTCCATTTAATTGCAGCGGTTACAATATCAATGATGGTTTTAGCACCTTGCCAATGCCCCATTATTGAGGGCAAGTCATTTTTTTTAGCCCATCTCCTATTTCCATCCATGATAATTGCAACGTGCTTCGGGAGCATATTTTTATCTATAGATAAAGAATCTTCCAAAGCGCTTTCTGGAGCATTTAATATCTGCATATAAAATTATTTATTAAAGAATTGGTGTAAAAAAAGAGTGCTTTTTCTATCAGGACCTAACGAAACCATACTAATGGGCACATCGATTAATTCTGAAATTCGCTTAAGATAATAAATAGCCTGTTCTGGCAGTTCCCCATAAGAGGATACTTGAGACGTTTTTTTTCTCCACCCTTTTAGAACTTCATATATAGGCTCAACTCGTGCTAAATCTTCCATTAAAGCAGGAGGAGATTCCAAGATAATTCCATCTAAGCAATAGTGAGTACAAATTTTAATCTCATCCAACATATCTAAAATATCCAATTTGGTTAAAGCTACTGAATCTAGTCCATTTAATCTTGCAGAATAACGAACTAGACAAGCATCGAACCAACCCATACGCCTTGTCCTTCCTGTTGTTGTTCCTATTTCGCGCGCTTCAGACGCAACAAACATGTTCTGCTCTTTCTCTGTAAAAGCAGTTGGCAAAGGGCCTTCTCCTACACGCGTTGTGTATGTTTTTACCACACCGAGAACATGGTCAATTTTCGTTGGCCCAATTCCTGCCCCTGCAGCAATCCCCGCTGCAATCGTACTAGAGGAAGTTACATATGGATAAGAACCAAAATTGTTATCTAAAAGAGTTCCTTGAGCTCCTTCAAATAACACCTTTTTTTTCATTTTAAGAGCTTCAGCAATCCACTCTTCAACAGGAGCTATAAAAGGTTTCAACTTAGTAGCTAGCTGATCACATTCTTCTAATAAAGAATCCAATAGCAACGGCTTTTGTTGAAAAATGATTTGCAATTCTTGATTTTTTGAAAAAAACGTGGTTCGTAGTCTTTCTTTTAAAATATCTGGGCGTACAAATTCCACTAATCGAATTCCTATTCGGCTAGATCGATCTGCATAACAAGGTCCAATTCCTTTCCCTGTAGTACCAATGGCTTGACTTTTCCTCTGCTTTTCATACAACTTGTCTAGTAGCTTATGATAGGGCAAAATCACATGAGCATAATTAGATAGCCACAACCGACCTACAAAATCGATCGCTTCTTTTCTTAAGCAATCCACTTCTTCTAAAAAAGAACCTGGATCAATCACAGTACCGCCTGTGATCAGACACTGTGTATTAGGATGTAAAATACCCGATGGGATCAAATGAAACCGAAACTCTTGAAAATCTATTAAAATAGTATGTCCTGCATTATTTCCCCCTTGAGCTCTAACGACAAAATCTGCTGATTTTGCCAATATATCAGTGACTTTTCCCTTTCCTTCATCTCCCCATTGAGCTCCTACAACAATCAAGCTAGACATATTTTAAAACCTTTTCAATCACAATTGCATGTTTTTAATAAAAAGAAGAGTGTAGCAAATGCTTGATTTGAATCGATGGTTTTTCTGTAAAAACATGGTTCCTTTAAGAAACCTGATAAAAGAGGGTCTATTTTGCAAGTTTTGAAGACTTCTTGAAATGATACTGGCGTTATTTTAAAGAAATCTCTTTTTTTGCAGCATTGGTTTAGAGGAAGTTTTTCATTCGGTTTAATAAGCTCTGAAGAGATAATTTGTGAATAGAAATAGACAGAAAAGATTTGGCCTTCGATTTAATCTCATTGCTGCAATTTATCATCTGGAGTTATGTTAATTGGTTTCGAAAGAACTCTAATGTTTAAACCCATATTCAACTCTTACAAAATCAATCGATCTAAATTTTTTAGAGGTATGTATTTAATGAAAATTTAAAGTTGAATAACACTATACACAATCTGACTTGGATCAAAGTGCCAAGGAATTCAATGAAAGACCAAGAAAAACTGTGCAGTTTTTGTCTCCAGCAGAGAAACGTTGAAGATGTGTTGCATGGATTAGTTGCATGTATATACTCGAAAAATTTAGAATTAAGAATGTACAATAGGAAATTTTTTAGAAAGAAGACCCTTTAACTCCTTTTGATAACAAGAGATGTTTTCAAAAAAACCAAGAATGGCTTTCTTA
>JAITFW010000072.1 GCA_031281085.1 Chlamydiales bacterium | reverse complement strand
TCTCTGATAAATTTCAATGGCTTTTGATCTATTTTCATAAGGATATCTCAGCTGTTTTTCAAGAAAAAAAATATAGCTGTGTTTTGTTTTGTCAAGAATAAAAATCTTGCTCATCGAGTGAACAGGGAGTAACAGTCTTATGTAAGCAACCCGCTTGCAAAGAAATGAACGATTAGGATTAGGCTGCTCGAATAGCAGCCAGTTCATCTTCGAAAGAAGAAACGAAGAAACTGTGAAGCAAACAACTTTTACCTAAAAAGTTGTCCAACCGATTGGGTCCACCTCAGTTAAGAGATGCATGAAAGCTCTTTGTTCTAGGGTCTTGATTTGTAGAAAGATCTATTAAATAATCCTTTATTTTTTCTCTAAAGTTCAATTAGAGTAGTAAGCAGATGTGTACATTTTTTTGATCAATTGAGGTATTATGGCTCAGTTAATTACAGTTGAAGAGGTAAATCTACAGCAAATAGAGAATCCTCAAAGGTATTGTAAAGAATTAGAAAAAGGAAATATCCTTTTTTTTCCGAAGTGTCCCTTTGATTTTCCTCAAGAAGAGCTAGATTTTTTGCTTTCGCAAAAACAAACAGGTGCAGCTCATCGCAAAAATATTGCTTATAAACCGCAATCTAATAAGATTACAAATGTTGTTGCTTTGTCGGAAGAACAAAAGGTGAAGATGCTAGATATCATGCAGAGCTACTCTCGAAAAACAATGGGGTTATTAGCTCATCTTTTAGCTCCTTATGCAGATAAGTGGAAGCTGGATTATGCGAGCTTTCGGCCTTTTCAAGAAAAAAGCAGACCATTAAGGACAAGAGCGCGTAACGATCTTTTGCATGTGGATTCTTTTCCTTCTCGACCAGTACATGGAGATCGTATTTTACGGTTCTTTACCAATATTAATCCTTTGGAAAAACGATATTGGATAACTTCTGATCCTTTTGAAACTTTAGCAGAGCTTTTTAGAGGAACAAACAAGTTGTCTTTTCCTCCAGGGGTTCATGAAACTTTTTCAGGGCGTTTCATACGGGCTTTAAAAAAAAGGGCTCATAAGTTAGGTCTGCCAATTACCCTGCGCTCTCCTTATGATTCTTTTATGTTGAATTTGCATCATTTCTTAAAAGAGAACGAGGAATTTCAAGAAAATTGCCCAAAAGATCATTGGGAATTTCCTCCGCATTCTTGTTGGGTTGTATTTACCGATCAGGTTTCACATGCAGCAATATCAGGACAATATGCTTTAGAACAAACTGTGATTGTTCCAAGATTAGCCCTGATCAGGCCAGAAACCGCTCCTGTTTCTATTTTGGAGAAAATCACAAAAAGCTCTATGGTGGACTCTTTATTTTTGGGTCATTGAGCTAACTTTTCCACCAAAAGATCTAAAAAAAGCGCTATTTCTTTTTTTATATCATTTGAAGGACCTTTATAGTGGTTACAAAAAATAGAAAATGCATATTGTTTTTTATTTTCAAGGGTTAGATAGCCAGCTAAGTTATAAATATTCCCCATGCTGCCTGATTTTGCTCGTAAATAGGCATGTGAAATTTTTGGGAAAAAATGCAGCGTTCCTGGTTGGTTTGGTTCAGGTAGAGAGGTATATATAGGAAGATATGCATCAGAGTTTTTAATGTGAAATAAAAGCGTAGCCATTCCCTTAGGAGTTAATAAATTGGTCTGGGAAAGCCCTGATCCATCACGAACTTGAGAAGGGATGTATAAATTTTCTAAAAAAAATTCTACACATTTTGTTCCTTGCTTGCTATTGCCTTGACCAATTGCTTTTAAAAGGTGTTCTGCGTAAAGATTGATGCTCCATTGATTCATTGGTTGCAGTAGCTCTTTTAAAGAAATGGACTGATAACGAGCAATCACTGTTTGTTGTGGGATGCTTGCGTTTTTTTCTCTAATAAGTTTTATGCCTTTTGTTGGTTTTAGTTGTTTGTTCAAGAGCAAACCACAAAGTAGAGCGGGATCGGGTATTGCAGCTTTTATGGTAAAGTGAGTTTGATCTATGGGAATGGTTCCTCGGTAAAATTGGATAGGGGAATACTCAGATCCAAAAACGCATACTTGGTCACCAGAACCGGCTGGACCTGTAGTTACTTCATTATAGAAAGTTAAATTAGGAATGGGAGGATCTATTTTGACGATAGTCGTAGGATCATTTTCTTTTTTACCTGGCTGAAAGGTAATGTAATAGGTATTTTGGTTTAAGGTAAGTCCTGAGGCACCAGCTCCATAATAATTGCCTAAGTCTTCAAAGCTCCAAGACCTAGAAGCTAATGCTGTTTCAAAGCAGCTTGTATCGATAAAAAGAGTTCCATTGATATTAGTAATAAAAGATTGAATGTCTGCTTCCCATTGCAGTAAATTCGTTAAAGAAATGGTTGGGTCTCCCCCTCCTCGAATCCATACATTTCCTTCTAAAGTTTTTTTGTCGTCGATATGACCTTCATATTCTAAACTTGTTGTAAATTGATAATCTTTTCCTAAAAGAGCAACTGCTACTACACTAGTTGGTATTTTCATCAAGGAGGCAGGTATGAAAAATTGCTCGGCATTTCTTTGATAAACGGGTTTTTGTGTATGAAGATCTAATACATAGATTCCGATGTGCGCTCTTTGAAATTCTAGCTTCTGGCAGAAGCAATCAGAAAGCTCTTTTGCTAAAAGGTTCTTTATGAAAAAAACGAGGAAGAAAATAAGATACTTATGCATACATTTTCAACGTTTGAGAGCTTTAAGAATATGATCAACTTTTAATGTTTTTACTGTTATTATTTTTCCCATATTACTCGAAGGCACTCTTAAAAAAGGAGATACATGTACATAAAAGATTTTATTGAGTATTTTACTTTATGGATTGTTTTTCCAGCTATTGTTTGTTCTGGTACGTATCTTACTTTAAAGCTACGTTTTATCCAAATCTTTCAATTAAAAAAAAGTTTTCTTTGTATTGCTAAAAAAAACACAGACCAAGAAGGCAATATCAGTCATTTTGGTGCTATATCTTCTGTTTTAGCAGGAAATTTTGGCACAGGAAACATATCGGGGATGGCGGTAGCTATAGCTACAGGAGGTCCAGGCGCTTTAGTGTGGATGTGGGTAATGGCCTTTTTTGGGGCGGCTATTCAGTACGTAAGTTGTGTTTTGAGCATTTCCTTTCGACAAAGAACAGCAAAAAATGAATATGTAGGAGGCCCTATGTACTACTTAAGAGATGGCTTGGGTTATAAGATACTGGCTATCTTATTTGCTGTTTTTACTCTCTTTGGTTCTATTACAGTAGGAAATTTTGCACAGATTAACTCTGTTGTTCTTCCTTTAGAAAAAATGGGATTTAACCCTTTATATTGTAGTGTAATCCTTGCAATAGTAGTGGGGATAGTGATTTTAGGGGGTATTCAAAGAATAGCAAACTTTGCTTCCTATATAGTTCCTTTTAAAGCACTTATTTATTTGGGCACAGCTTTTGTGATTATCGTCCTACAATACGATAAAGTCTTGCCTTCTTTTAGATTGATGTTTCAACATGCTTTTGGTTTTTCTTCTTTTATAGGAGGGGCTTTAGGAATAGGGGTGTTTAGGGCAATGACCACAGGATTTGATCGAGGACTTTTTGCTACTGATGCAGGAACAGGAATAGTGCCTATTTTACAAGCAAGTGCTCATACTAAAAATCCTATTATTAATGGAATTACTACTTTAATTACCCCTTTAATCGTGATGATTGTTTGTACAACTACAGGACTTGTGTTGATCATAACAGGAGCATGGCAGATTCCTGATCTATATAGTACTAATATGGTTACTTATGCATTCTCTCAAGGATTACATTCTGCAATAGGGGAATATATAGTCATTATAGCGCTTGTTTTATTTGCCTATACTACAATTTTAGCCTGGTCTTACTGTGGTGAAAAAGCTTTAGGTTTCTTAATAGGTAATGAAAAAGCATATTATTTTAGATTTTTTTATGTGCTTTTAATTCCTATAGGAAGTGTGATGAAAGTGGATCTGATTTGGAGTTTAGCGGATATAGCGATCTCTTTGATGTTGGTCACTAATTTAATAGGAGTTATGAAGCTATCTAAAAGAGTGATTCTTTCCAGTTATCAATTCAAATTATCCAATTGATCTTGGATCTTTTCGTAAGCTGCCTTAATAGACGCAACAGTAGGACTAAAGGTTGTGATGAGTACATCTGCATCGATGAATACATGAGCATCGATCGGGTCTTTTACAGAGAGTAAGACAAGAGGTTTTTTTGTTTTTAAAAGAGATTGGATCAGGGTTATTTGCTGAGGGTTTTTCCATGCATCATAGCAAAAACACACAAAAGAAGAAGCCTTTTGGACTAATTCTTGAGCCTTTTCATATTCATCCTGAGAGGGATTAAGGTTGAAAAAGAGACAATGGTTCGTTATTTGAGAAAAACGAGTTTGTTCAATATCTGTTTTAAGAATTTTAGGAGCGAGCAAAACAACTTCTTTTTTCAAAGAGATAGGTTTGTTTTCTAATACATGCAGAGCTAAAGAAGCAATTTTCTCAGAGAGTTTTTGGTGCTCTTGTCCATTATACTTTACTAGAGGGAAAGGGACTATTCTGCTTTTCAGTGTAAGGATTCTTTCTAGGGCTTCTTCTAGTCTCTTCTGAGCAATAATCCCTGTTTGTACAGCCTGTAGTAGTGCTTGATGAATGTTTTGGATTTTCTCTCTATTCAGCTCTAATGAAGAATGGGCATTTAGTTGTTTTCCACCGAGTATTAAAAGATCACAGCCAGCGTTTATGGAGCGGATAGCTGCTTCTTCTATAGAATAGCCATTATTTAAGAATCCTTGCATAACCAGGGAATCGGAAATGATAACCCCTTGAAATCCCATTTCTTCTCTTAAGAGGTTTGTTAAGATATTTTTGGATAAGGTAGCGCAGTTTTTGGAATCTAAAGCAGGAAGTAGAAGATGAGCGGTCATAATGCTATCTGCTTGACCTGCTAATTGATAAAAAGGGAGTAGTTCGAGTTTATCTAGTTGTTCTTTGGTCTTTTTGATAATAGGTAGGCCTTGGTGAGAATCTACCATAACATCTCCATGACCAGGAAAGTGTTTTAGGCAAGTGATCATCCCTGCTCTATGGAATCCTTCAAGAGCATGTTTAGCAAAAAGAATCACTTGGTCTGCTGAAGAAGCAAAGGAACGGATGCCAATAATGGGGTTATAAGGGTTGTTATTAATATCGACAACAGGTGCCAGATTCATATTAATGCCAACGGAAAGAAGCTCTTGCCCTATAGCAAAGGCAGATTCTTCTGCAAGCTCTGGCTGCCTTGTTTTTGCTAGAGCCAAGTTACCTGGAAAAAGAGTAAATCCTTGTTTTAATCTATTGACAAGGCCTCCTTCTTGATCGACTGCAATGAAAAGAGGAGTTTTAGCTAGTTTTTGTAGACCTGTACTTAAATGCGATATCTGTGAAGCAGAGACAAGTCCATTACACCAATTGTAATAAATCACTCCTCCCACATGTAGATCTTGTATCAGTGTTTTTGCTTCTTGATGAGCTTCCTCTCCATGAAAATGCACCATCAGGAGTTGACCTACTTTTTCTTCTAGACTCATTTCAGAATATGCATGAGAAATCAAACCGATAAAGATGAATAGAACGCAGTAGGAGTTTATATTTTTATATTTCATAGTTTTTGTATGGTTTTTTGAAGTTTTTTGTTATCCTTATAGATCTTTTTAATTGCATGCAGGAGAAAAAAAGATGTTATGGAAATTTGTTTTAAACTTAACCATTTTTTTAATGATGCCTGTTTGGGTTATGGCTTCCCTTATGGTAGGAATATCAAAAGAAGAGATTACACCGCCTATTAATAGCCCTTCAGCTGGATATACGAGAAATACGAACATGATAGGAGTCCACGATCCTCTATGGGCAACGGCTCTTTTTATTGATAACGGAGAAAAACAGATTATTTTATGTAGCGTGGATCACTTAGGATTTGACTATGAAATGGTTCAAAAGGTGATAGAAGAGGTTCATCTAGAAGAAGGCTTATCTAACTATGAGATATATATAGCCTCTTCTCATACCCACTCTGGTGGAGGAGGGCATTTAGATATCCCTGAATTAGGGGAATGCTTAGCAGGGCCTTATGACCCTAATTTGCGTGAACTATATGTAAAACAGACCGCTAAAGCCATTATTGAAGCGGTTAAAAATCCAAACCCTGCAAAAATAGGAATTGGATATGGCAAGGCAGAAGATATAAGCCAATACCGAGGTACTTGGCCAGTAGGAGCTACACCCTTATCCGATGTGACTGTGATTAAAGTAACCAAAATGGATGATAGTCCATTAGCTGTGCTTTTTAACTATCCTGTGCATCCCACAGTTCTTAGTAGCAAAAATCTGCTTTTCTCTGCAGACTTTGTAGGGTATGCAAGAGATTATATCTCCAAAGAAAATGGGCAAGCGATCTATTTTAACGGAGCACAGGGAGATGTTATTCCTCGTATTAGCGAAGAACAACAATGCTCAGAGATAGGTAAGACTTTAGCTAAAATAACACAAAATATGTTTCCTTTTTTAAAAAAAAAGGAACAAATAACTGTTGATGAAGCACAGGAATATCTTCATTGCAATATTTTAGGTAAATCTTTAGCAGAAACAGTGCAAAGGATTTTACGTTCAATCGACACTAAGAAATCGATGCACATTCAGACAGATAAACATATCTACTCGTTCAAACCACAACCAACACCTTTTGGGTTAACTCTACCTATTGAAGAGTATCAAAGTGAAATTAACCTGCTTATTTTTGATCGTGTTCATGCTTTTGTGACTATTCCAGGAGAACTTAGCTGTTTTTACGATCAGAGATTTAAAGAATTAGGAGAAGAGCTTGGTTATCAACAGGTATCTGTTTTTGGATTGGTAAATGATGCACATGGTTATATAATTCCTCCTAAAGCATTCAATACTTCTTCTACAGAGGCTTCTTTTTCTTTTGGAGGAGAGCATTATGCAGAATCAATAGAGCAAAAAGTATTGACTTTATTAGAATCGAGCAAATCCTTATAGGCGCATTCCTTATTCGAGCTGATTAATAAAAATTTTTAATCAGCTTAATTTGATGGTGCATAAATAGTTAGGTTGATTTTTATTTGATAATGTAAAATCTCCGATTCAAAGTTCCTAATTATAGATTCCTGCTATAAGGTTAAATTATATACTCGAAAAATTTGGTAGTCCTAAACAGGTAGTGATTATCTAACTGGACTTATGCAAAAAAAGAAAAGGTAGATTCAATAGGTCATAACAACACGTAATTTATTATATACTTTAGGATGTACAAATGGTTTATGGAATAGCAAAAAGAAACTTTACTGAAGAGCAACAAAATACCATGTGGAATTT
>JAITFW010000074.1 GCA_031281085.1 Chlamydiales bacterium | reverse complement strand
TTTTTTATGTGATAAAAACAGGTTGCCAATGGCGTTTCTTACCCAAAGAATATCCACCGTGGAAAACAGTGTACAGTTTTTATAAACGATCTAAAGATAGAGGGTGGTGGGAAAAAATGATGCAAGATCTTGTACAAAAGAGCCGCATTAAAATGGGGCGCAATCCAAATCCGAGTTATAGTCTCATGGATTCTCAAAGCGTAAAAACCATAGATAAGGCTCATGAAAGAAGTTTTGATGGGGGAAAAAATAAAAGGACGTAAACGGCATATTGTTACAGATACTCAAGGGCATCTTTTGCATATCAAAGCACACGCTGCTAACACTCACGATACAGTTGCAGGATGCAAAGATTTTGAAGAAGCTCTAAAAAAATATCCAACTCTTCAAGGCGTATGTGCAGATTCTGGTTATCGAAAAACCTTGGAGAGATTTGTGCAAAATGAGTTGAATAAAACTGTTGAAATCTCTGCTCGAATTACCTCAAGATGGGCAATTCTTGCTAAAAGATGGGTAGTAGAAAGAACCCTTGCATGGTTGGGTTACTTTAGAAGGTTATCTAAAGATTATGAAATTACAATAAGAGGAGCTGAAAACAATGTCATGATTGCTCATTCTATTCTATTGCTTAGAAGATTTGGTTAACTATGAAGACAGGTTCTTACATTCTCTTTTTAAAAATTCTTGTTTAACTCAATTCTTAATTTAAAAATAAACAAGTATAAACCCTATTATCGCACTTTTTTTTCATTTTTAGCATTAGCTATCATCAAATCTCTTGGGTTAATTTGTTAACAGTACCATTGTAAATTCTTAATCTTTCGAGCATAGAGCTTTCTTTTCAAAAAAGGCAGATATAGGTACCATTATTCTCAGAGAGGTGAAACTTTAGAAAGGAGGATAAATGAGCATAGCGCTCATACTCACATTATTGCGTGTTTTGCTAGGGCCTATATTTGTTGCTTTTTATCTGTATCATGATCAATGGGGATTTACACTCTTTTCTTTGCCTTATGTTTTGTTGTGCTTAGCCGTGTTATCAGAGATTTCAGATGTATTTGATGGGTTATTGGCTCGTAGATACAATAAAGTTACAGATTTAGGAAAATTACTAGATCCAATGGCGGATAGCATTTTTCGTCTCTCTGTTTTTTTAGCTTTTACCCAAGGGGTGATTCAACTTCCTTTACTACTTGTGTGCATCTTTTTTTATCGAGATATTGTGATTAGTACACTTAGAGTTTTATGTGGATTAAGAGGATTTGCTTTAGCAGCGCGTCTTTCAGGTAAAATTAAAGCTGTTGTGCAAGCAATCGTTATTTTCTTTATTCTTATCATGATCATTCCTTATTCCCTTGGCTATTTAGAGTTGAGTATATTACGAAAATTCAGTATTTATAGTGTAAGTGTAGGGGTTATTTATACCCTTTATTCAGGATGGGAGTACATATTGGCCAATAGATCTTATATTCAAAAAGCACTAGGACTTAAAAGATAAGGGTTCTTTATATAGACATACATATTGTTTAAAGCCCAATCCATCCCTTTCCAATCAGGGAATACAAAAGTAAAGCCGTTGCGCTCTTCAAAAGGTTTATCCGAAGTGTCAATGTTAAAGACGGTATCTACAAGACCTCCTGTCATTCTAGCAATAGGGATTGTTCCATAACGCATAGCTACCATTTGTGTAAGACCACATGGTTCAAATAAAGAAGGAATAATAAATAAATCAGAGGCTGCAAAGATAAGATGAGCTAATTTTTCGTCATTCATAAGTAAAATAATCACTCTATTATTATCCTTATATTTTTCTTGCAAAGAGATAAACTGCTCCTCTATATCTCTATACGATAGAGAAATCGAACCAAGAAGAACAAACTGTCCTCCTAGTTCTAGAGTACGTATAATTCCATATTCAATTAAGTTAGGACCTTTTTGAGGAACAAGTCTAGTAATGCAAGAAACCAAAGGAATGCTTTCTTGGTTAAGAGATAGATATTTTTGCAAAAAACATTTGTTGATCAACTTAGCTTTTAGAACATTTTCTAACTCGTTTGTGTGATCTTTTTTTTAAAGATAAGGATCTCTGGCTGGATTCCAATAGTCTTGGTCAATACCGTTTAAAATGCTTACTAACTTTTTTTGAGACTTTCGCAAAACTAGATCTAATCCACATCCTCCTTCAGGAGTTTGAATTTCTTTTTGGTAATTAGGAGACACAATAGCTATGCAGTCAGCATATGTAATTCCTATTTCTAATAAATTTAAGGAATCAAAAAAACCAAGATTTTTTAGAAGATTGTTATCTAAAACAGTAGTTATAAAACAGATTCCTTGATGTGCTAAATTATGAATGGTTAAAAAACTCTTTCCCAAGTTATTTTTCTGGCATAAAAGAGCAATTAAAGAAGTGTGCCAATCATGTACATGTAAAATATCGGGTTGTTTTCCTGATTGTAGTAAGTATTGCAAGCCACGCAAGAAAAATAGATAAAACGGTTAATATCATCAGAACATCCATAAATGACACTGCGGTTGTATAAATGTTCTGGATGATCTGTTTCTATTAGAAAAACGTTTAATCCGTCTAAACTAGCTGACCAAATCGTATTGTTGTAACGATTAAACCCCACAAATATCCAGATATCTTTCTGTTCTACTTTTAGATCTGTTAGGTGTTTGTAATCAATACAGTCGTATTTTGGTAAAATAACTTCTATTATATGTCCAAATTTCAGAGTTTCTTGACAAAGTCCATATACAACATCGGCTAATCCTCCTACTTTAGCAATGGGGGCGAATTCTGAAGCAATATGAATAATGTGCATAGATGGTTTTAGCCTGTACAAGCGCTAAGGCCACATTCTTGAAGTGTTGTAACGACATTTGCTGTAGTCATAAACAACACAAGCCAAAAAGCCATATTTTCAAATGTGTTCATTTGCATTTTTTGTATGCGCTGAGGAGGTGTTATGTGAAGAAAGAGCATAATTGCAGATACAAAAATAGAAGAAGCAAAGACGATTAAAGCCCAGGTGTACAACTCTAAGCCAAGAACAGGTTCTCCAAATGAGGAAAATCCAGGACAGACGTGAAGAGATATCTGCCTTAAAGAAACAAATCCTCCGAAAAGAGCACTTAAAATTGAAACTGCATAATGGGTTGGGTAGATATCAAAGCGTAAGTTTAATAAAGGACCCATAGCTACCCCAATCATACTTAAACGTTGTAGTAAACAAAGAGGACAAGGTAGTTCATGTTTGAGAAATTGCACGGAATATCCACCTAAGAGCACTCCACAAATCACAAATGCCCAAATGGCATTCAAACTGCGTTCTAATAAAGCAAGTTTCAATTTATACATACTTAAATCCGAATCTTAAGAACATCTGTTGCATGATGCCATAACATCAAGAGGCAGAAAACAAGATTAATGAGAGTTAAGCCGATCCCTACTTTTCGATAGCTTTTCCAAATGAATAGGATCGCAATTATAAAAATAAAAAATAACAGAGCCATCATGAGTATTCACCATTTTTCTTTATGAAAGAATTAATATATTTGTTTTTTTTAAGCAACTTAACTTTCTAGGAAATCAGCTTGTGTTATGGAAGTTTAATATATCCTTTATCTAAATTACTCAAGAGAATGAGAAACTTGATATTCTATATCGTTTTTTAATAGTTCTTTACGCTCCGGTAAAGATAAGAGGGGATGTTTTATGAGTGTATTGATATTGCAACCCTTTTGTAGACACTAAGAACACAGACGTTGTTTTTCAAAGTACATTTTTTCAAATTCACAAGGTGATAGATACCCTAATTTTGGGTGGTGCAATACCGGTTAGGTTATAAAGCAAACTACAAGGCCCCATTTTTTGCAGAATTTTTCATATGCCCATTGGTTATAATGGCTCACAAAATACCGTATTGCTCCCATGTGATTCACAAATTTCTTGGAAAATGCCACCGTCTTTCTTACAAGCTGACTTAACTCTCTGTCGAAGAATGCAGTTAACTTTTTCAACGAGGCTTGTCTTTCCGGACTTCTTTTTACTGCAAAATGCACTTCTAGAGGAATAGCTCCCTGGTATGCATGCCACTCATCTGATTCACTACTTCTAAAATCATCCTCTTCTCTTTGCAGTCATGTTCTAGAGGTAGTCCGTCATATCCTTGATCTGCCTATATCTTTTGTACACAGGGCAAATAGAGGGTATGCAACTTTATCTCTGGCTCCTTGTTTATCTGATCTATTTGCTGTTGTTATATGTCATCCAAGTAACAAGCCCAACCTATCAACTTGTATATGTCTTTTGCGTCTTTTTTTCCCCTCTGTCAAATCCTCGTGGTCCTTTCTCGGCTGTTTTCATGGTTTGGCTATCCATGATTGCCGCTCTCGGTTCTTCTTCCCTTTCTGCCAGATGTCGAACCTTCTTTCTTAGAGACTGTTTAAAAACTATTCAATGAGCTATAAAGGAATCCTTATCCCAAGATTTTATAGGTAATTAATGACCTATTCTTATCCAAGCGACATCTCTCTTGGGCAATTTCATAAAATTCGCCCGATGCTAGAATCCATATGCAAAAAAACCCGTCCAAGATCAGTAGATCTATTTAGTTTTGCGGAGTTTTATATCTTTTAAAAAGCGGATGTCAATGGCGCATGTTACCTATAGAGTATCCTAAATGGGAGCAGTGTTACTACAATTTTCGACTTTGGAGTAAAAAAAAAGGAAATTACAGGTCAAAGCATTCTGCAAACAGATTTAAAAAAAAGGGATTGGAGAGGACCGAAAAGCCCATGGTCGACAAGAGAAAATTTGTAATGATTGATGCACAAAGCGTAAGAAATACAAACACCGCAGAAAGAAAAAGGTTTGATGCAGGGAAAAAAAATATCAGGAATAAAAAGACACATAGTAGTTGATACACAAGGCCTCCCTCATGCTATTTATCACTGCAAACGTCAACGTTGGAGTACGTCAGGATGGTTTTGGAAACTATTAGAGAAACTTCAAGAAAAGAAAAAGTTAAGAGCAGATTTTACATGAATCGATAGCACTACGATGACTATTCATAGACTAAGGTTTAAGGAGCTTTAAAAAAAAGGGAATCAAATGATGGGTTTAGGACGAAAAGGGTTAAGCACAAAACTCCATTTAGCCCTTTCCAACAGATGGAATTCAAAGTGCTTGTTTATCTGAAGGTCAGCGTGCTGATAGGAAAGTATTTTCAAAACTTTGTGGGAATTTAAGGAAGTGGTCAGGAATTCGATACGTGATTGCAGATAAAGGATACGATGATTTTGATGTACGTATTTTGATTAGAAAAGCGGAAAAAATCCCTGTTATTCCAAGGCGAGCCCATGCTATTTTTCCAGGTATTCAAGATACCTATACATTCTATTATCGCACTCGTTCTGCAATAGAGTGCTTTTTTGGTCGAATCAAAGAAAATAAGCGTCTTGCTCTAAGATTTGATCAGTTAGCTCATACTTTTTTTTCATTTTTAGCATTAGCTGTTATCAAATCCCTTGGATTCATTTGTTAACAGTGCCGTAAAACGCAAGAAAATGCAGATGTGTTAGAACTTCTGTCTACGCTGAGGATATTGTGAATGTTTTTTTTGTGAATTTATAAATTTGAATAAAAGATACTATTAAGTTCGCTTCTCTCTAAGAAGGGGATGAAGCATCTGCTAAAATAAAATGGACTCCTTACCTAGGAGAAATTGCGCTAAATTACGTGCGAACGAAACTATGACCATGAAAATCGATGTTAATCTGACAGACATCTATTATCAAAAAATTTTTTTTTTATTTTTGTAACTATTATCATTGGGATTTCTTTTTCCTTAGTGGGGATCCATACGCAAATGGTGGAATCTACTCCTGATAAGCAGATTGGTAAAACGATGAATGGCAAGCCCATTTATTCCAAAGAATTATTAGTCTTAAGTCAATTGCTCACTCATTCCATTTTTGATGCCGATCGTGGTCATTGGCCTCATTTGTTAAATGCAGGTAAAAAAAGCACAAGGCGGGTGATTTTTGCTAAATCGTATTGAGAATAGTAGATGGTTAAAAAAATATAAAGCTTGCTCTAATAGGAAGGCGAGAATTTCAAATCTTCTTCAGTTAGAAAATTTAAAGATTTAAGCTGCTTTTATTAAATGCTTCAATTGTTTCTCATGAGTAAAAAAGCTTCAATAAATAGCAATTTTGTTCGTATTGCTATTTATTGAAATTTTAGAGGTTACAATTGTCTATAATTTTTCGGCTTGCTTTCTCATTGCTTCATATAAAGGGGAAAACAATTCATCTGCATGTTTTATCATTTTTTTCATCAAACTTGATTGATAAATCCCAAGAAGAGAAGTAATTTCTTCTTCTGTAAAAAAATTATTTAAATTCTCCGCAAATGGTTTTAAAAAGTCATTGCTTATAAAGATAGATCGCATTTTTTCCTTATGTTCTTCATGAGAGATATCTTTCCCAGAAATAGCTAATTGCTTAACAATTGTATCAATGAATACATTTAGCGCTTTTGGATGTAGATGAACCGCTTTAATGCATTCCATTGCATTATGAACATTCATTTTTTGTCCTTATGGTTACGTTTAGGGATAAAACTGCACCGGGTTAAGATGCAGCTTTAAAACTTTCATCATTTTTTTTTCATGGAGGAAAAGGCAGAGGAAGAATAGCTCCACATGCCTTAACACATGCTATAAGAGAAGCTGCTGCAGCACCACTAGTTGCAGCTGTTGCGCTTATTGCAACAGCTTCGCAGGCTGCTATACAAACAGCCCATGCGATTGGGCCTGAATCTGCTGTTTGCACGGCCGATGTGGCAAAGAGAGCAATTGCAGGTAATGCAATACGGTTGACATTTCGCATGAATTGAGTTGGACTTGGGAAAAAACTCGTTAATTTAGTTTCTCTGCCCGGATAATTTATCAGTTGAAAGTGTATCATGGATAACTCCTTTTGATTTAAGAGTTGGATATTTTTTATATTAAGGATAAATCTTAGTCAAGAAAAAGGTCTTTTCATGTCGGGATTTCGTGGAAAAAAGAGGAGAACAGTATCCAAAGGTTGCTCTATTTTCTCATTTCGTTAAAAACTTTTTTTTTGTTTGGGCAATTTTTTTGTTTCCTTGTACTATAGCGGTTATCATTGAATAAAGCGTTGAAAGGTTAGGAAAGCTTTATGCTAGAATTTTTTCGCAAATATCAAAAAATTTTTTTTATTTTTGTAACTATTATCATTGGGATTTCTTTTTCCTTAGTGGGGATCCATACGCAAATGGTGGAATCTACTCCTGATAAACAGATTGGTAAAACGATGAATGGCAGACCCATTTATTCCAAAGAATTATTAGTCTTAAGTCAATTGCTCACTCATTCCATTTTTGATGCCGACCGTGGTCATTGGCCTCATTTGTTAAATGATGGAGTGATTGAAAAAAATTTTTTAGAAACTGGGCTTGCAGTGATGTTAGCCGAACAGTATTTTTCCTATTTGGAGCCGGATCTTAAAAAAAAGAAACAAGTGATTTCTCTATTTAAGCCTTATATCCACCCTCATAATCCTCAATTGAGCTGCAAGTCTGTTTGGAAGAATTACTCCCCTGGGTTGCTAGAGCACTTAGAGCAACTAAAAAATGCAGAGATGGATGCTCATGGCTTTTCTACGTTGTGTCAGTTGTATCTCGATCAAATCGCTTTTCCCAAAGAAGCCATGCAACAGATATTGCATTTTCAAGAACAAACAACAGGAGTTCCTCAGGATCCTCGTTTAGCAGAAATAGAGTTGTCTTTATTCGGATTTAAACATGTAAAAGATTGGTTTGGGGATAGATTTATTCATTTAGCCAGTCAATTTATTTTGAACGTATCTTCTCTTGCAGAGCAAAAAAAATATCAGATTACCAAACAGGAAGTGCAAGTAGATCTATGGCAAAACATTTATAAGGGATACAAGCAGCTTTCTCAAAATCAATCGCTTGATCCGAGTCAAGCTATGCAATACTTTCAACGTGAATTGCAAGTGCTTGGATTAAATGAAGCCGATGTTATCAATGCTTGGCGCCATGTTATGTTGTTTCGACGCCTGGTTTTGGATACTTCTGGAAGTGTTTTTAACGATCCCTTAGCGCAAAAACAGTTTCACTTATTTGCAGATCAAAGCCTAGGAGTTGAATTGTATGAACTACCTTCATATTTACGTTTAAACGATTTTTCCGCACTTCTTAAATTGCAGGTATACCTAGAGGCTGTATCTCTTGAGCAACCAAAAAATTTGCATTTACCACTAGAATTCGCTTCTTTAGATAGCATTGAAGTAAGGCAACCAGCGCTTGTACAAAAAAAAGTAAAAGTTCGTTTAAGTTCTCTTAACATAGAAGAACTTGCTGCTCAAATTAGCCTCAAAAATACTTGGGCATGGGAAGTTACAGATGAAGGATGGTCTTTTTTACAAAACAGATTTCCTGAGCTTAAACATGGCTTAGATCGTAGAGAAGTATTGGATCGAATAGAGTCTCGTACTTCTATAGATCAAATCGCAAGGCTAGAAATGGTTCGACGAGATAAAGAGCTTATTAGGCAAGCTTTGCAACAAAAACCTTCGGAAACCATCGAATTATCCTTAAGAAAAAAACAATTAGCTCAATGTCCTTATAGCTCTTTGCTCAACGATAAAGAGTGTATTGTTTTTTTAGAGAATGCTCCATTAGGTTCGATAGAGGAGTATTATAATGTGGATGCAAATCACTTTTATCGCATAGAGTTAGTCGGCCGTGATGCTCAGAAAGAACTAGTAGGTTTTGAAGAGGCTTTTCAAGATGGCACTTTGGATTCTATTCTTGATCAAAAGTTAGAAAATGCCTATCCAAATATCCGTAAAGGAAAAGAAGGTTTTCTTCAAGAGAATGGGAATTTTAAGCCTTTTTATGAAGTAAAAGAGCAAATAGCACGCATTTTATATGAACCTTTATTACTTGCTATTGAACAGGAATATATAAAGGTATTTGGAGATTTACCAGGAAAGAGTAAGCAGTTGCCTGGGATTTTTTATTGTAAATATCGTTTATATGGATTTATGCAATCCGTAAAACATCAACTAGAACTAGGGGCAGCACTTCATTTACCTAAGCAATGGGAGCTAATTTCTACTTCATCGTGCATTTCACGTAGTCAGAAACTGGATTTTCCAACAGATGATTGGATGGAGGTTTCTGTCAATCAATGGTCTCCTATTTCTATAGGGTCTTCGGGCTCTTTAGCCTTTGCTAGAGTATGTTCTAAAGGGAATTTAGAAGAAGTGCCTTTAGAAAAAATAGAACAGGGATTTCAATTTCTCTCTTTTGACACATGTCGAGATGTCATGCGTCATTTACTAAAGAAAGTAGTAGAAGGAAATTGCATTGTTTTTTTTGATAAGGAGTGTGAGTGACAATTGACTTATTAGAAGAGATAAGCCCTATTTTACCGCTTAGTTGCTTTGCTGTCCAATGCAAGCTTTTGCATGCTAAAAATCAACCCTCTATCAAGATGATGAGAAAGAAGTTTTTATTGCCTCCTACTTCTACTCTGCTCAATGAAACCTCCTTTGCAGCAGTTGCAATGGCTTGGAACGAACAGGTGATTTATTGCGATCTGTTTTTTGATAAGCCTTTAGAGCCTACAGATAAAGCAGAACTATTTTTTGACACAAGAGATTTAAAAACAATGAGCTTTACACATCGTTTTTGTCATCAATTTCTCATCCTTCCTCAGATAACAAATGGTGAAACATCTGCAAAAGAGATCACTGTCTTTCGTACAGAAGAAGCGCATTCTCTTTGTTTAGCAGAAGATATACAGGTACATCTACAGGATCATCGCAGTTCTTATCTTGTTAGAGTTGTTATTCCAGCATATTGTTTACATGGATATGATCCATTACAGTTTTCTCGTATAGCGATAAACTATCGCTTGCATAGCAAAGGATTACTTCAACATTTTTCTTCTGCTTGTTCATTAACAGAACAACATCCTCGTTATTGGGCTAGTTGTGAATTGGTAAAAGGAGGTGTTTTTACGTGAAATTTACAGAATCACATGAGTGGATCAGAGTGGAGGGGGAAGTGGGTACAGTTGGAATTACTCATTTTGCTCAAGCAGAGATTGGAGAAATCGTATATGTGGAATTACCCTCTATTGGCAAATTGGTGAAAGCAGGGCAGGAAATTGCTGTACTCGAGTCTACAAAAGCAGCAGCAGACATCTATTCTCCTGTATCTGGGAAAGTTCTAGAAGTGAATGAAAAATTACAGGAATTTTCTCAAGAGATGAATCAAGCAGCAGAAACCGATGGTTGGCTTTTTAAGATTAAAATAACAGACAAAGAAGAATTAGAAAAACTCCTATCAGAAGAACAATATAAAGAGCTCATTCAATAGAGCTCTAGCATAACCTGTAAGCAATCAGTAAAATGATTAAAATTTTAAAAGTTTTAATCATGAGGTATGACTGTTTAAAGGAATTTAAAGACGAAGAAAGAAGCAGAACTAATTAAGATGTACTAGTTGAAATTTAACCTGACTTAAAATAAAGAAAAACAAATGCGGCTAAATATTTGAACACTTATCTCCCAAATACTACTTATAGACTATCTGCTCCATCTTCGATGAATATTTTTCCAATCTCCAAACCGTTCTGGTAAATCTCTCCAAGGTATACCAGATCGATATCTGTAGAGGACTGCTTCAACAAACAATCGATGATCTTTAGCAGGACTTCCTGCATATCCTAAACGTCCAGGTTGCAAATCCTTGATTCGTTCCCATTGATCTTCTCTCAACGCATATCGTTTCATAGCCAACTCCTTGAGTTGGCGAGCTTAATCGATAACTAGGTAATTAACCAATCATTTAATTGACGACACGTCCTACACCCGGATGGATCGGAGATATGGTCTTGATCGAATCGCGAAAAATAGTCCTATTAGAACAATCTACTTAATCGGCAGCTTTTTAAAATTAATTCTTCTTATCAAAAGCTCTGTACAGGTGTACTAGTTGAGATTTAATCTGACTTTGTTTAAAAAAAAGTAAAACAAATTAGGAGAAAACATGAACTGATCACAGAAAATCATAAAACCAAAACAAGGATAGCTTCAACAAGCAAAACAAT
>JAITFW010000057.1 GCA_031281085.1 Chlamydiales bacterium | reverse complement strand
GCATGAACCAAAGATACAATCCTTACATGCGGAAAGAAAAATCAGAGATTGATAGCAGCTACTGATCCTGTATATCGAGAGAAGGTTTTACAATGACTCTTTTCATGTCCTGTGCCCTGCCTTCTGTACGGAAACATCTGATTTTCATAAATCGATGCTTTTCAAGTAAGCTCCTATGGACTCATTTGCCACCTTTTGCGATAAGAATGTACCGAAATTTTGAAAATCGCTGTTTAATCGATCGTTTAACAAAGAGCGATTCATCAATTGATAGGAAATGTCTCCACAAGGAGGCATTCGACCAAAAATTTTGGTTCGCACATACTCTTTAAGCTCTTTTCCTCCAAATTTTTCTGCACTATCTATTAACGACTGCCTGAGTGGCCACTTCCAATCACGCATTTCATAAAAGGGCATTTCCTTCTTAAGGCTAAGATAATCACAAAAACTTTGATCCCCTGTCATAACCCCAGACTTCGACATGACGATAAAATGATGCCATATATTTTTTGGCATTTGTTTGCTATTCATAAAAACCACATTTATGGGTATGCCGCCTTTCTTCTGCCTACTTTGTAATTTGGAATGAAATATCTTATTTTTATACACATCCACAAGAATGATGTTGACCTTTGAAAATTGATGAGCAATGTCCTTATCTAATTCTTCAAGAATAGGTAGAATACCACAAGCTCCTTTAGATATTTTTTTCACATCGCTTTTCCAATCCCCTTTACCAAGGGAAAAGAAATAATTTACTGACGAAGGATGTTCTTTTAACCCGAGTAATGTATTAATCATAAACACTTGTGACGACGTAAGCTTTATATCAGAATTCAGATAGCCAACGTAATAATGAGCAAAGGGATCTAGATTGAGATGAAAACTATCAAATAACCTATCTAATTCCCTTTTTGACCGCTGCTTTATAGCCACCTGTTCTGATTCTTCTATCGACACATAACCTATGCAATTTTTACCAAACCCTAATTTTTTTTCATAGACACGTTGAATCCCGATTGTTTCAAATTCGTCCTTATAATCATGAAAAGAATATTGCGAATCAGTTTCCATTTCATCAATCATGACAACTTTTGTATGTTCAGTAATGATCACATGATTCTTAAAAGCTTGTATCAAAGCTTTTGGATTACAAAAACTAAATGGGGCTACAACAACAAGTAGATTTTTGATTTTTTTTGATTCTCTTGATAGATTTTCATAAGTACACGTATAGTTTTCTCGATTATATTTCTCTATTAAGGAAACTGTCACTGCTTGCAAACCTTTTGCAGCTATGCATTTTTCTAGCTTTCTTGCTAATTCAAAATCCCCCTGCCCATCATTGAATACAGGATTTATAATCACTATTTTTTTAGATTCTTCTTTAATGAACAAATCCCCTTTATGAAAATCATCCTTCAAATCGGGATACTCTTCTGCAGATTTTAATACATGATTGAATGAAATCACATGCGCTCCTTTTGCTTAAGTAGTGTACTAGCTGAAATTGCGTCTGACTTTGTTTAAAAAATAAAGAAAACAAACTGGGAGTCCATAGGAGCTTATCACAGATAATCATAAAACCTAAATGAGAATTGCTTCAACTAGCAAAACGATGAACAGCTCTCCCTTTTATCATTTTTATTGTTGAGCGAATATCACCCCACCTAGATTGATGATCTGCCCAAAAAACGATGCGTACAACCGATCTAAATAGGGCTGTTAAGCAATTAGCTTGGTCACAAAGACTCTGATCCTCAGCATATAAGCAGTGAACTTTTTTACAAAATAGGAGAACGCTATCTATTTCGTTCGTTGTAAATTCCCTTTTATTTTTTTCCATTTCTCGTCTGATTTTCAAAGCTTTTTCAGCGATATCACCTATTGCTATTCTACCTGTATAGATCACTTCTCCATCAGCAGATGGAGGATTTGGTGCATGAACATATTGATATCCCCACCAAGACAGTCCTGCATATAGCTCATGAGCAATGGAAAGTAACTCTTGATACGTTTGTGCTTTATTCACAGCTGTTTTTAAGCTGATCGATAAAGGTTGCTGAAGTTGTTTGCTGTAGGAAAGACCGTTTTTACCATTCTTCCATTTAGATGGATGGTTTACCCAAAAAATCAGGCTCCTCATCCATCTGCATAAGGTTGTGCATGTGTCTGCCCCTTTGCAATTGACTGTATCTTCTTCATATAAACAGGAAATTTCTATAGACAACAAGCGAAGGCTTTTTTTCTCTTCTGGAGTGAATCTGACTCCATGTTTCTCCATACTTTGTCTGATCTTCATAGCTTTTTCCGCTACAGCGTTGATTGCAACTGTTCCTTCGTACATCGATGATGGAGATTTCACAACAGCATATTGATATCCCCAAGAGGACAGTCCTGCACGAAGTTCTCTAGCAATAGAAAGCAACTCTTGATACGTTTGTGTAGTATGGATAGCTGTTTTTAAGTTTATAGTCATATCTTTTATCCTCTTCAGAAAGTAAAGAACCCTCTGTTTGTACCTTGAATGGCTTTTTGTTTATACTTAATTGATTTAGAAAAAAGATTTTTCAAGTGCTAAATTCATTGAACTTTTTTAATTAGTTGAGTTATAAATCTTGCTCATATGCAACCCAAAGCGAACTTTCTAAGAGCCTGTTTAAAATCTATTCAAGAGTAGAGCAACAAAAGCTAGAACCACCATATTTAAGCTTGAATTTAATTTTCTTTCACAGTTTTTCCATAATCTGCGACATTTTTCTAA
>JAITFW010000011.1 GCA_031281085.1 Chlamydiales bacterium | reverse complement strand
TGATTACTCCGAAATTGGCATGGAATTTATCAAACAATTAAAAGAGCTAACTCTAAAGGCATGGGAAAGTTCATGAATCTAAAACATAAGGTCATACTGATCAGATATCTCAACTAGTACATTAAGATGCGCTTACCCATTTTTGACTTACATAACGATTTGCTTTCCTTTCTGATCGAACGAGAAAATAGCTCTTTCTTAGATCCTCTCTCTCGTTGTTCTTATTTGCAAATGAAACAAGGTGGTGTCAAAACGCAGGTGCTTGCCATTTTCACGAAAAAAACACTAAATAGCATTGATTTGGCTCAAAAACAAAGTGAAAAGTTGCAGTGGCTATATAAAGAACATCCCTCTTATTTTTCTCCTATTTTGAAGGAAGCTCCACCAACTGCTATATCTACAATTGCAGCTTTTGAGAGCGCTTCTGGATTTGCAGATGAAGAGGAGCCTCTCAGTATGAGTTTACAAAGACTAGCTAGTTACCAAAGTAGCATTGGTCCTCTTTTTTATATTGGTATTACTTGGAATGAAGAAAACCGCTTTGGTGGAGGATCTGACACTTCTATTGGTCTAAAGACTGATGGGATTCATTTGCTAGAATGGTTAGATAATCGTAAAATTGCCATAGATTTAAGTCATGCTTCTGATGCTTTAGCTTATGACATTTTAACCAAAGTGGATCAAAATAATTGGAATATTCCCCTAATTGCTAGTCATTGTAATTTTCGCAAAGTTCACTTTGCTAAGCGCAATCTTCCCGATGAATTGATCCATGAGATCATTCATAGAAAAGGCCTTATCGGACTGAACTTTTTTGCTCCTTTTGTTCATGACGAAGATCCTAATGGCTTAATCCAACATATAGAATATGCGCTTACCCTCAACGCAAAAGAAGTTCTTTGCTTTGGTGCTGATTTTTTCTGTGATAAAGATGCCCCTAATCTACAAGCTAAATATCCAGGACAATCTTTTTATCACGCTCCTTATGATACGGCTGAATGCTATCCTATTTTATTGGAAAAGTTAGCTGTACAGTTAGAATTACCTATTTTACAATCCATTGCTTACAAAAATGCTAAAACTTTTTTAGACATTCAGATTTTGGGAATGAATACCTCTGGAACCTGATTTTTAAGAAGGTCAAACTGACGAGCTAATTGGAGCGTTTCTTCTTCAGAATGTGTAACCGATTGAATCTCTATTCTAATTTGCTCTCTCTTTTGCATCCAATCCCTTAGTAGGATTTTATGTAAAACCTCTAAAAAACCTTCTTTTGTTTTATTTAAGTTGATCTTACGTTGTAAAAGTTCGGATAAAAGTTTTTGCTCTTCCGGATCCTTTAAGTTACTACCAATTGCTAAAAGGTCAAAGCAACCCGATTGATGTTCTATTAATAAAGATGCATAAAGTTTCCAAGCACTTGGCACTCGGAAATGATTCTGCTTTAGATTGGCTTTAGCAATATCCATAATCTCTGGATATTGAGAAGATCCCATTAATAACCAACGCAATAAATCAAGTTCTAAAATACGATCTCCATCTACTTCCCATAAACGAGTCGATTCTTGTGTAGAAATAAATAGATCCGGCACACAGATCTGATTGATTCCAATACTAGCCTCTGGCACCTGCGCAATTTCAGCAAGTTTTTTTAAACTCTCATGTATGAGTACTGGCTGTTGCCAATGATGAATTTGATCTACTATTTGATTGACTATTTGATTTTTTTGCGAAGGGATTTGCAAATCATGATCTTTTGCTAAATGGAAAAATAAGAAATGTAAATAATCTGAACTCATCTCTAAAAGATGAGCAAAATAACTAGGTCCTTTTTCCCTAAGCAGCACATCGGGGTCTTTTTCTTTTTCTAAAGCTACTACTCGAGTATCAATCCCATTTTTTTGAAATAGGTCTCCTATTTTTTGCATGGCAGCTTGACCTGCTTCATCGGCATCTAAAGCCAGATAGATTTTCTTAATACCAAGTTGCAGCAGTTCCTTAACATGTTCTTCTCCAAAAGCTGTACCTTGAGCTGCAACCACATAATCAAAACCTGTATCAATTAATCGCAAAGCGTCAATTTGTCCTTCTACGAGGATTGCGGTTTGTCGTTTTGCGATGTTTACACGACAATAACTCAATCCAAATAACACGCGAGATTTTTTGAATAAGATGGTTTCCGGGGAATTTATGTATTTTCCTCCAAATGTACTCGGCTTATACTTACGGGCAGAAAAACCAATCACTCCTCCCAAAGAATCCAAAATAGGGAAAGTAATTCTTTCGCTAAAAAAATCTCGTTTCTTTCCTCCAGATATTTTGATTAAACCAGCTTGTAACATGATGTCTTCTTCAATACCACATGCCTGTAAATACTGGATCAATAAACCATAATGTTGTGGTGCATATCCTATTTGAAAACGACGAATAAACTGCAGAGTAATCCCCCTTCCATATAAATAGCTAAGAGCCTCTATGCCTTCTTCTGTATGTAATAATAAATGATGATATAACTCACTTGCAGAAGCCAAAGCTGTTTTTAATGCAATTTTATTAGGGGTTTTTGCATCTCTTTTTTCTTCTTCCTTCTCTAAGTGCACTTGAAAACGCTCTGCAAGACTTTCTACCGCTTCGGTAAACGACATCCTTACATGAGTCATTAAAAAAGAAATAGCGTCTCCATGAGCCCCACACCCAAAGCAATGGTAATGAGTGCTGCCTTTTTGTATAATAAAAGAAGGGGTCCTCTCTTCATGAAAAGGACACAGTGTTTTATAAGTAGATCCACTTCTTTGAAAAGTAAGATGAGCCGATAACACTTCGAATAAATCCATTTTACGACGGAGCATTTCCAAACTGTTTGTAGTAAATAAAGGCATACGCTTTGTACAAAAAAATTTAATGGCTTTTTTAAGTTTGCAACAATTGACTAAACCGCGACAAGATTTATCTGCTTTACAAAAAAGTATAGACTAAAATGCATTTTAAGGTAGAGTTTTAGGAAAAAATGTAAGATGATTTGAAAAAAAAATCACTTTATTTAAAAATCAAATATCCTTATAAAAGTTGCTAAACAAACTTTTGTGAGGCGAAATGGATAAATTAGAGGAATTATTACTTAAATTCTTTATCTAAAGAAAGAAAAGGTTACTTAATTTTTCTCAGATAGGAACAATGCAAGACCCCTCTTTAACTCAGATAAGAGAACAAATTAAAAATGTGATACTTCCTTTAGCGCTAAAAGGATTTCAACTTAAAATTCGCATAAATAAAGAGATCATACTTGATAAATCACCTATCCCAGAAGAGAATGGAGAATCTATTCTTCATAAGCGTAAACTAAAAGATATCAAAACGCTAATGATGTAGTGTCAGGCATATACCAAACAAATTCAAGAAGCTCTTAACACAGAGCTGTAAAGTTCGAGGTTTAAACAATTGCATGTCGCCTTTCTAGATCCCTCTAATAAACGCTGGTAGTATACGTTCTATAAAAAAAATTAAACGACAAAGCGGATGAAATGTAGAGTCCTCAATAAAATCTTGCATTCTCAATGTTTTAGTTTAGAGCTTGTTTAAAATTTTTTTAAAAGTAGAGTTAAAAAGCTATGATTACAACATTCAGGCTTACATCAAGTTTATTTTCTGAATTATGGACAATATTTCTTGGATAAAACCTGGTCGTAATTACATATAATTTTTTTTAAATACTACCTTTGTGTCTTATTGAAAAGATTTTAAACAGGCTCTTAGATAATAAAGAGCTTCAAGCGAGGTATTAAAAATGAAAGAAGAAAAGCCCTCTGCCATGATGGCTCAATGGCATCATTGTAAAAAACAAGCAGGAAATGCCTTATTGTTATTTCGTCTAGGGGATTTTTATGAAGCCTTTGAAAATGATGCTGTGCTCTTATCAAAACAACTGGATATCACATTAACCAAAAGACAAGATGTTCCTATGGCAGGAATTCCTTTTCATACAAGTGATGCTTATATTGATAAGCTTGTTGCAAAAGGGTATCGCATTGCTATTGCCGAACAACTAGAGGATCCACAATCCGTTAAAGGCATCTTAAAACGAGAAGTCGTTAAGATCATTACTCCAGGGACAATTGTCCACTCTAATCTACTATCTGCAAAATCCAACAATTTCCTTGGCTGTTTTATACAAATTAATGAAGCCTTTGGTCTTGCTGTACTCGATGTCACAACTTCTGAGTTTCGCGCTATGGAATTCGAAGATAAAAAGCAGCTATTTGATGAATTAAGCCGCATGCAACCTAAAGAGCTTTTACTTCCTCAAAAATGGATAGAACAACACCCTCACTTCCTCGAAGAAATAGATCGTCAATTTAAACCGGCTATCCATGTAAAAGAGGCGTGGCACTTTGAACACAAATATGCTTGTGATGTGCTTTTGCGGCATTTTAAAGTGAGTGCTTTAGATGGTTTTGGATTAACAGGTATGGTTGCTGCCATTAATGCAGCTGGTGCTATTTTACATTACGTGCAAGATGAATTAAATCTTCCGATTCAACACATTAAGAGTATAAAAAAAGACCACTCTTCCTCTTACATGTTACTAGATCGAACAACGCAAAAACATCTAGAGCTTTTTCAATCGATCCAAGATATGCATTCCTCTCATACCTTGCTACAGGTTATTGACTACACCTTAACCCCCATGGGTGGACGCCTGCTTAAATACTGGCTTGCACGCCCTTTATTGGATCTGATTGAAATTCAACAAAGACAAGATGGTATTGAGGAGTTTTTATCCAAATGGCAATTGAGTGAACAGCTTTTTGAGCATTTAAAAGAAGTTCGTGATTTAGAGCGTCTGATTATGCGAATCGAAACCGATTATGCAACTCCGCGCGATTTGGGGACTTTTCGCCTTTCTTTAGAACAAATCTCTCCTATTTTCCATATTTTGGAAAATCATTTCTCTAGTCGATTCGTCATTAAAAATAAAAGGAATCTAAAAGATGTTTCAAATCTGGTACAACTCTTACAAAAAGCACTTATAGATACACCTCCTTTAAAATTAAAAGAAGCTGAGATCTTTCGCATAGGTTTTTCAGAAGAGCTTGATCGTTTACAATCCATGAAACAAGACTCGCATCACTGGATGGCTCAATACCAAACACAATTAAGACAGCAAACTCAAATCAAAAACCTCAAAGTGGGGTATACAAAAGCCTTTGGTTTTTTTATTGAATTAAGCCGGGGAAAAACAGAAAAGATTCCTTCCTCTTTTCAAAGAAAACAGACCTTAGTGAATGCAGAACGCTTTACAACCTTAGAATTAAAAGAATATGAACATAAAATACTACATGTAGAAGAACGTATTTATGCCTTAGAACATGCCTTATTTACGCAATTAAAAAAACAAATCGCAGAACATGCTTCCTCGATTTATTTGATTGCACGCGCAATCGCTGAAATTGATGTGATTTGCTCGTTGGCACAAGTAGCTAAACTTCACAAATACATAAAGCCCACTGTTAATTCCAGCGATCTATTTCATATTGAAGAAGGACGTCATCCAGTTATTGAAGCCGTTATGAAAAAAGAACTTTTTATACCCAATGATGTTCTTCTAAATACCACAAGTCATCGTTTGCACTTAATTACAGGACCTAACATGGCAGGTAAATCTACATTTATTCGCCAGGTAGCATTGATTGCCATCCTTGCGCAAATGGGCAGTTTTGTTCCTGCTAAGAGTGCTACCATAGGTATTATCGATAAGGTTTTTAGTCGGATTGGAGCCAGTGATGACTTAGCAAGAGGCCTTTCGACTTTTATGGTGGAAATGATAGAAACCGCAAATATTCTCAATAACGTAACAGACCACTCTTTAGTCATTTTGGATGAAATTGGTCGAGGAACTAGTACATACGACGGAATTTCTATTGCATGGTCTGTTGCAGAATATCTCTTGACCCAACCTAATAAACAGGCTAAAACTCTATTCGCTACTCATTTCTGGGAGTTGACCGAATTAGAGCAAAAAATTCCTGGAGCTGTAAATTATAGCGTCTCTGCCCATGAGTCTGAACATAAAATCGTATTTTTACATAAAGTCGTAAAAGGAAGTGCGGATAAAAGTTATGGTGTTCACGTAGCTCGTTTAGCAGGATTGCCCCACTTAGTAGTCAAACGCGCACAACAGATGTTAAAAGACCTAGAGCAAACCTCTATAAAAAGGACGAAGCCCAAAACAGAAAAACAACTCTGTCTTTTTATCCATGCAGAGATAGAAAACAAACCAGATATTTTAGGAGAATTGAAGGAAATCGATCCAAATCATCTTACTCCTTTAGCTGCTCTACAAAAACTTATCGAGTGGAAAGAGAGAATAAAATAATGGTTTTTGATCCCAAGCAACTTGATGCGTTTCCTATGCAATCTGGTGTCTATCTGATGAAAGACAAAGCAGATCGGGTCATTTACGTTGGAAAAGCCAAATTGCTCAAAAGCCGTTTAAAACAATATTTCTCCCTTAGCGATACCAGGGCCATGATTCCGCTTTTGACCTCACAAGTCGCACACATCGATACAATTGTAGTTTTTTCTGAAAAAGAAGCTCTGCTTTTAGAAAATACTTTGATTAAGCAACACAAGCCTAAGTTCAACGTGCTGCTTAAAGACGATAAAACCTTCATCAGTCTATGTATCCATGTAGATCATCCATGGCCTATGCTACGCCTTGTGCGTTATAAAGGAGCTATAAAAGATCGAGGTCTTTATTTTGGGCCTTACACAAGTGCGATTGCAGCAAGAGAACTGTACGAATTATTACATACATTATTCCACTTGCGTCAATGTTCAGATAGGGAATTTAAAAACCGCACTAGGCCTTGCTTGCTTTACGAAATGAATCGCTGCCTTGCTCCTTGCGTGAATTTATGCACGAAAGAACAATACGACCAGCAAGTACAAAAAGCAATCCATTTTTTAAAAGGAAAAAATCAAGACATCCTTCCCGATCTCTATGTCCAAATGCAGCAAGCCTCTGATCATCTGCAATTTGAAAAGGCTGCTTCTCTACTTAAAACCATCCGTCATCTCGAACGTATTTTACAACCCTCTACGGTTAGCTATCCTATAGAATCTACCGATGCTATAGGAATCTACCGTCAAGCAGACGAAGCCATCCTTTTTCTTCTATTTTTGCGCCAAGGAAAATTAACGGGGTCCATGCATTATGCATTTTCTCAGGTTATTGAAAATGACGACGAATTGCTTGCCTCTTTTATTCTGCAACACTACCAAAACAATAAATCCCCCCCACGAGAAATCCTAATCCCTACTCAGCCCTCTTTAGCTTTGACAGAGATTCTTAAAAGCACCTGTAAAATCCAGTTGCTTTTCCCTAAAAGAGGAGAAAAACGAGCTCTGTTACAACTAGCACAAGAAAACGCTAAAAGCACTTTTAAACAAGAAAAAGAGGAAAAGATCCTCAAAGAAAAAATGTTGCTCGACTTACAAGATACCCTACAACTCAATCGCTATCCTAAAAGGATAGAGTGTTTTGATACCTCTCACTTAGCAGGGAGTGATTCAGTAGCTTCTGTAATCGCTTTTACAGATGGAATGAAAGACACTAAGTATACAAAACTTTACAAAATCAAAGCTCAGCATACAGGGGATGACTACGCTTACATGCAAGAAGCTCTTTTTCGCCATCTATCCCATGCTAAAGCAACAGATGATCTTCCTGATTTAATCATCCTCGATGGAGGAAAAGGACATTTAACTATAGCGATGGAAGTATGTAAAAAACTCGATATAGCTTCCATAGATGTACTTGCATTAGCTAAAGAAGCCTCTCGTCACGATAAAGGAATGAGTCAGGAAAAAATCTATCTCCCTTATAACCACGACCCCATAGTACTTAATCCTAGATCTTTTCTATTACAACTTTTGCAAAAAATTCGCGATGAGAGCCATCGCAAAACCATTGCTTTTCATCGAAAAAGACGTAAAAAAAGACTCATCTCTAGTACATTAGACAACATCCCCGGCATTGGTCCTATCAAAAAAAAACGACTTCTTGCCCATTTTGGCAGTATAGAAAGAATCAAAAAAGCCTCTACTCAAGATCTTCTGCAAATCAAAGGCGTCACCAAATCTGATATAGATGCCCTACAAAAAGAGTTACATCTCCATGAAAAAATAGACTCAAAGTCGACTCGTGAAGGTAGATAGTTGAGCCATTACGCCCAATTCTATCCTAGCTTCAGCATCAGTTCAACATGTACTACTTTTTGCCAGCTTGAGGTCGATATCAAAAAAAAGCAGGCGGAAAATTCCGATTCTTGCTAGCATGACATCCATGAAAGATCTGTTTTCCACCTTTTATCTTTTTCATTCTCCTAGGTTCATGCGGGGCACATCTATGCCCATGCGTGGCGCTTAGGAGAGAGAAGTCTTTTTTTTCGACGAATCTCCCCTAGGCGCTAGTCTCTAATCAATAACCTTAGGAGAGATTCTTAGATGCATCAGAAAAAAATGGAAATCATCAACCTTTGTAAAACTTACCTATCTGCTGGCAAAACCGTGCAGGCCCTTGACAACATCACTCTAACGATTGCAAAGAAGGATGTATATGGCATTATTGGACTCAGTGGCTCCGGAAAATCGACCTTATTGCGGTGTATAGCTACCCTACTTCGTCCAACGTCAGGAAGCATTCTTTTTGACGGACTTAATCTTAGCCAGCTGAGTCGAGCTGAATTACAGAAATTTCGACGACAAATTGGAATGGTTTTCCAACATTTCAATCTGCTTTCCTCCCGTACAGTTGCTGGCAACATTGCCTATCCCCTAGAAATTACCCATCTTCCTAAAAAAGCACAGGAAGAGAGAATAGACGAACTTCTCAAACTTGTGGGTCTTTCTCAGAAAAAGCATATGTACCCAGCTCTTTTAAGCGGAGGAGAAAAACAACGTGTTGGCATCGCACGCGCACTCGCGAATCGCCCCGAATTTTTGCTCTGCGACGAAGCCACTTCTGCACTCGACCCTAAAACGACTTATGAAATCTTAGAAGTACTGAAAATCATTCACAAAAAATTAGGGCTTACTATCCTTTTCATCACACATGAGATGAGCATCGTCAAACAGATCTGTAACAAAGTTGCTGTCATAGAAAATGGCAGATTCATCGAGGAGGGATTCGTATCTGAAGTTTTTGCTCACCCTCAGCACCCAACAACCCAGCAATTTTTGGAAGGAAAACGATTATGATCTCTGAAAATCTTCAGCTCGCCTTGCAACTGCTTCCTCTTCAACTATGGAACACTATGTACATGGTTATAGTATCTACATGCCTTGCTGTCCTTATCGGTTGTCCTATAGGTGTTGTGCTGACCCTGACGAGTCAGGGTCATATCAAAGAGCATCCGATCGTTTATAAAACGTTAGAGACTATCGTCAATATCGGACGCTCTTTTCCTTTCGCTATTCTCATGGTAACACTGATCCCTTTTACGAGATGGATCGTAGGGACAAGCCTAGGCACAACGGCTTCCATCATTCCTTTAACCGTTGCAGCAGCGCCTTTTGTCGCCAGGCTGGTAGAGACTGCTCTGAAAGAGATCGATCGTCACACGCTAGAGGCTGTGATTGTCATGGGGTCGAGTACCTGGCAGATCGTGACCAAAGTTTTGCTGAGAGAGGCTCTTCCTTCTCTTATCTCAGCCGTAACGACGACGATGATTAATCTAGTCGGATATAGCGCCATGGCAGGACTCATTGGAGGTGGAGGACTGGGACAGGTCGCCATCCAATATGGCTATAACCGGTTCAACACCATCATCATGGTCTTGGACGTGGCATTGTTAATTGCACTTGTCCAAGCCATTCAGTTGCTTAGCGGATATGTGTCTCAAACCCTTCTTAAAAAACGAGGAAAAGTCATTTATGATTAAAAAAGCTGTATTTGTGGCTCTCTGTTTGCTAACGAGTTGTTCGTCGACTCCTAAAAATGGGCTGAAAGTAGCTGCAACGGCAGTTCCGCATGCCGAAATTCTAGAATTTGTGAAACCTTACCTTAAGACTCAGGGTATTGATCTCATCATCGTTGAAACTGCTGATTATAATATGCCTAATCGAGCCTTGGCAGACAAAGAGGTCGATGCGAATTTCTTCCAGCACCTTCCCTTCTTGGAAGAGCAAATCAAACAGTTTCATTATCCCATTGAAAGTATTGCCCATATCGAGCTTGAGCCAGTAGGAATTTATTCGAGGAAGATCCACTCTTTATCTGAGCTCAAAGAGCGCGCGCGAGTCGCTATTCCCAATGACCCGACCAATGAAGCTAGGGCTTTGCGACTCTTTCAAGTTCAAGGATTCATTCAACTAGATCATCCTAATAACCTTCAAGCGACAGTACTCAACATTACACATAACCCGAAACAGATTCAATTCATCGAAGTAGATGCTGCCATGGTGCCCCGTTCCCTAGACGATGTAGATGCAGCTGTTATCAACTCGAATTTCGCTATGCAAGCTTATCTATCTCCTTTGAAAGATGCTCTGGTCCTTGAGAGCAAACATTCTCCTTATATCAACATTCTCGTCGCTCGAATCGGCGATGAAAATCGTCCTGACATCCAGGCACTCAAAATGGCCCTAACCTCTGACAAGGTGAAAGAATGGATTCTCCAAAAATACCAGGGAGCTATTTTACCAGCGTTTTGAAGGACTATCCATAACTCGCATGGGGTTAGAGAAGGCCTCGCTTTTTTCAAGCAGCATGTTTTAGACTCATAAACTTTCTAATGCCTTTAGAGTTAGCCCTTGTAACCGTTTGATAAATTCTATGTCAATTTCAGAGTAATTAGGGTTTTCTGAGTCACTGGAACGGATTCTTTGATCGACTATGGTTTGATATTCTTCAGGATAATGAAGTTCAAGAGCTTTTTGCCATGTAGCGTGGTTAGCGAGAAACTGCGTGCACTCCTCCTGACTTGTCCGTTTATTTAAGACAAGAGCTTGAGCTGTTTCTAAATCTTCAGGCGTTAATGCACTACATGTAAAATAGAGCATATTTTGCACATCGATAGGAATTTCTAGAGCTTCTTTAAGCTTAATGGGATAACCGAGGTAAATTTCGATTTCGTCAAAAAACCGTAAGGTGGAAATTTTTTGACAAGCCATCCCTTTTAGGATGTCAATAGTCCAAGGGCCTTTAATCAGAAAATCCGCTAGTTTCTTCATATCTTTAAGACCAATAGTGACAAGTTGATAAGCAATGCTCAAGTGTAGAATAGAGAGCGTTACTCTATCTCCGCAGGTTTGTGATGCATCTTGAATAACCTCGTAGAAAACAGTGCGAAATTCTGGGTCATCATTAGCTTGGTGTACATAATGGATCACTTTTTTAACAAGAGCCTTTCGTGGTTTTTTACCTGCTTTGAAATCGGCGATATCCGTTAATCGATTCAGCCAAGAGCGTAATTCTAGTGTCTCTCTAAGATTTGTGAATGTAGCGGGTTTTTTTTTGACAATAGCATATAAATCGTTTAAAGATCGTTGGATAGATTTTTCATCTGCAGATGTTCTATCTGCTATTGAGAAGCTAAAACAAGGCCCTGAATAAGAATCCGCTTGTGTTGCCTCTCTGAGTCTTTCTAGAACATTTGCAGATAAACCACATCTCGTTAGATAAATTCGACAGCTAGAAGAGAGTTCTAATAGAGAATTAGGAATTCCGCTTAAAGCAAGATTGTCATCGAGCTTCAACGTAGTCAACATTCGTAGCTGACCCATCGACTCAGGTAGAGCTTCTAGACGGTTGCCTCTAAGATCTAATGTTTGCAACATGTGCAAGTTACCGAAGGACTCAGGGAGTTCTCTAAGCTGGTTTTCGTGATCGAATGGGATCAGCTCAGAAGCAAATAGATCTGTAAAATTTATGACTTGATCCAGTGGTATGGGTATGGGTCTTCCTATTTCCGTGTTGTTGTCGAGTCTCAATGCGATCAATGCATGTAAGTTGCCGAAAGACCTAGGTAGAGTTTCCAGACAGTTACCTCTAAGATCTAGCATCTGCAATGCGCGCAAGTTACCGAAAGATTCGGGTAATTCTCTAAGCTGGTTGTCTTGAAGGTACAGCCTTTGCAATGCGTGCAAGTGGCCCAAGGATGGGGGCAATTCTCTAAGCTTATTTTTCTCCAAAGATGGAGTGTTTTTAATTTATGAAAACGAGGATCATGAAAAATATCGGGCAATGAAGTTAGCCCTAAAGAGGCTAAATCAAGATCTGAACGCTGATTGAGAAACGAGTTAAAAAAACTTTGATAGATTGATAATTCTAAAAAATCTACAATCTCTTTTTGAGCTAAAATGCGATTCTCTCCTTCTGGAGCTTTTTCTACCCATTCTTCTAAAGTGGTTTTCAACGAGTCTTTTTTGTTTAGATGGATTGTATCTACTTTTTCAGCGATTTCCGTTGTATTTTTCCTCCATACCTCTATCGATTTTTTCGTGAAAAAATCGAAGGGTCTACGACTGATTACGAAAAAAGGTAAAGATAGAGTGCTTAGAGAACTCCAAGCTATTGAATGGGTCACTTTAAAAGAGCTTATCAAAGCTCTTTGTGTAAATGTGCCAATTGAATGTATCCCCATTATACGAACCTGATGTAAATAACTAACGTTGTTTCCTTCTTTTTTTAACCTTTAATGGCGCTTATCTTGATAGATAAGTTCATTTTTTCTCTTAGGTTCAGCAAAAAAGTTAGAAGAAACCACCCATATAAATCAAGCATTTTTTTTAAATCTCGTCGGACAAAACCTCTCGAATCGCTTGAAAATAGGCTAACGCAACTTCCTTTAAGCGAGAAGAGCATGGATATCCTTGAATTTCTGTATCTAAATGAGAAAGCCTTAATGCTTCCTCTAGATTATTTTGCACAAGAGACTCTCCATAGCAAAGCAGTCCATGTACAAGTCTTGTCAGAGCTAAATTACGAGCATAAACCCCTTTTTCTACTTCAATGCTCGCTGTCTCTAAGTAACGAGCACCATCCGATAGAGCAACGGATGGTATCTGAAGGTTCTGATTGAGTTTTTCTAAAACTATCTTAGAAAATTGTCTAGATAGAGAAAAATCAGAAGTAACTAATAAACGCAAAAACTCATAACGAGCTCTTTTCTCTTTTAATTCTCCATCACTAAAAGACCCTGGAATAAATACCATATTAAAATTTTTAT
>JAITFW010000008.1 GCA_031281085.1 Chlamydiales bacterium | reverse complement strand
TATCGCAAGTTCCTTCAAAACACATCGGAGCCAATAGCTTTTTTCCTTGTAGAGCTGAGATCACACTTTGCCTGAAATCTCTCCAAACACTCGTTTTCCTCTTATATAGTGTTTTAAATCGACGTTGACCCAAAGCTTCAGATAAAGCAATTAACACTAGACAGAAGTTTTCAGATTTTCTTCCAGATATTGAAGCTCTTTTTTTCGTTGACCCATTGAATCATGGTTTTCATGGAGTAAAGCATGCACCTTATATCAACAAAAACTTAAAGCAGTATAGTATCCCAAAACTCAGGCTTAGAAGTCCTTAGGTTATAAGAGTTGCTCGGAACAGGAGTCGAACCTGCACGCCCTTGCGAGCAAGGGATTTTAAGTCCCTAGTGTCTACCATTCCACCATCCGAGCAGGCGATAAAGCTCGTAATTCTACTGAAGTATTTAAAAAAAAAGCAAGAAAAAAAGGCTCTTAAAAATGTAAGAGCCTTTTACTTAAAATAAAAAACCAGTATTGACATCCTCTGCAAAAGGATAAGGTTTAAGAATAGAGCGACTAAAAGTAGTTCCTTCTGAACCCAGATCTTTGTCTGGATTCTTCTCTTCTTTTACTTTTGATCCTACTTGTTGCTCAAGAATTTCTTTGTGAGTAATCATTTCTTCTTTTTTTTCTATAAGAGATTGCCCTAAGTCTTTGTCTTTATAACGACTCAGCAGAGTTTCTGAAATAAGTATCGGAGGAGGGGGAATAAGCATGGGGGATAAGATTTTTTCTTCATCTGTTCCTTTTTGTTCTTCCTTTGATCCATTCGACTCTTTTTCAAAACTATCTGCTCTATGAGGGTTCAGCTCTTGCTGTTCATCAGTATAGCGACGACGACGACGACGATGGCGATCTCGACGCTTATCCGTACGCACTACTACTTCTTCTGTTATAGGCTCAACAGTTTCTAAAGCAGAGGATTCTTCTTCTAATAAAGGTGCTAATTCTTTTTCAGAAATAGAAGTTTCTTTAGCAGGAGTACGCGTATTTTCACGACCTCCCCCAATTTTAATGGAACGCTCATGACTTACATTTTTTAATGCAATTCGCGCTTCGCGTACTTCTAAAATCTCATAATCTCCTGTGGGCACTAAAAATGCTTTAGGCTTTTCTAGAGAGCGGAAAAAGAAAGACCGACCAAAAGAGACAACTTCCACCGCATCAACATAATGTTCTTCTGCTTTTTCTCCCTTGGTATTACGCACGAGAAGTTTATAGCCATCTTCTCTAGGAGAAATAATTGTTTCAATCGTTGGTTCTCGAGTAAAATGCACGTATTTTATTCCAGGTTATTAGCTTGGGGTTTCTTTAGATACCATATATCGCAGCAAATCTATGATTCGATGCGAGTATCCCATTTCATTATCATACCAAGCAATTAATTTATAAAAATGAGAATTTAATTTTATCCCTGCATGTCTATCAAAAATACAAGAAGAAGGATGCCCGATAAAGTCAGAGGAAACAACATCTTCATCACAATAAGTAACAATGCCTTTCATAGGACCTCTTGCTTCTTTTTGAATAACAGCACAGATTTCTTCATAAGATGTAGCTTTGGTAAGCCTTACTGTAAGATCGACAACAGAAACATCAATCACAGGAACTCGCAATGCCATACCTGTTAACTTACCTTTTACTTTAGGTAAACAAAGCGCTACTGCTTTTGCTGCACCTGTAGACGAAGGGATAATGTTCATACTTGCTGCTCGTCCCCCTCGTCGATCTTTTCTAGAAGAGCCATCTACTGTATGCTGCGTAGCTGTCATAGCATGTATAGTGGTCATTAGACCTTCTTCTACTCCAAAATGATCCAGTAGTATTTTGGTTAAAGGTGCTAAACAGTTTGTTGTACAAGAGGCATTAGAAACAATAAAGTCCTTCTTCGGATCATAATTTTCTTGATTAACCCCCATTACAAAAGTAGGAATCTCTCCTTTTGCAGGAGCAGAAATAATGACTCTTCTAGCACCAGCTTTTCTATGTTTATTCGCTGACTCTAAATCGGTAAAATGACCTGTTGATTCAATAACATAATCTATCTTTAAATCTTTCCAAGGAAGCTTTGCAGGTTCTCTTTCAGAAAACACTAAAATTTTTCTTTTGTTTACGTTTATATGCTTATCGTCTGCTGTAATAGAATGAGGAAATGTGCGATGCACAGAATCATACTTTAATAAGTAAGCTAGCTCCTCAGGCGGAACAAGATCGTTAATTGCCACAATATCAATATCTGGATATTTTTCACTGATAATCCTTAATATAAGGCGACCAATTCTTCCAAACCCATTAATACCAACTCGAACTGACATGTGCTCCTCCTTATCGAGTCTTCGTTTTATATATCAAAACCATCTCAAGGTTAATACATAAGGTTGTATATCTACAAGACTTAAAAAACGCTTAAGATTCTTTAAAAAAGATAAGATATAGATATTTAGAAATTGGAAAAACGATTTCTAAAAAAGCATCTATAGATAGACGCTTTTTTAGATAATATAAATCTATTCAGAAAGGTACTCAATATAACAGAGAGAGGCTCCATCGCCTACACGATATCCTTCTTTTAGAATGCGTGTAAACCCACCATTTCGATTAGCAAACCTTTTTGCAAGTTCATCTAACTTGCTTATCACTTTACGATCTATATTATAAGAAGAAGTATCTCCTGCTTTAGCAGCTCTTGCCTCCTTTGTGGTTAATGAGTTATAACGAATCATTAAATCCCCAATTATCCTGCGCTTATTAGCTAAAGTGTTGGACTTAGTCAAAGTCACGATATGATCTGCATGCTTTTTAAGCTCGAAAGCTTTACGCTCTGTTGTTTTAATTCGGCCATGCACAACTAAAGACTTAAGCATATTAGCAATCATACAGCGACGATGACTTGCAGTTCGCCCTACTTTAAAGGTGTGTTTGCGATGTCTCATACTTGATGTCCTGCCTTTTTACTTAAGTATTCTTGTACAATTTCTTTAACATTATCTTTATGAAGATCCATGCCAAGATCTTCTTTACTCATTCCTAGCCAAAGCCCCATCCCTTTCAACTTATCTTTAATTTCATTTAGAGATTTTTTTCCAAAATTTCTAAATCTCAATAACTCAGGTTCTGGCATGACAACTAGCTCTGCAATTGTATCAATACAAGCTAAAGAAAGACAATTACTCGAACGCACAGAAAGCTCAATTTCATTAATTTTTAATGCAAGCTTAGCCATCAAAGCATCTTTATCCGTATTGAGTTTAATTTCTCCCTGATCAAAGCTTAAAATATCTACATTTAATTCATCAAAAACTGCAAGATGTAAAATCCCAATTTGCGTTGCAAAAGTGAGAGCTTCTTCAGGAGAAATACGCCCATCTGTAGTCACTTCTAAAATTAAACGATCAAAATCTGTGTCTTGACCCACACGTGTATTTTCTACAAAGTAATTCACTAATCTCACAGGAGAAAAAGTAGAATCTAATAAAATTTCACCTACTATGCTTTCTTGTATTGGATGCCTTTCAGCAGGCACATACCCACGACCAATTGCTATTTTTAAGTCAATTTTACGCATCATTGGTTTAGTAACCGTAAAAATGACTAATTCTGGATTGAATATGTCAAACTCAGACTCTCCTAACAAATCATGTAGAGTCACTGCATACTGACCATTGTTCTTTTCAAGCATTTCTGGTGTAACGTCCAACATTTTAGAAATCTGCTTTAATTCACGGGATTCTAGTTCTTCATCTGTTGGTAGTTTGCGTAAAAGAGCACTCTTAAAATTCAATACAATTGTCGTCATATCTTCTATTATTCCATCAATCGCCATATACTCATGGGGGACATCTTCAATATGCACGGAAACAATAGCAGGAGCTTCTAAAGAGCTAAGCATGATTCTACGCAAAGCACTCCCAACAGTGTGTCCAAAACCTCTCTCAAACGGCTCTGCAATAAAACGAGTAAATGTCTTAGAACGGCTCGTTTCATCAAGCTTAATCTTTGACGGCAACTCAAACTTGCCATACTTAATGGCCATTGTCAAACTCCTGAAAATTTCTAGTTCTTCTTTAAATACCGAAAAAATCAGTATTATTTATATTTTTATAGCAAAAAAAACGAGCTTATACCCTTCGCCTTTTAGATGCACGGCATCCGTTGTGAGCTATAGGAGTTACATCCCTAATAAATGTAATTTCTAATCCGCCACTGCGCAACCCTTTTACAGCAGATTCTCTTCCAGTACCAGGCCCACGGAGATTTACTTCAACTTCTTTCATCCCGCTCATTGTAACGGCTTGCTTTGCAGCGTCTTCTGCTGCTACGCTCGCTGCAAAAGCAGATGACTTACGAGACCCTGTATACCCAACCCTGCCAGCAGAAGAAGAAGTAATTGTATTACCTGCTAAATCAGTGATAGAAATAATTGTATTACTAAAGGTTGCTGAAATATGAGCAATCCCTGATGAAACATTGCGATGCGTCTTTTTTTTATTTTTAGTAATGGTTGGTTTTTTAACCATGACCTTACGGGTATCTTGTTTAGCCAAAGTTTAGTCTCCTCTATTTCTTTTTATTCGCTACTGTTTTTCTCTTTCCTTTTCTAGTGCGCGCATTAGAGCGTGTACGCTGGCCGCGAACAGGAAGAGTTAAACGATGCCTTATCCCTCGATAGCAATGAATGCTAATCAGTCTTTTAATATCCCCTTGAACTTGACGACGAAGATCCCCTTCAACTACATAGTCAGATTGTAATTTAGCATTAATCTTTGCAATTTCATCTTGTGTCAAAAGATGTGCTCTCATATTAGGATCCAGCCCTAGTTCCTTACAAATCGCCTTTGATATCTTGCGACCAACACCATAAACATACATCAAGCTAATTTCTAGCCGCTTCTTATCTGGGATATCGACTCCAATTACTCTAGGCATGAAACAAATTCCTTTTTTAAACAATTACCCGAAACACTTTATCAGATCTTTTATTTATTCACAATATTGACCTGTTACCTTAGCCGACTTCTCTTCATAAATCCTTCGTAGCGCTTCATTAATAAGTGGGATTCTATTTGCTTAGAGGTGTCTAAAATAACGCCTACGAGAATGAGCAAAGAAGTCCCTCCAAAAAAATATGTGATATTCGCGTCTACATGTAGTAGCTTTCCAATGATTGTTGGTAAAATTGCAATCATGGAAAGAAAAATAGCCCCTGCAAATGTAATTCTATTCATCGTTAATTCTAAATAATTTTGAGTAGATCTTCCTTGCTTAATTCCAGGAATAAAAGCCCCATTCTTTTTCATGTCAGACGCAATTTGCTCCGGATGAAACTGGGTTGCAGTCCAAAAATAGGTAAAAAAAACAATAAGCATTATAAAAATAATCATATATAGCCAACTACCCGGTGAAATGGCATTTGCACATCTTCCAATCCAAGAATTAGCTCCTATAAATTGGCCAATTGTAGCAGGAAACATTAATAATGAAGAAGCAAAAATCACAGGGATCACTCCAGCATAGTTTATTTTCAGAGGAATATATGCATTCCCTCCTCCCTGCACTTCATGCCTTCCTACAACCCGTCTAGCATACTGAAGAGGAATCTTTCTTTGTCCTTGAATAATTAAAATAGTTCCCACTATAATAAGAACAAAAACAACAGATAAAACAACTAATGAGGAAAAAGTAAGCTGTCCTGGTTCTTGAGAATCCAAATTTAACTGACGAATTACAGAACCCAAAGTACTTGGTAAAGAAGAAAGGATCCCAACTGTAATAATTAAACTAATTCCATTACCAATTCCTTTTTCGGTAATTTGCTCGCCAATCCACATCAAAAGAATGGTTCCAGTGGTCATAGTTGTTATTATAATTAAATAAAACAACCAAGGAATCCCTAGAAATTGCACATCCATAACCTCACCTGCAATAATACCAGGTGTCCCTGCATTTAATTGCACAGCAAATCTTCCAAATAACCCTGATTGAAAAAACGCTAAAAATAAGGTAAGAATACGTATCCAGCGCCCTAATTTTCGTTTTCCGCTTTCTGGATTTTCTTTAATTTCCCTTTGTATAGTAGGAACAAGTGCCATTACTAACTGCATAATGATAGAAGAGGATATATAAGGCATAACCCCTAGAGCAATTACAGTCATTTGAGCAAAAGCTCCTCCAGAAAATATATCCATTAGCTGAAAAAGATTTTGGCTACCACCTGCTGCACTGCGAAAAAGCTGTACAGCTAATTCTCCATTAATACCTGGCACAGGTATATAAGAACCTATGCGACAGGCAATTAACATAAGAAAAGTAAAGAAAATCTTTTTTCTAAGGTCAGGTATAACAAGCAATTTAGCTATTTTTGCAATCATTTTCTATCTAATGTTCCATTAGCTTGTTACTTTCTGATAAGAAATACCTTGCTTTTTCAACTTCTCTTCTGTTGTTTGAGAAAAGAAATGCGCTTCAATACTAACCTTTTTAGTTAGCTCTCCGTTGGATAAGACTTTTAATCCTCCAGGAACTCTACGAGGAGCAACCCCTTTTTCTCGCAACGTATTTAAGTTAACCATTTCTCCGTCTTGGTATAACTTGTCGATCATTTGTAGATTAATTGTAAATACATAAGAAGCAAAACGTCTATTAGTAAAGCCTCGAGTAGGTAGCTTTTTATATAGAGGAATTTGTCCTCCTTCATATCCAAAGCGGTATTTATAACCTTGACGAGCCTTGTCCCCTTTATGACCACGACCGCAGGTCTTTCCTCTTTTCGAACCAACTCCTCGTCCTACTCTTTGTACTTTTTGTTTAGGTCTATGAGTATTAGCTAATTGCGACAAAGTAATCATGATGCTAAACCTCTATTTACTAGATTTTTTCGACGATTTACAAGACCTTCCAAAGCAGTTAATGTTGCTTGTACTTGATTCAAAGGATTATTAGACCCATAGATTTTTGCCACTATATCTTTTATTCCAGCAAGTTCTAGTACAGAACGAACCTTTGAACCTGCTATAACACCTGTTCCATCTCGAGCTGGTTTTAAAAGCACTGTACAACCATCCCAATCCATTAAAACTTTATGCGGAATCGTAGACCCTTCCATTTCAAACGTAAAGATATTTTTACGAGCAGATTCTGTTGCTTTACGAATAGCGTCTGATACCTCATTTGCTTTAGCGAAACCAAAACCAATTCTCCCTTGTCTATCACCTACCAGAACCAATGCAGAAAAACTAAATTTCTTTCCGCCTTTTACTGCTTTACAACAACGGTTAACGTACAAAACCTTGTCTTCAAATTCCGTTTCAAATTCTTCAGCGCGTCTTTTATTTTGTTCCATGTTACATCCTGTAATTTAAAATTGTAACCCTGACTGACGTGCAGCATCTGCAAGTTCTGCTAGCAATCCATGGTATTTATAATGACCACGATCGAATACAACGCACTGAATGTTTTTTTGTTTAGCAGCGTTTGCCAATAAAATACCTACTTCCCGTGCAGCTTGTTTACTTTTTTTGCCCAAATTCTTTTGACGCAAAAGCGGTGTATACGTGCTTGTGCTTACAAGAGTGATCCCTTTTTCGTCGTCGATTAACTGCGCACAAATGTGTTTAAGTGATTTAAATACAGAAAGCCGAGGCTTATCGCTAGAACCGCGTACTTGTTTTCTAACACGTAAACTTCGCCTTTTTCTTTTTGTATTTCGACTTTGTAATTCATTAAGCATAATAAAAGCTCTACCTTAAAATTAACCTGTTTTTCCTTTTACCTTTTTTCCATCTTTTTTACGTACATGCTCTTTCTCATAGCGAATTCCTTTGCCCTTATAAGGCTCAGGTTTTTTTTCTGCGCGTACCTTAGCAGCAAAATGACCTACGAGAAACTTGCTTATTCCTTCAATAATGATTAGCGCCCCTTTTTCAACTGTTACCTTAATTCCTTTAGGAATTAAAAGCTCCGTGGGGTGAGATCGGCCAATTTGCAAATCAAGCATATTTCCTTTAATCTGAGCACGATACCCAATCCCTTCTAATTTCAGTCGTTTTTCGAAACCGGTGCTTACACCTATAATCATATTATTAATCAAAGCTCTGGCTAAACCATAATCCTTATTATGTACTTCTACTTGCTCATCTTTTAAAACAAATAAATGATCATTTTCTATTTTCACCAAAATCCCTTTAATTGCAGGAATGGATAATTCTCCTTTAGGACCTTTTACTTGAACCTGTCCGTTTTGGATCTTAATATCTATTTTTTTCCCGGCAAGTGAGATTGGCATTTTCCCAAGACGCGACATATAAATTACCTCTTCTTAAATTACCAAACCACACATAATAGCTCACCACCAAGTCGATTTTTTCGAGCTGCCTTACCGTCACAAATACCTTTAGAAGTAGACACAATTGCAACCCCCATTCCGCCATAAACAATGGGAATTTCAAGATAACCAACGTATTGCCTTGCAGAAGGAGAAGACATGCGTTTTAAATCTTTTAACACAGGTTCTCTTCCGTTAGCGTATTTTAAAAAAAGTCTTGCTTCTCTTTTTTCTTCATTGACAAGACACTCTCCAACAAATCCATTCTCTTTCAATACTTTTATGACCGCTAGTTTCACTTTACTGGGTCTGAAGATGACAAAGCGATGGCGAGCATTTTTTGCATTACGAATTCTTGTTAGCAAATCTGCAAGTGGATCACTTAATGACATGATTTTTTCTCTCCCTCACCTTTATTCTACTGTTTTAAATGGAAGTCCAAGTAATGTTAATAGCTCAAGACATTCTTCATCGGTTTCTGCAGATGTCACAAACGTGATGTTCATCCCTTGTGTCCTTTTTATCTCATCTAAGATAACCTCTGGGAAAATCTGCTGCTCTTGAATCCCTAAAGAATAACTTCCTCTACCATCGCACTTAGGGTTAAAGCCACGAAAGTCTCGAATACGAGGAGAAACAATATGACAAAAACGATCGAGGAAATCATACATTCTCTGCCTTCTAAGAGTCGCTTTTATTCCAATTGGTTGATTTTCGCGTAGTTTAAAATTGGCAATTGCCCGACGCGATCTTGTTAAAATCGGCTTCTGTCCTGACAACAATGTCATTTCCTTGACACAGGCTTGCATCGCATTTTTATCCTTAGAAGCTTCTGCTATCCCCATGCTAATTACAATTTTCTTTAGTTGGGGAATCAACATTGAGTTGGAATACTTAAACTTGTTTTGCAGTTCTTTTTTTACAACTTCTTTATAGCGTTTATGTAATCTAGACATTGTTTATCTTCTACTTATGAATATTTTTTTTAACTTGGCGAAATTTAATCTGCTTATCCCCTTCTAAATAAAATAGCTCTTTAGCTCCATCAGCTGCAAAACGCACCTTGATCTTCACCGGCCGATTTTCTTTATTGCACAAAGAGACATTGGAAATATGAATAGGCGTTTCAATTTCAATAATTCCAGCACCTGGAGATTTCGTTTGACGTTTAACATGCTTCTTACGAATATTTACTCCTTGTACTAAGATTCGCTCTTTACTTCGAGAAATTACTTCACCTGACTTTCCTTTGTCATTGCCTGAAACTACAACAACAGTGTCCCCTTTTTTAATCCACTTACTCATAGATTCTCCCTTAAATCACTTCTGGTGCTAATGAGGTAATTTTAATATAACCTCTTTCACGCACTTCACGTGCAATAGGACCAAAAATACGTGTCCCTTGAGGATTTCCTTTATCATCGATAATTACGCAGCTGTTAACAAAAAAAGATAATTGGCTTCCATCTTTACGAGAAATGCTACTGCATGTTCTAACAATAACAGCTTTAACTACTTTGCCTTTTTTAACAGTCCCTCTAGGATCCGCTTCTTTTACAGCACAAATAATTACATCGCCTACACTTGCACGAGGACGTTTAGAACCTTTTTTTATAATTCTAAAACAACGCACACGCTTAGCACCGGTGTTATCCGCTACTTCTAGTTCTGTTTCTTCTTGAATCATGGCCTTCGTATTCCTATTAGTTTATACATCTATTTCTCATTAAAGAACTTGCAATACATGCCATCTTTTTAGCTTTGAAGTAGGCCGTGTTTCGATAATTTTTACACGTTTTCCAACCTCAATTATCCCTTCTTTAACATGAGCATAATAGATTTTACCACGCGTAATCACCTTATTATAATCAGCGTGCCTGTATGTGCGATCTACGCGGACTTTAACCGTTTTTTGCATCTTACTAGAAATAACTACACCTTCTCTAATTTTACGCTTTGTACTAAGTCCTTGACTTGCTTGTTTTTCCATTCCTTACCTACATTTACGCCTGTTTCTCTTGAAGGATTGTTAAGACTCTTGCTCTATCTCTTTTTTTTAATCGAATTAAATGAGGCTTTTCCGATTTACGTGTTGTCTTTAATTCATTGCGCAATTCGAAAATCTCTTTAGATAAATCGGCATAAAGAGCTTGTAATTCTTCTTTTGATTGATCTCTTAATTCTTTTGCTTTTGGCATTTGTAAAACCTTATTTTATACTCGTTCTATTCGTTCAACAAATTTAGTACGAAGTCCTAACTTAGCTGCCGCTCTTTTTAACGCATCTTGAGCATCTGTTTTAGATACTCCAGCTATTTCAAACAATATTCTACCAGGTTGAACAACTGCTACCCAATGATCCACTGCTCCTTTTCCTTTCCCCATACGAGTTTCAGCTGGCTTTCTAGTCACAGGTTTATAGGGGAAAATTCGGATCCAAACCTGACCACGGCGTTGAAAATATCGATTAATAGCAACTCTACAAGCTTCAATTTGATTAGATTTTATATCGCCTCTTTCGAGAACCTTCATTCCAAACTCACCAAATTCTACAAAATTACCGCTTTTGCTTAATCCGGAACGGCTTCCTTTTTGAGCTTTTCTATACTTTGTACGAGCAGGTATTTGGGCCATGTTAACACCCTCCCACTACTTTTGATCTGTTTATTTCATCTTCACCTTTATTAATGGACACTTTGATTCCAATGGAACCATAAGTAGTTTCCGCTCTAGCTATTGCATAATCAATATCAGCCCGCAATGTATGTAAAGGAACACTTCCTAATATATACCACTCAACACGAGCGATCTCAGCACCACCAACACGTCCTGAAATTTGCACTTTAATTCCAATAGCTCCTGCATCCATGGTAGCTTGCATAGCTTTTTTCATAATTTTTCTAAAAGGAATTCGGCGCTCTAACTGCCTAGCTATATTTTCAGCTACAAGTTGTGCTTCAAGGTCTGGTCTTTTAATTTCTTCAACCTCGATCCAAATCTCCTTCCCTGTTAACTTTCTCAGTTCTTGCTTCAAAATATCGAGTTCTGCAGCTTTTTTTCCAATAACCAAACCCGGACGCGCTGTATGAATAGTCACTTCTACTTTACCGCTCATCCTTCTAATGACGATCTTAGAAGTGCCCACGCAGCAAGACTTTTTTATTAAATGCTTACGAATTCTCTCATCTTCCCCTAGTAAATCACCAAATTCTTGTTTGTTGGCATACCAAAGAGAACGCCATCTTTTATTCCTAATTAATCTAAATCCAACCGGCGATGTCTTTTGACCCATTATTTCCCCTCTATTCAGCAACAACGGCTATTGTAAAATGACTAGTTCTTTTCATAATAGGATGACTTCCACCCCTGTTTTTTGGCTTAGCGCGCTTTAAAACAGGTCCTGCATCTACCCTTACTTCTTTTACAACTAAATCACACCTTTGAACATGTAACTGTGTTTCTGCATTAGCAACTGCAGACTTTAATGTCTTTTGCAAGAGCAGTCCTGCTTTTAATTTACAAAAACGCAATTGCATTACAGCTTCTTCAACTTTAAGACCTCTAATTAAATTAGCGGCTAAACGCGCTTTTCTTGGACTGACCAGCGCACATCTTGTTTTCGCATAAGCTCGTTGTGGCATAAATTCTTAACCTCTTCCTGAAGTTACAGATTTAGAATCTGTACTTTTTTTCGATCCATGTCCTTTAAACGACCTTGTTGGTGAAAATTCACCAAGACGATGGCCTACCATATTATCGGACACGAAAACACTAATAAACCTCTTTCCATTATGAACATCAAATGTATGTCCAATCATTTCAGGAAGAATCATGGATCGTCTCGACCATGTTTTGATAGGACTTTTTTTGCCATTTTTATTTTGCATACTTACCTTATCTAATAAGTGATGGTCTACAAACGGCCCTTTTTTTAGCGATCTTCCCATAATAAGCTTCGAACTCCCAGTCTATTTCCTACGGTCTTTAACGATCATTTTATTAGATTTCTTTTTAGAACGCGTACGTCGTCCCTTAGTATCTTTCGCCCACGGGGTTTGTGGAAGGTATCCATTATGCTTACCTTCTCCTCCCCCATGCGGGTGATCTACTGGGTTCATTGCTGTTCCTCGAACAGTTGGACGAATCCCCTTCCAACGAGAGCGTCCTGCTTTTCCTTCCGCACGCAAATTCCTCTCTGAATTAGAAACCACTCCAAAAGTTGCTCTACAATTTTCGTGAATAAGCCTTACCTCTCCAGATGGCATTTTTAAATTTACATATCCATCATCGGTCTTTGCCATTAACTGAGCAGAAAGACCTGCCGAGCGCACAAGTTGACCACCTCTTCCTGGATAAAGCTCAATATTATGAACAACTGATCCAAGAGGCATGTACTTTAGGCGCATGCAAAAACCCGTATCAAATCGTCCCTGGTCATTCGTTGCTATTACAGCACCTACTTTTAATCCCTGTGGAGCTAAAATATAACGTTTTTCTCCATCAAAGTAGTTCAATAAAGCAATAGCAGCTGTTCGATTAGGATCGTATTCAATAGAAGCTACTTTAGCAGATATATTTTCTTTATCTCTTTTAAAGTCGATAATGCGATAAAAACGCTTATGACCACCACCTTTATGCCTGCAAGTAATATGACCATGGTGGTTACGACCATTTGTTCTTTTCTTTTTTTCAATTAAAGACTTCTCAGGCTTTACACAGCTTAAACCCTCTTGTTTGGTTAAAACAAGATGACGTTGCCCTGGTGTAGTGGGTCGAAACTTTTTTAACATAGTAATTCCAAGTCTCCTTAGCTTTTAACCTTTATCCTCAATATTATCCCCTGGCTCTAAGGAAACGATAGCTTTCTTAAATCCTGCTTTTTTTCCTAGACGTCCCCTTACGCGCTTTGCTTTGGGCTTAATGGTAATTGTATTTACAGACGTAACTTTAATTTTTTTATCGATGTAAATTTTTTCAAGAGCTTGTTTAATTTCTTGTTTATTTGCCTTTTTCGCAACTAAAAATACATACTTCGGAGTTTTACATTTTCTAACAGAAGGATTGCTTTCACTAGATTGCAACTTTTCCATAACTAGCGCTTTTTCTGTTATATGACGAGACAATATAACATCGTAAGGACTCTTTTTTAACATAATTAACCTTGCCCTCCCAGTAGAACTTTTAGCTGATCTACAGCTGAATTCATTACGATCAGATGTTGGTTAGCGATCACGTCATATCCATTTACATTAGCTAATGGAAGAAATCTCAACCCAAAAATATTACGAGCACTTAAGAATAGCGTATGATACTTTTCTAACAACACAGCGCTCTGCCCTTCATCACCACTCTCAGCTAAAAAAACGACCTTTTTACTTTCTAAATCTCTTGTCTTTAAAAATTGCACAACTCGTTTTGTTTGCGGTTTATCCATTTCAGCAAACTGCAAAACATGTAAAGAATCATTTAACACCTTTTCAATCAATAATTGACGAATCACAGCTCGCTTTTCTTTTTTGTTCACTTTTATGTGTTGATCGAACTTTGGCCTAGGAGCATGAACACGGCCTCCTCCTTTATATTGAGGAGCACCCAAATAACCTTGTCTTGCCCTGCCAGTACCCTTTTGAGGATGAGGCTTTTTACCGCTATGATTCACTTCTGCTCTTGTTTTTGTATTTGCAGACCATTGGCGAGCATTTGCACGCAGAGCCGTAACATAATCTTTAATCATTTGCGTGTTTGCAACTGGTTTAAGCAGCTCATCGTCAATTGTAATTTTTCCTACTTCTTCACCAGCTAAATTATATTCCTTTAGATAAGCCACGACTGTACTCCCTTACGCTTTCTTCTTTTGGTTTTTTTTCTTAGCTTTTGAGATAGTAACCAATCCATTGCGCGGCCCTGGAACAGCTCCCTTGACAACGATAAAATGTCTTTTGAAATCAACCATGACCACGGGCAAATTCTGTATAGTTACCATTTCATTTCCCGTTCGACCTGATTTTTTTTGCCCTGGCAAACAACGCCCTGGACTAGAACGCATTCCTGTTGAACCGCCGTGACGATGAAATCCAGAACCATGAGAAGCAGGCCCTCCTGCAAAATTATGGCGCACAATAACCCCTTGATGACCTTTACCTTTCGAAAAGCCAGAAACATCAACGCAGTCAATTCCATCAAAGTAATTTACACAAAACTCCTGACCCACTTGAAAGTCTTCTACGTTGTCCACCCTAGATTCTTTTAAACTAGATCTTGGCTCTATGTTTGCTTTTGCAAAGTGTCCTTTTAACGGCTTAGAGACATTCCTGATTTTTGAAGGTTCAACCTTATAAGCTGCTAACTGAACAGCATTATAACCATCTTTATCTTTGCTACTTTTAATTTGAGCTACGACATTAGGCTCTAATAAAATCACGGTACAAACAATTCGATTGCCTTCAGCATCGAATCGCATTGTCATTCCTTTTTTCTTTCCCTGAAATTTTAAATCCATACCCTTTCCTTGATTATACAGATTATCGCCGCAAGTGATCTCTTTTAAGCTACCGTTACAAACAGTAACATCAAAATGAGAGGTATCTGACAGCAACAAGGAGTATACGCGCTTATGAATGCTTTGTACTTTCTTGCTCTTTAAGCCTTTATTATGGCCTAAGCAAAGAGGCTACCAAAAAACCGACTTTTTTCTCAACGTCTTTTTTATATTCTTTGCTTTCATCTCGGCAATAGCCAAGAAATGATGAGCAAAGAAAAAATAAATCCTAAAACAAAAAACAAAAAGCCCCATTCTCTAAGTTTCAGTCCATTTTTTCTAAAATCCGATACCATAAGCAAATCCATTCTCTTTTAAAGAAAATTCTCCCTTGTGAGAGGATAGTACCTTACTATCGTATAGACGAGCAGAAATTTTTAAAACTAAAACACAACTGCTTAATCCAAGTATTAGACCCTCTAATTTTTTGGTTTTTTTTTCAAGCAGAACTAAAAAAATTTTTGCAGATATCTCTGCTATCTTAAGCGAAGAGATCTTGAATTTCTCATTTAGTTCTTTTTTAAGAACCTCTGATTCAAGATCATAACTTAAAGTGTGATTTAAGTAGCCTCGATACCCTTCCTGAAAAAGACAGAACACTTGAGTAAAAAGATAAAAAGCTTCATTTGTTTTTTCTAATTGTTTTTGCAGATCGGAAGAAAGAGAAATGAAATGAACTCTCGCAAGAAAGAAAACCACCTTAACCCCATTGCAAAAAATATCTATCGAACTAAAAACAAACAAGCAAATACGCTGAATGCGTTTGATGATAAAATCACTTGAGCCAGGATTTACGTATACTTCTGTTACCCATTTGGAATGAGCAGCTAGTTTTTTAGCATTATTGAGGAGTTCTACTCCATTTAAAAGCCCTTCTCCCATACTACAAACATCTAATGCCCCTTCGTAATATTTCTGCTGATACAAAAAACACTTAGATGCTTGAGCAGCTAAAAAAAGAGAGTCCAAACCCAGCCAAGACGAATCGGTGTTGATTATTAAGGGTCTTGCTGCGCTGTTTAAAGAAGGGCCCAGTAAGATTTTTAGTGTATTCAAAAAAATTCTCGCTTTTTATGAGTAAAAATTATGTCAGCAATAGTGTATCTATATTTTCATATTTTGACGACATGGATTTAAAAAAATGACTAGATAAATTAGCCAATACAGCAATCGTCGAACAGAAAATCATTGCCTTAGGAAAGGCTCTTTTTTTATCTACTAGAGGAATAGCTCCAAGCATAAATATAGAAACGTTCCCTACTATGCTTGCTAAATCTTCAAGGCCTAAACCCTTTGTTTGATATTGCTTATGATCGTCCCCTAAACGCGCAAGAGCTCCTGCAATAATCGCCATCAGATTTCCTGTTTGAAGAAAGGGATTTTGCACAGACACAATCTTCGTAATTCTCAAAAATTTCATACTCTCAAATACACTGTTGTATACTCCTGCCCAAGCGCTAATTCTTTTTCTAAACGAGGCTCTTTTAAAGATATCTTTTAAAGAACCACTTCCATTTTCTTCTCTAGAAGAATGCAGGCTCCCTAATTGAAATCGGGCTCCCTGTGGCAATAAAAAAACTTTTCCATTTCCTAAATGAAGTTCAATTTTACTTTCCGACAAAAACCTATTTGTATTTCCATTTTGAATCTGCTCTCCTTGTCTCAAGAGAGTTCCATTTTGTAATTGAAATTCTTCATTCGGTTCTAATATAGGCGCCTTTCCTCTTAATCGAAGAGTATCACCCTCTCTTAGAACGCACTTCCCTCTTTCTAAAACAAGCTGATCTCCATTTTTAAACGAGACCACATTTGAACACCTTAATTCTAATGCATTGCTAATTTGATCAAAAAGGCCTGCCAAAGTTAGCCACCCCTTGCATTTTCCAGCTTTTTTAACTGCAACGCTTACTTTTTGCACAAATCCCTCATTCTCTAAGATGAGCAAAAAACACTTCCCTAAAGCCTCTATTCCTTTAGCTATATCCTTTGGTTTTTTTAACAAAGACTGAAAAAACCTACTGCTAACTTCACATGTCTTTTTTAGCACACTATTTTCATATGCTTCATTTAAAGTATTAAAAACATAATTAGCAGGAGTAACAATAAAAGAATTAAAAGAATTTTGAACATGAGAAGTCATAATTATAAACCTTATATTTACATGTATTTTAAATTAAAAAAATATAAATGTAGCTTAAGTAAAGATAAACATCTAGTAAAAATCTGTGAGTAAAAATCATTTTATCAAAAAATTTTTTGATTATGAAAACTATTAAAGCTATTTCAAAAGTTTTTACCTTTAATAGAGGAATATGTATGATTTTTAAAATCAAACTTGAAAATTTGTTTTTACTTGAGGCAAGATTCGTGTCCTCTATTTTTCCTGTAACTTTAGGGAAAGTAGTCATTTGTGATAAAAAATACGGGGTTATTATGGACTGCACAATTACTCAATCACAAAAAATCTATAAAGATTTTGTCAATCAAATAGCTAATGAAGGTTGGTCTAATATACATGCCATAATTGCGCACAAAGACCCTTAAACGGAGTAGTATAAACTCTCCAAATATAAGAGATTTTTTTCAAATCTCAAAACTGCTCATTAAAGAGCAAAAAATGAGGAGCAACCCATGAAGCATTATATTGGATTAGACGTATCCATGAAAAGAACTTTTATCTGAGTTAGGAGTTACGCACTGGAATGAGGCTGTCTCCTTCTGTCCAAATAAGTCTTTGTAGATTCATCCCTTTTATTCCAGACCTTTTTGATAAGAGTCTAAATCCCTTTTATTTGCGTATAGTTTATCTAGGGTTGAATCATCAATCACCAAGTATCCCTGATTTTTATCAACAAATTGAGCTGATTCTTGCCATAAAGATTCTGATGAAAGCTCTAGCCTATGGAGCATCCTTATCATGGCATCATGAGAATCTTTTTCATTAGGCTGCACTCGTGCTGCTTCTGTACAGCTATAGGCTTTTTGCGTCTCGATTAAAAAATCGATGTCATCTTCTTCTTTGTATTTAGGTGGATTCATGCCAAATAGATTAAAGCGTTTTTAGAATTGATTCAATTGCGTAACTCCTATTGATTTCCCAAATAAAATTTTTTTTTACTTAAACACTAACAATGTTTTCTCATGTAAACAGAGAAACTAAAATAGTTTCACCAAATAATTTTTGGATTTTGAAGGCCATTAAAGCAATCAGATACTGACATAGCTCGCTTACCTTCTAGTTGTACTTCTAGAAGACGTAGTGCTCCACGACCACAAACGACCCCTAATCCTTTATCCAATTTAATAAGAGAACCTGGTTTTTGTAAAAGCGGCAGATCCTCCGGGAATGCGCGTAGAATTTTAAGACGCTTCTTTTGATCTTTTACTTCTAGCATACAAAAAGCTCCCGGAGAAGGAGATAAAGCTCGAATACGATTGTGCAATAAGTGAGAATCAAGACTCCAGTCAATCTCTTCTTCTTGAGCAGATATTTTTGGCGCTAAACTCATTTGAGAATGATCTTGTGGAGTTCTTGTTACAGAATGATTTTTAAATTGCTCAATTACTTGTAAGATCATTTCTTGAGCTAGTACACACAACTCTTTTTCGAGCTCACCACAAGTCATTTCAAAAGGAATAGGGATTCTTTGCATAGATAGGATATCCCCTGCGTCCATTTTTGGAGTCATTTCAATAATCGAAATACCTGTTTCTTTTTCTGCGTTTATAAGACACCTTTGCATAGGAGCAGCTCCCCTATATTTAGGAAGCAGACTTGCATGGATGTTAATACATCCCAAAGAAGGAAGATCTAAAACCTCTTTTTTTATAATTTCTCCGTAAGCCACTACAATAAAAAGATCGGCCTGTAAATTTTTAAGCTGAACAACAAATTCTGAAGAAGAAGCTTTTTCAGGTTGAAAAACAGGTAAATCTAATTGCATTGCAGTTTGCTTTACTGGAGGGAAAGAAGATTTTAACGATCGTCCTGTTGGACGATCAGGACGTGTAACAACAGCTATTACATCAATTTGGTTTTGTACAAGATAAAATAAAATTTGCGCAGCAAAAGAAGAAGTACCAAAAAAAATGATTTTCATTGAAAAGTTACACTCTCTCTTCAATTAGCTCTTCTAGCTCATCAAAATCTTCTTCGACTAACTGTTGAGCCGATTGCTGAAATCCAATTAATCCTCTCTGAGAGCTGCGACAAAAGTGGATCCAGTGCTGAATATGAATAGTCGGTTCAATTTCCCTATGAATCCGTTCCAATGCTTTAGAAAGACGTAATTTAGCTCGGTAGGTGATTTTAAAAGCCCTTGATAAAGCCCTACGATCTTCTAGAGAAAATCCGTGGCGTCTTAGACCCACTAGATTCAATCCACCTAGCTTATAAGGAGTCCCTGCTCCAATGGTATAAGGAGGGACATCATGCGTAATGCGACTAAACCCTCCTACCATTGCATACTTTCCTATGCGTGCAAACTGATGAACAGGCGTCATCCCTCCAATGATTGCATGATCTTCCACAATTACATGACCCGCTAGCATAGCATTATTCGCCATAATCACTTGATTGCCAATTTGACAATTATGGGCAATATGACAATACGCCATAATTAAGCAACCATCTCCTACGCTTACCATAGAATCTTCTTTACAAGAGGAATTAATAGTAGTAAACTCCCGGATTTCACAATATTTTCCAATGACAACAAAAGTTTTTTCCCCTTTAAATTTTAAGTCTTGAGTTTTTGTGCCAATACTTGCAGATGGCCAGACAACTGTTCCTTCTCCAATTGTGGTATAACCATCAATATAAGCATGAGATTTAATAACAACATGATCTTCAAGCGTAACATTTTTTTTAATAATCGCATACGCTTCAATTGTAACATTCCTACCAATCTTTGCACCAGACTCGATGATAGCAGTAGGATGGATATTTGATTGAGACATGAACTTCCAGTTTTAATGTTTATTATTTAAGGCTAAAACTAATCTTTATAAAGCTGATCTTTATCCAATAAAGCAAATCCAATTCTAGCTTCTGTTACCAATCCTTTTTCCTGCACACTCGCATGCGCTAAAATTTTCCCTCCGCTTCCGCTTAAATGCAACATACGTACATCTATTATCAACGTATCACCTGGTTCAACAGGTTTACGGAACTTTGCATCTTGAATATTCAATAATACAGCTGTTTTTTCTTGATATCCTTTTTTGTAAATCAAAACCCCTGCCGTTTGAGCCATTGCTTCTATTACAAGAACTCCAGGCATAATGGGAGCATCAGGAAAATGTCCTTGGAAGAAATGTTCATTAAACGAAATATTCTTATGACCAACGATATGATTTTCTTTAAGATTTAAATGAACGATTTTATCAACGAGCAAGAAAGGGTAACGATGAGGCAAAATTTTAGCAATTTGCTTAACATTCAAAACGGTATTTTGCTCTGAAAGGACTTCATTCATCAAAAATTCTCCATTTTAATTTGATTATATAGCAATTTAGCAAAGATATTATTAGAAGTATGCCCAGAACGAATAGCGATAATATGTGCTAAAAAAGAGACAGGGATAAGAGAAAGATCCCCTATTAGATCCAAGATCTTATGACGAGCCATTTCATTTGGATAACGCAGGCCTTCTGGGTTCATCACTTTATTGTCCTTTACGAGAATTGCATTCTCTAAGCCACCTTTTTTAATAAACCCTTTTTCCATCATGGGAATCACTTCTTCATAAATGGAAAAAGTGCGACAAGGAGCAATTTCTTCAACAAAGTCCTTTTGGTTTAAAACAAACGTATGAAACTGGGTACCAATTCCTGAACAATGAGGATAATGCAATGTATAACTCAGCCGGTACTCATTAGCTGGAATTGCAATAATTTGCACCTGATCATTTGACCATGATATAGGAGACTGCAAAGAAAATATTTTTTTTTCTTCCTTTAACTCCATTACACCTACTTCTTCAATCAATTGAGAAAAATCCTTGGAACTACCGTCCAATATAGGAACTTCCGGACCAGAGACTTGAATCAATATATTATCAATTTCATGGGCGCGCAAAGAAGCGAGCAAGTGTTCAACCATTTGTATAGAAACTTTTTTGTCACCAATTATGGTACACCTAGGAGTACTACATACGGAATCTAAAGAAGCGATAATTTTAGGCGTATTTGGTAGATCGGTGCGTTGGAATATAATCCCCTGATCTGCAACAGAAGGATGAAAAGTTAAAGTGGTTTCTTGTCCAGTAAAAACTCCTATTCCTGAAATGGATGCACTTTTTCGCAGAGTGTGCTGTCTTCTTTCAACACTTGGTATAGTTAGAACAGAACTTCTTGACAGCTTACAGGGCAAAGACAATTAGATACCTCGGAAAAATTATTTTTAAATCTTTTAAGTTTGCTAAATGAACAAAAAAGTTATTTATTATTAAGAAGCTACCCAAAGATTATCATTTTCTTCAAGCGGATTTTACAAAACTAAACGTCGTTTATCTTTGGCGGAACAATCGGGTCATGATGAGTGACTACTTCTTTTTTTCTTCGATCATACCCCATTAACAATAAAAGCCCTCCTAGCACACTTAAATGCTGTAAAAACAAGGTCATTTGCGATGCTCGTTCAACACCTGCTACAAGCCAAAATGGATAAAAAACTAGGATTGTCCCTAAAACCATTAAGGCTAAAATAAAAGCTGCAAAACGAACAAAGAGCCCTAAAAAAATACATACACCCCCTAAGAATTCTATAATTGTTTGTATAAAGAAGGTAAGAGATTGTCTGGAAAGAATTGTTTCCAATCCTCGTTTTACCCACTCCTTTTGTCCACTTACCTCCATTAAATTATGTATAGCAGTTACAAACTGCTGCTCTGCTCCTTGCCAATCAAGTAATTTTTGAAAGGCAGTTGCAATAAAAATTAAACTAATACAAACCCGGCCTAAAAATACAATCGTAGATCGAAACATAAATATCCTTATCCATTCTTTTTTTATAAAAATAATTATAAACTTAAGCAAAGTCAACTAGTTTTCATAAGAAATTTAATCTAATATGGCTTATACTAGCTACAAAACTAGTTTAACTTAAAAATGACAAAGAAGACTTTTCGAGAGCATCATTTATTTACTATTCTTTCTGCATATGAAAACCAAACGCTTCCTTTAGATCGCTTCCTAAAGAACTATTTTCGTTTTCATAAAGCAATAGGATCTAAAGATCGTAAGGTCTTGTGTGAACATATTTATTCCATGATAAGGTGGAAAGGTTTGTTAGATTATTTATGTAATAAGCCTATTTCATGGGAGTCTAGATACCAAAAACTTATTCAAATAAAACCAGATCATTTTTTTGATGACACGCAGATCCCCTTGCATATACGCTTAAGTTTCTCCAAAGAACTCTTTTTTTTAATTGTAGAGAGTTTAGGTGAAGAAAAAGCTCGTTTTTTTTGTCGAGCTAGTAATTCTACAGCTCCTATAACGGTAAGAGTCAACCTATTAAAAACATCTAGAGAAAATTTACTAAAAGCATGGAAAAATGAATTCTCTGTAGCTTGCGGCTCGTTTTACACAGCGATTATCTTCCCCAAAAGAATCAATTTTTTTACCCTTCCTGAATTCAAAATGGGTTATTTTGAAGTTCAAGATGAAGCAAGTCAACGTCTTGCAGACTTAGTTGCTGTTAAGCCAGGGCAATTAGTACTCGACTTTTGCGCAGGAAGCGGGGGAAAATCTTTAGCCATCGCTCCTAAAATGCAAGAAAAAGGACAGCTATTCTTACACGATATTAAAAAACACGCTCTACTCGAAGCTAAAAAACGTTTAAAAAGAGCTGGGGTACAAAATGCTCAAGTGTTGTTTTTCGACTCCTCTCAGAAAAAATCTCTACATGAAAAATTTGATTGGGTGTTCGTGGATGTCCCTTGCAGTGGGACTGGCACAATGCGGAGAAATCCCGATATGAAATGGCGCTTTACTTTAAAGATGTTTCAGAAAACTCTAGAAGAGCAAAGATCGATCTTTGAACAGGCTTTGCAGTTTGTTAAGCCAGGAGGTCATATCGTATATATGACTTGTAGCGTGTTACGATTAGAAAATGAAGAACAAACTCAATATTTTAAAAAAGCTTTTTCGTTAAACACTATTTCTTCTGCTTTTAACACTTTGCCCCTGGATTCAAACGATCCTGATGGATTCTATGGCCAAGTTTTTGTAAAATAAACTAACTTTAGAGTATACTTAAAACCATACTCTTTTATTTAAGGATAAAAAATGATGAAATCACTGTTCTATTTTCTTTTGCCCCTTTTAGGATTGCTCTCTTCTACATGTTATACCGTAGAATTTTTGGAATACCCCATCATCTCTGAAGAAAAAGGACAAATAACCATTCATAATCGGATTTTAACCAAATTTAATAACAAAACTTATTCTGTACTCGACGTAGTTAAAAAAATGGATGTGATCTTCGATAACCATTATCCTCAATTCGCACATTCTAAACTAGCTCGTTATCAATTTTACAATGCGCAATGGAAAGACACTCTGCAAAAAATGCTAGACCAAGAATTAATTTTACTAGATGCAGAACGAATGGGAATTAAAGCAACAGATGCAGAAGTAAGAGAGGAGCTATTACGCAAATATGGCCCAAACGTGATGCTCTCTTTAGATCAATTAAAATTAAGTTACGAAGAAGCCCTTAAAGCGGTCTCTGAGGATCTCATCGCTGAAAAAATACTATATTTCAAGGTCTATTCTGAGGCATTGCGCGTAAGACCTAATGACATCAAAGAAAAATATCTAACCTACTGCAAAGAAAACCCTGCATCTCAAAAATGGCACTATCAAGTGTTAACTATTGGTTCTGAGAATGAAAATATCTCTCAAGCATTAGCGCAATTGGCTTTGGACCTTTTAAAGAAGAAAAAAGATCTTCAAGATATTTCTAAAGACCTGCAATTAGAAAACCCTAACGCTACTGTTTTATTTACTCCTGAGATCATCAGAGACGATCAATCTATTTCCCAATCTCATAAGATGGTAATAGAAACATTAAATCCCGGAGATTTTAGCAATCCTGTTCTTCTGATGAATAAAGACCAATCTATTGTACATCGTATTTTTTATCTCAAAGAAAAACATGTAATCAATCCACCGGAGTTCCCTAAATTAGCAGAAAAAATCAAAGATGGGCTGATTCAAAAATCTATTGCTCTACATTTAGAGAATTATATGAAAAAATTAAAAATTCGTTACGGTTTTTCGGAACAAGATCTAACTATAAATTCCGATTTTAAACCCTTTTCTTATCAATGAGTATTTACAAACCATCCGTGCTTAAAGAGTTTTTGCGCTTCTCTCATATTCGTCCTAAAAAAGCGCTCTCGCAAAACTTTCTCATCGATGGCAATGTTGTGCGCAAAATTATAGATACAGCGCAAATACAAGCAGGTGATATGGTTTTAGAAATCGGACCAGGGCCTGGCGCGCTAACAGAAGCATTGTTAGCAAAAGGAGCTATTGTTACAGCTATTGAAAAAGATTTTGTATTTGCAGAGCGCCTATATCGCCTACAAGGTTTAGGAAATTTAACAATAGAAAGAGAAGACTTCTTATTATTTAATTTAGAAAATTTTTTAGATTCTAAAAAAGATAAAATCAAAGTAGTAGCAAATCTTCCTTATCACCTCACTACTCCTATTTTATTAACCTTGCTTCCTCGTTACGAGGAGATTGATTCTTTAATTCTTATGGTACAAAAAGAATACGCTGATCGAATGGTTGCTTCTTCAAAAACTTCTCATTATAGCCACCTCTCTTTGCTTGTAAGTTTTTTTTGCCAAACAAAACTCATCTTTACCATTAATCCAAGTTGTTTCTTTCCTAAACCAAAAGTGCGTTCTGCTATTGTGCATTGCAGGTTAAATGCACCTACTCTAAAAGAGGATATGGACGCATTTTTTTTTCTAACCCGTAGTGCTTTTCAACAGAAAAGAAAAATGTTACGCTCTTCTTTAAAACCCCTAGCTTCTAGTAAACTCATTGAACAAGCCCTTCGGGCTATACATCTTCCTATAACAGCAAGGCCAGAAGAACTCAATCTACAAGAATTTATTTCTTTATTTGCACAACTCAAACGCGTCTGCTTACCCAAACAAAACTAAAAAACAATACCGTTATTCCTAATCCCAGCATAAGTAAAGACATGGATTGCTTTAAATGGATCTTCCAACTTAAGCATTTGTCTAAGATTTGGTAATAAAAAGTAGCATGTACTTCTTCTACTGCATATAAAGGATAATCGCCTAAAACTTGATTGTTTTGATCGTGTAAAGATAGCGTTGCTAATCGCTGTCTTGGTTGAATAGGAAAAGTGATAGGTTCCCATTCCAATTCTGGTTTTATTAACGGCTCCTCCGAAGCATAATAATGGACTACCACATCTTCATTTAAAATGGTTTTAATGGGACTTTTACTCTTTTTATGTATAGTGCTAAACACATCAAAGTTTTTAGAAAAGAGAGTCCTTTTGACTTTTGGCTCATTAAACCCTGCTTCAAAAAGAGCAATAACATCCCTATATCTCTGTTCTAATTGATCGCAACCCATAAGAACTGCTATCATCTTCCTATTCTGATCCTCTGCCGCTGCTGCTATAGTATACCCTGAGCTCGCAGTATATCCTGTTTTTACCCCTATTGCCTTAGGGTAATAAAATTTACCAGGCTTTAGTAAAGAATTATGTTGGAGTAATTCTATTTGTGACTGTTTATTGCTAGCTGGCTTTAGATAGTGTATAGTTTTAACCACCTGACGAAAAAAGGGTTGTTCTAGGGCTTTTCTCGTCAATATACACATATCGTAAGCAGTTGTTTTGTGATCAGCATGGGTTAATCCATGAGGAGTAGTTAAAGTGGTTTGCTTACATCCCTGAGACTTTACATATTCATTTAATTCTTCCATAAACTGCGGTATGCTTCCAGATACCCATTCAGCTAATGCGTTTGCCGCATCATTCCCGGAAGGAAGCATCAGTCCATAGAATAGATCTTTAGCAGAAACCAGCTCTTCTGCTTTTAATCCCATAAGCGATCCGCCAAATTCAAGACGATAGGGTGGATGAGATCCTCCTCCTAACCTATCTCTTCGCTCTTGAGGAGAAACGCTATTCACCGCTTCTTTTGAAATCTTGACCATTTGATCTAATTGATCACTGCGTTTTTCTAAAGCGTATAAAGCCGTAACAATTTTGGTGATACTAGCAGGGTACAAAGGTAAATAAGCATTCTTTTCGTAAAGAATAGCTCCTGTTTCTGCACTCATTAAAACCGCAGCTTTTGCAGAAATATCAACTTGCAAAACAGTATGAGCTAATCGGCTAACAATTACGAATATAAAAAGAAATATAAGTCGCATCATATAAAAAATATTGTTTCTCTCCTTAATTTACTTAAGATAATCTCTTAATTTTCAACTCGATCTGATTGAAAATCAATTAGTTTGGCCAATATTTACACAGGACTTTTTATCGTTAAATTCAAATAAGTCACAAAAAATCTTCGCAATCTCTTTAAAAAAAGTAGCTAACTACGCAAGATGAGGGTTTTATGACACCCTCATAAATAGAAGTTCTATCATGAGATAATATAACTAAATAAAACACAAAATAAAAACTTGACACAAGGCTAGTTTTAACGCTAAGCTAAGGTGACGGTAAGGAGAAAATATGATTGACCCGCTATCGCTAGAAGAAGCTTATGAGGAATTTATTAGAAATTTGCCTAAATGGCTCCCAGACGGAATTACTCATGTAGACCTCAAGATATTAAACACTCTTGGGTTGCTCAATCACAACGATTTAGATCCTGCATATGAAGATGCAGAGCTTGATCAATATTTTCATATTATCGAGACCCCTGATAAAGTAACATTATTTAATGAGCAATTTGCCATTTGGATTGTTCCTCAAATTGTAAACGAAATTCCTACAACAACAACATTTATAGCCCTTTTACCTCACAATAAACCACATTTAGAAATAGTATATACTACATCTGGGGTATATAATACACCTAAATATATTTTAAAGATTTTACAACACTTTTTAACAGAAGTACAAGATACAGAAGCTGTTATCTCTTCAATTGGCAAAAAATCTTAAAAAAATAAGAAATGCTAACCCTCTTCTTATTCTATTTTTTGAATGTAAACCTTTTATTTGCAGCTAATTTCAAATATTTTATTTTAATTTTATCAAAAACCCTATTTAAAAAATAGGGTTGATAAAATACCTTCTTTAAAAGAAAATCTACTTTCTAGCTTCTTTTAACCTATAAGGATTTATGAATGTCATCTTTTTGGGAATCATCTTCACTAGACAAAGATCACTTTATTGAAAAAAATGGTATGCGTTATGCAGGAACACACCTGATTATAGATCTTTGGGAAGCAATTCATCTAGATAATCTCGAAATCATGAAAAATGCGTTGCATGAGTGCGTTATTGCTTGTAAGGCGACTCTTTTACATTTACATCTACATCGATTTGAACCAAATGGCGGCATTAGCGGCATTGCTATTTTAGCAGAGTCACATATAAGTATGCATTCTTGGCCTGAGAAAAAATATGCAGCTATTGATCTGTTCATGTGTGGTAACTGCCAACCCTTCTTAAGCCTTCCTATTTTAAAGAAGATTTTTCAGCCTAAATACATTTCACTTAACGAACAAATGCGAGGCATTCTCCATGAGTAAACAATGGTTTCATGAAACTTTATATCCAACTTATTGTCAAAGTTTTAAAATGGAAGCCATTTTATGGAAAGGGAAATCCTCTTATCAAGATATCTTAATCTTTGAAAATAAGGAATTTGGAAAAGTGATGGCTCTTGATAGCGTGGTGCAATTTACGACTAAAGATGAATGTATTTACCATGAAATGATTACACATATACCTTTATTTGCTCATGGAAATGTAAAAGACGTTCTCATTATTGGGGGCGGAGATGGAGGAGTTGCGCGAGAAGTACTTAAACATCCAAATATTCGTTCCGTAACACTTGTTGAAATTGATTCCTTTGTTATTGATCTAACAAAAAAATATGTTCCCGAAATCCCACAAGGAGTATTTGAACACCCTAAATTACAACTCATTGTCGATGATGGAGTAAACTTTGTTAAAAATAGCCAAAAAAACTATGATGTAATTATTACAGATTCTAATGATCCTATAGGACCATCTCAAGTCTTATTCACAGAAACTTTTTACAGATATTGTAAAAAACTTCTAAAAGAAAAAGGGATTCTTGTAGTACAAAATGGAGACTTCTTTATGCAATCTCAAGAATACCAAACAACCTTCTCTCATTTACAACTTCTCTTTCGCAATGTCTCTTTCTACTTGGCTAATGTTCCAACGTATATTGGAAGCTATATGACACTAGGGTTTGCCTCTGATACAGAATACCGCAATCTTACCCTAGACGTACTTCATCAACGTTTTGTTCAAACCCCTATACAGACTTCTTATTACCACCCGAGTATACATCAAGCATGCTTTATTCTCCCTAAAGCTATGCAAGAAACTTTGCATTCTCTACAAAACATTACGGTTCGTTAATTTGCCATTTTTGAGCAAGTAATCCTTCTACAATTTTTCTGGCTAATGCTTGATATACCACTGGAGCGCTATCATGATGAGCCCCTTCTACAGAGTCGAGTTGTCCCAGAGAAAAATCCATCATCCGTTGTGGATTTTGAAAGGGGAGAATCACTGCTACATCTCTAAGAGAATCGGAATTAATGCAATCAAAATCAGCATTTGCTTTTACCCGAAAAGGACCTATTATTACGCAATTTGATTCCTTATCAATAAGCTCCACTTCTGCCGTAATTAATCTACGTTTCTCTACACTAACAATATTTTTTCTTAAAGCTTGACTTTTAGGATTTCGATCGTATCGATATCCAATGGGCTCATCTTTATCAGAAAGGATAGTGATATGTAATAAATAGGAAGAATCGTAACAATAATTAAACCCATTACAAGTACTAATTTCACGCACAAGAGCCTGATTTAACTGACCTTGTATATCTCCTTTAATATAAGGGACACAGACTAAGATCTGATCATGAGAACCTGTTTCAAATTGATATCTACATCCTAAACACAAAGCTAAAAGAAAATAGAGTTTATGCATGATCCGCTTCTTGCAAACTTAGGTGTAGATCAGCCATCTTTTTTTCTGCTTTTTTTGCTATAAGAGTTGCTGGATAAGTTGCTAAAATACACTTATAATACAAATAAGCAGCATTGGGCTTATTTTTACGATGATAGAAAAGAGCAATCTCATAAAGATCTTTAGCATATACCTCTTGCATATCTAAAAGCATATCCTCTACCTCATGAACAGCCTCATCACTTGGAAAGTGAGCAGAGATTCTATGTAGGTTAATCGTAGCTAGTTCTAAAAAGTCTTGATTTGCATATTCTTTTTGAGATTGAATAAGATAGACTCGCCCAATTTCTACATAACTTCTAACAGCTAAAAAATGTTTAGGAAATTGCTGAATTAAATTTTGATAAGTTTTAATACTCTCCTTATAATCTTTTCCCTTAGCAAGCAGCTCTGCTTTTGCAAACAAAGATTGGGCTGTAAGTTCATGATTAGGAAGAGTAGAGATGAGTTCTTCATAAATATCTAAAGCTTCTTGTCTTGCCGGCACCCACTTTAACCCGAGCACAGCTTTTTTTGTGCCTGTGCGATATTTTTCTGCAATTTTAAATTTATATATAAAAGCTTCTTCAAAGAATTTAGGAGTCATTTGTCTCTTTAAATAACTAGAAAAATAATGATTGGCTTTTTCATATTCTTCTAATTCAAAATAGCTAACAGCTAAATAAAAAAGCACATCTTGTGCAAAAACTGTTGTAGGACATTCCTCAAGGAGTAGGAAAGCTTGTTCTACAGTTTTATTCCAATTTTTATTTTGATAACTTTCTAAAACCAAACTGTAACACTCCTGAACAAAAGGAGCTTCTCTTTGATGTTGCTTAAAACGAGGGTTCTCTAGAGCATGTAATGAAGAAAACAAAAAAACAGGAAAAAACAAGTAATGCATTTTTTTCATGAATATTCCATAAATTTTGAAATTTTTAGATCTAAATCTTAATCTATGATAAGCTTACAAAGCAATGGCTTTATTCCCATTGTATTTGATCAATACTACTGATAGAGCGTATTTTATTTTCTAAGGCTAAACACTGTTCTACACCCCAATTTTGCTCTATCAATAATACTCCCAGATGCTTACTTTCTTTTGTAAATAAAATTTCGACGGGACTACTACCGGAATGAGAACGAAAAGCAGCTTTAAGCAACAAGATATGGCTTAAACGAGCTCGATTAGAATCGATAAAAATTTTCAATTTCTTCATCATTTTTTGTTTCTTCCCTATAGCAAAATCCTTACTTCTCTCGCGAAATTTTAAAGGTTTAAATTGCTTTGCCTGTCCATAAGCTAAATCACAGGCTTGAATCATTGCTTCATCTACACGTGTTAAATCATCTAACCAGAGACACTGTAAACGAATTTGCCCTTCCTTAGTTTCTTTATGAACAAGTACATATAATAACTGATTTTCTACCATAAGAGAAGCTTTTTGCTCATAAAGATCTGACCAAACGGGCAATTCAAAACGCTCTTCGTTATCGCTAATCTTAAGAATGGCAAATTTACGTTGATTTTTTGCAGAAACCTTAATCACAACCCCTTCTATAATACAGACAATTCGACAAGGACCATCTTTAAAATCTACTAATTTAGCTAAAGAAACACAGGAAAGCTTTTTTAATAAAGTACGATATTCATCTAAAGGATGTTCGTGTAAATAAACGCCTAAAAGTTCGTATTCTCTTCGTAGAACAATCTGTCTTGGCAATTCTTGGACTTCCTCAGGCACTTGTATGTACTCAAGAGAAGAATCGTCTAGAAGATCAAAAAGACTCATAATACCCTTTGCCGCTTCTTTTTGCTCTTTAGAAGCAGTGTTAAACATAGGATCAATACTTGCTAGCAAAGCAGCTCTACTAAATTTCGTAAAGTCAAAGCAACCAGCTTCAACTAAACTCTCCATGACTTTTTTACCTACTTTACTCGTATCAATACGCTGAATAAAATCAAATAAAGACTTATAATCTCCTTTTAATCTCTCTTTTAAAATAACATCGACAACTCCTTCTCCTACACCCTTAATGGCTCCCATAGCAAAACGAATCCCTTTTTCTTTAGCTAAAAATTGCTTACCCGATTCATTAATATCGGGTGGCAAAATAGCAATATCCATCTTTTGCGATTCTCGTACATGCTTAGTCACTTTAGAAAGATCATCGCAATCAGATGTCATAAGAGCTGCCATCCATTCGCCAGGATAATTTGCTTTGAGATAGGCTGTTACATAACTTAAATAACCGTAGGCAGCTGCATGAGATTTATTAAAACCGTAAGAGGCAAATTTTTCAATTTTATCAAAAATCCGCATAGCAGTCTCTTCGCTTAGATTGTTTTTCATTGCTCCTAAACGGAATTTTTCCCGTTGGTTAAACATTTCTTCTTTATCTTTTTTTCCCATTGCACGCCTTAAAACATCTCCTTCACCTAGAGAATAGCCAGCAAGACGGCTTGCAATTTGCATAACCTGCTCTTGATAAACCATGATCCCATAGGTTTCAGAAAGAATATCTTCCATCCAAGGATGATCTATTTCAATGCTCTCTTTACCATGCTTGCGATTGATAAAAGAAGGAATCATCTCCATAGGTCCTGGACGATACAACGCACCAACTGCTATAATCTCTTCAAATTTATCGATATGTAATTGACGTGCTAAATCTTGCATACCCGCCGATTCCAATTGAAATATTCCTGTTGTCTTGCCCTGATTCAGCAATGCAAAAGTTTTTTGATCTTCTAAATTTAAGTTAATCCAATCAATTTCTTTTTGTCCTTTTCGTTTAATTGCATCGATAGCATGTTGAATAGAAGTCAATGTCTTTAATCCAAGAAAATCGATTTTAAGCATACCTACTTGCTCAACTGGCTTCATAGAAAATTGCGTAATTGCCATATGAGAATCTTTAGCGCTACATAAGGGAATTCTTTGCATAAGAGGATCTGCACTAATAATGATTCCAGCAGCATGCACTCCTGTATTACGCACAGACCCTTCGAGGGTTTTAGCAATATCGATGAGCTGTTTGATTTCCTGGTCTTCTTGATAAATCCTACGTAACTCAAAATCTATTTCTAACGCCTTACTTAAAGTCATATTTAGATCTTCAGGAATGAGCTTAGCTATCTCATTAACTCTAGTCAGAGAAACACTTAAAACCCTTCCTACATCTTTAATAGCCATTTTAGCTTTCATTGTGCCAAAAGTAATAATTTGGGCTACCTTATCCTTCCCATATTTACCAACTGTATAGTCAATAACCTCAGATCGCCTATCCATGCAAATATCCACGTCAATATCAGGATAAGAAACTCGCTCTGGGTTAATAAATCTTTCAAAGAATAAATCAAATCTTAAAGGTTCGATATCAGTGACTTCGATCAAATACAAAATAATCGATCCAGCTCCAGAACCTCTCCCTGGTCCTACTGGAATACATTTTTTCTTTGCCCAAAAAATAAAGTCCCAAACAATTAAAAGATAATCAGCCATATCTTTAGATAGAATAATATTTAATTCATATTCTAAACGTTCTTTAACCACCTCTATAGGATCACGCCCTGGATATTTCTCAGAAACCCTGGCTAATCTTGAATCCGTATATCTTTTTACAATTCCTTCCTCACACAATTGACGTAAGAACATCGCTACACTCTCTTGTCTCATCTCTTCTGTATAAGAAAAACCTTCTAATTGAGGGGGGATAAAAACAGGGTAATATTTGAGTTTGAAATCAAAGGAGAAATTGCATTTGTCAGAGATCTTGTGTGTCTCTTTTATAGCAGAAGGAATATCAGAGAAAAGAGAACACATAAGATCGGAACTTTTAAAATACAACTCATGTGTGTAGTTGACTTGCCTTTTTGGATTTTTAACTCGCTGCTTAAGGTTCCCAAATGAATCTTTTTCCCAGATTTCACAAGGTTCTCCTGATTGCACATTCATTAAGATCTCATGTGCATTCCAATCATCGCGATAAATATAATGAATATCATTGGTAGCAACTAAAGGAATTCGCAGCTCAGAAGAAAGAGCTATTAATTTCTCGTTGACTATATTTTGTTTGTTTATACTATCCAGATATAATTGATGAAGCCAGCCTTCTTTTTCAAATCCATCAGAGAGAATGTCTTCCTCTTGCATCTGATGACGTTGCAATTCAAAATAATAGTCAGAGCCAAATATTTGCTGAAACCAGGCAATTTCCTGACGGGTTTTTTCTTCCTCTTTTTGTATAATATAATGGCCTAAAATCCCATTGAAAGGCCCTGAAAGACAAATCAAACCCTTAGCACATTCTGCCAATAGATCTCGATCTATTCTAGGAGTGTAGTAAAATCCCTCCAAATGAGCTAGAGAACTTAATTTACAAAGATTTTGATACCCCTGGCTATCCTTAGCCAATAAGATAATAGGAAAACCATGAGGCTTCCCCGGATATCGTTTTTTTTCAAAACGAGATTCAGGAGCCACATAAAGTTCACAGCCAATAATGGGCTTAATATTCGCTTTTACGCATGCTTTAAAGAATTCAACAGCACCATACATATTACTCTGATCGGTCAGAGCTAAAGCCTTCATTTGATGCTCAGCTGCTTTTGCTACTAAACTTTCTATGGAAGCAGTTGCATTTAAAATAGAATACTGGGAATGCGTATGAAGAGAGTTCCAGTTCATCTTAAAAATTTTGTAAGCCAATATGAAAGAATTGGCTTAACTTAAAAACTCCTTTTACAACTATTTTTCCATAGCTTGTACAGCAGGATGAGGAGTGTTTTTCATGCCCCACAAAGGAACTAGTAAAAGAGCAGCAATCACACTACAGGAGCCTAGTACAACAAAAAAACCTTGCCAACCCCAAATTTCAACCACTTTGGTAATGGGATAACCTGCTGCAGCTGCTCCTAAATAGGCCCACCAACCAGCAAATCCTGTTGCCGTTCCCGCAGCTTTTTTATGAGACAATTCAGCAGCAGACATCCCAATTAACATTTGCGGACCAAAAATTAAAAATCCAATGGTAAACATCAATCCATAATCCAAAAAAAGCATCCCATGAGGAACCCAATACAAGCCTACAATTGCTAGAACCACTGCTAGGCTAAATAGTACATTAATGGGACCACGACGTCCTTGAAAAACTTTGTCAGATGCCCAACCAGCAACTAAACTACCTAAAATCCCCCCACATTCAAACCAGAACACACTACCGCTTGCGCTAAGCATGGAATAGCCTTTTGCTTTCATTAAAAAGAGCATACCAAAATCATTGATAGCCTGACGAATTACATAAACAAAAAAATAAGAAATCGCAAGCACCCAAATATATTTATTGTTTAACACATACTTAAGTAAAATTTCCTTAGAAGAAAACTCTCTCTCTTCTTGATGTTTTGCAGACGGATAATCATTTTTATATTTTTCAATGGCAGGTAACCCTAAAGATTGAGGAGTATCTCTTAAGCGATTAATTAAAAATAAACCGATTCCAATACAAGTAAAGCCGGGCATATACATCGCATAGCGCCAGCCCCACTTTTGTGCACAAAAAGCCGCAATAAGAGGAATAAGAGCTCCTCCTACACTATGTGAAGTATTCCATAAACCCCACCAAGTTCCTCTCTCTTTTTGAGAATACCAGTGCGTGAGCAAGCGAGCACAAGGAGGCCAACCCCAACCCTGAAACCAACCATTGCATCCCCAAAGCAGAGCAAATAACCACACACATGAAGAAAGACCAAATAACACATTAAATACACCGGTTAGAATCAAACCGATAGCCATAAAAAATCTAGGATTGGAGCGATCAGCAAGAACACCGCTCAAGAACTTACTCATTCCATAGGTAATAGACAAAATACTAGTTAAAATACCCAAATCGCTAATTTGCAAGCCTAATTGCTGCATCATAGCAGGCATAGCAAATGTAAGACTTTTACGAGTAAAATAGTAGAATATATAACCTATATACATCCCGTAAAAAATACGAAAACGCCAATACTTATAACGCTCTCTAACTTCGTTAGGATCTTGAATTTCAGGAGCATAAGGAGCTGGTCTCAGAATGTTAAGTACGCTCATATATAACTTTCTCCTATTAAAGTTTATAACACAAAAAACGTCTTAAGAAAATGAACTCATATTTTTTCCAGACTTCTTTTCTTGATTTATTTTTTTATATTCCTCATTAAAAGAAAAAGCCTAATTATAGGCTTTTCTTTAAAGGTTTATCATGAGTATTCCACCTAGCGATGCAGAACCCTATAAAAAAATCATTGTGAATCGCGTTGAACAAAACAAAAAATCAAATCATTCGGCTACTCAATTACCCACAGATTTAATATATCCTAATCCAGCTTCTCTACTTGTTTGCTTTTTCAAAAAATTTACTATGCATTTTTCTTTTAAAAACAATATATCTACTACAGCTTTGAAGCAAGATCTCTTAAGATTAAAACAACTCTTTATTTCACTTTCTATAGAAGATCTTAGTCATCAGTTAGAGTTCATACAAAAACTTTCGCTATTATGGCATAAAATCATCGAAGATTGCAACCCTATCTCTCTTTCCCTATTAAAAGACTCTGATTTTTTAAAAAAAATTAGCGACTTTATTCAAATAATCAATCATTTTCCTGCTAACGAAGATCATTCTTTAGGTTATTATCTTCAAGAACATGTGGGTGAAAAGTGGGTCCCTTTCCCTTTTATGAAGCTTTTGCAAGAATTACATATAGATTACCAAAAAACACAAAGCAAGAGTCGCTTGTCAGACTGGATTAAAATTTTATCTTCAATCACAAATGAATTGCCTTCAAATATTTCTTGAAGGCAAGAAGAAATCACCTTAAATCCATTAATTTTTGAAAACTACTTCATCAGATAAATCCTCTGAAGAAGTAGATAGCGGAGTTACAGGACGAGAATTTAAAGTCTCATGACCATAGGGATTCTGCATTTGTAAATCGTTTTGCTCGATATTTGTACTTAACGCAGCAGAGAGATGTTGGGAATCGTTTTCTGCTGAGATCTCTGAAGAAGTCGATGATACAGGAGTTCTAAGAAAAACCGATTTCGGTTCTTCTAAGTACTTCCCAACTATAGCAGCCATATCTATTGGTTCTTGAGGCGGACGTGGAAGATCCTCTAAAGCCTTAAAAGAAGATGCTTGATCACCTTTTTCAGCCTCCGTAGAAGAAAGCCGCTCTTTCTGTGAAGGAGAATTTTGATTAAAGGCGGCTGTATTTAGATTATAATTTGTTGGTGATACCATATTTAACCTCTTTATCCATGGATTCTTTTTGCAAAAAAAATTATAACTCAAATCATAAAAAAAGCACAAAACTTTTTCGAAGATTTTTTATTTAAACTTTTAAAAATTCTTCTCAAGGTTAAGAGCTATGGCACTGTTAACAAATGATTTTTTTGGTAAGATCTAACAACCATTACAAGAAGAAGGAAACCAAGTTAGATGAATAAACGATTGTATCCCATAACAGAAGACCCTTTCAAAAGACATCTTCATCCTTACTTACTTGCATGTAAAGATGGAAGAGGACGGCCAGCGTGAATAAGAGATTCTGATTTTTTTAAAAATCTAAGAAAGAGCTATTTTCTCGTTCGATCAGAAAGGAAAGCAAATCGTTATGTAAGTCAAAAACGGGTAAGCGCATCTTAATATACTAGTTGAGATATCTGATCAGTATGACCTTATGTTTTAGATTCATGAACTTTCCCATGCCTTTAGAGTTAGCTCTTTTAATTGTTTGATAAATTCCATGCCAATTTCGGAGTAATCA
>JAITFW010000022.1 GCA_031281085.1 Chlamydiales bacterium | reverse complement strand
GCATGAACCAAAGATACAATCCTTACATGCGGAAAGAAAAATCAGAGATTGATAGCAGCTACTGATCCTGTATATCGAGAGAAGGTTTTACAATGACTCTTTTCATGTCCTGTGCCCTGTTTTTACTCCAATCATGTTATGGATCGTACATTTATGTACCTGCCAAAAGTAGAAAAGGAAAGGTCTTTAAAGATACTACATTGCTTTCAACCCTAGCTATTTATGGATAGCAATATTTTTGTCCTTCAAGATAAGGTTGAAGAGCTAAAGGAATATAAATGCTTCCATCTCTTTGCTGATGATTCTCAAGAAAAGGAACTAACATTCGGGGCGTTGCAATAGCTGTATTATTCAACGTATGACAGAATTTCACTGTACCATCTGATGTGCGATAACGAACATTAGATCTACGAGATTGCCAGTCGTGAAGAGAAGAACAGCTATGCGTCTCTCGATACTTAGCTTCACTAGCCACCCAAGCCTCAATATCAAACATTCTTACTTTACCAAGTCCCATATCTCCTGTGCAACATTCAATAACTCTATAGGGCAACTCTAAATCTTGCATAATCTCTTCAGCTATTTGTAACAATGTATATAGCCAAGAGAGAGACTCCTCTCTATCATTTTTACAAATGACAAATAACTCGACTTTATAAAATTGATGCACACGGATCAGTCCTTTTACATCACGACCCGCACTGCCAGACTCTCTTCTAAAACAAGGAGAGAACCCTGCATAGAGCATAGGCAATTGTTCTTCTTGTAAAATTTCTCCTGAATGCAGGCTATTAATAGGAACCTCGGCTGTACCTGAAAGATAGAGATTGTCTTTGGGTAGAAAGTACACCTGTTCCTTTCCTTCAGGGAAATGTCCTGTACCATATAAAGCAAAATCTCGCACAAGCGATGGAAGTGTGATAAGCTCAAATCCTTTAGATCGTGCTTTGTGCAAAGTAAATTGCAAAAGAGCCATTTCTAGCAAAACCATCTCATTTTTTAAGGCATAGTTTCGAGATCCGCAAACCTGTGAGATTCTTTCTTCTATCCACTGATTCTTCTGTAGAATTTCTGTATGGCTAAGAAAAGGAAAATCAAAGACAGGCGCCTTTCCCCATTTTTTGATTTCTATGTTAAAATCCTCATTCTCCCCAATAGGAGCTTCTTTAGCAGGAATATTAGGAACAAGAAGAAGGTAATCTCTTAAACGATGTTCTAAATGACTTAAAATCGGTTTCAGTTGCTCGATCTCGAATCCAATTTCTCTGCCTTTTACTATAAGGCTCCCTCTTTCTTCTTTAGGAATTTGAGATACTTTTTTAGCAATAGCATTACGCTCTGTCTGCAAAACCTCTATTTTTTTTCTACAATCTACAACTTGGGCTTCGCATAGCAATAATTCCTGTAAATTCAGATTAGCGTTTTTAAGCCGGATTGCTTCTTGTACAATTTCTTGATTGTCTTTAATAAATTTCAGATCGAGCATAGGATTACTTATCATTTGATTTTTTTACACCTAAACTTATAGCATACCTTTGAAAATTGTGCACTAAAGCTTTTTCTTCTCCTATTTAAAATTTTTCTTTATAAGCAATTCAAAGATTAAGTGAATAACATTGAATTTTAACTCTGTTTAAGATTAGAATGGCTCTTTTTTAGGATTTAAAATAGTATGCATAAAACAAAGTATGTATTTATTACTGGTGGGGTTGTTTCTTCTTTAGGAAAAGGCTTAACTTCTGCATCGATTGCTATGTTATTGGAGAGCCGCGGGCTAGAGATTGGAATGCTTAAACTAGATCCGTATTTAAACGTTGATCCTGGGACAATGAATCCTTTGCAACATGGAGAAGTCTATGTCACAGATGATGGAGCTGAAACCGACTTAGATCTAGGGCATTATTTTCGTTATACACATGCCGAGCTTTCTAGGCTGTCCAATGCAACTTCAGGACAGATTTACGAGACTGTAATTAGACGAGAGCGAAAGGGTGATTATTTAGGAAAAACAGTTCAAGTCGTCCCTCATATCACAGATGAAATTAAACAGCGCATTTTGCATTGCGAAAAAGATTCCTTAGATGTAATTTTAATAGAGGTAGGAGGAACTGTTGGTGATATTGAATCTTTGCCTTTTTTAGAAGCAATTCGTCAATTTCGCCATGAGCGTCCTAATCAATGTATCAATATTCACCTAACCTACGTTCCTTATTTAAAAGCAGCTGGAGAAGTCAAAACAAAACCTACACAGCACTCTGTACAAATCCTAAGAGAGATTGGTATTATACCCGATATGATTCTCTGCCGTACTGAAAATGCTTTAAAAGAGGAAATCAAGGATAAAATTAGCTTGTTTTGCAGCGTGCCAAAGACAGGAGTTGTAGATATTATCGACGTAGAGAGCATTTATGAAGTACCCGTTCACTTACATCAACAACGCTTAGATGAAAAAATTTGCCAAATGCTGAAACTAAAAACTCCACCATCTAATTTGACAAAGTGGAAAAAGATGCTACACAACCTATATAATCCTAAAGGTAAAGTAGTGATTGGCATTGTCGCCAAATACCTTCAACACCAAGATGCCTATAAGTCGGTTTTTGAAGCTTTAAAACATGGAGCACTAGAGAATCAACTCGATCTTGAACTTCGTTTGTTCGATGCGGAAAAAATTGTAGACAGTTCATTTTTTAAAGAAGAGAACTGTGATGGATATCTTGTACCCGGTGGATTTGGAGAAAGAGGATGGGAAGGAAAGATTCATATTGCTAAACACTGTCGCGAGCAACGCATTCCTTATTTTGGTATTTGTCTTGGCATGCAAGTGTTATGCACAGAGTTTATTCGTAATGTAGTTGGTTTAAAAGAAGCAAATTCTACAGAAATAGATCCTGATACCAAAGATCCCGTTATTTCTCTTTTAAGCGAACAAAAAGAGGTTACCAACTTAGGCGGCACTATGCGCTTAGGGGCTTTTGCCTGTCATCTTCGCACCTCTACTAAAGCAGAAAAAGCCTATGGTATACGCAACATTTCAGAAAGACATCGTCATAGATTCGAGTTTAATAATGCATATAAAGAAATCTGCGAAGAAAAAGGATTGATTTTCTCTGGAATTTTTGAAGAAGGAAATCTTTGTGAAATTGCAGAAATGAAACACCATCCTTGGATGATCGGTGTTCAGTTTCATCCTGAGTTTAAATCAAAGCCTACAGATCCCCATCCTCTTTTCAAAGAGTTTATTAAATCTGCATTTTTATATAGAAGTAAGGAATAACTCTTGGGTAGGCTTTTAGGAATTGACTTTGGTTTAACCCGTATAGGGGTTGCTATTTCTGACGAGCAAAAAAAAATTGCTACAGCTATTGGAAGCATCAAAACAAAAGATAAGCCCTTGGATACTCTAGAAAATCTTTTAGCAAAATATTCTTCCATAGAAGCTATTATAATAGGACTTCCCTTGTTATTAAATGGGAAAGAAGGCGATATGGCTCTGCGCGCACGCATGTTTGCTGCCGTTTTAGAAAGCCATTTTCGAGTGCCTATCGTTTTTTGGGATGAAAGACTAAGTTCTGTTCAAGTAGAAAGGTTTTTAACAGAGTGTGGAGTCAATCGAAAAAAACGTGCGCAAATTAGCGATGAACAAGCTGCTGCTTTTATCTTACAAGATTATCTTAATTGTCATTCAAAGAAAGATTAAGTATATCTTACTAAAGAACCGATGATGTACTTATAAAAAATGCAACAAACAGCAAAAGTATATGCCTGATTCCCCTCTTCAAGAACCTGGAATATCCACTCGGTTTGTTAACCCCTGTATTCTGATTATTTTTGGTGCTACAGGAGATTTGACCGCTAGGAAACTGCTCCCAGCTCTTTATAACCTAGCAAGAGAAGGACAACTTCCTCCTCAATTTGCTTGTGTGGGATTTGCTAGAAAAAAAAAGACAAACGAACTGTTTCGTAAAGAAGTAAAAGAAGCTCTTGATCAATTTTCCAGAGTCAAACCTATCGATGAATCTCTCTGGAAGCATTTTCAAGAACAGATTTTTTATTACCAATCAGAATTTCATGATGAACGAGGATATAAACGCCTTCAAGCTTTTCTTCAAACCTTGGATGTAAAGCTAGACACTAGAGGTAACCGTGTTTTCTACCTGGCTACGCAACCTAGTTTTTTTCTCTTAATTTGCGAAAACTTACATAAAGCAGATCTTATTTACAAACCTCAAGAAAGAAAAAAATTTTCTCGACTCATTATAGAAAAACCTTTTGGATATGACTTATCTTCCGCTCAAGATCTACAGCAAAAATTGCTCTGTTTTTTACAAGAAGATCAAATCTATCGAATCGACCATTATTTAGGTAAAGAGACAGTACAAAACATCTTAGTCTTTCGTTTTGCTAACTCCTTATTTGAATCGTTGTGGAATAGACATTATATAGACCATGTGCAAATTACCGTTGCTGAAAGTATGGGAATTGGCACCAGAGGAGCTTTTTGGGAAGAGGCAGGCCTACTGCGCGATATTGTACAAAATCACATGATGCAGTTGCTCTCACTTATGGCTATGGAGCCTCCCATTAACTTAAAAGCAGATTCTATTCGCAATGAAAAGGTAAAAGTATTACAAGCGATTCGCCCTTTTAATGAAGAAGACATGAATCAACATGTGATACGCGGACAATACAGTTCGGGTTATATTAATGCAGAGCCGGTAGTTGGTTACCGAGAAGAGAAAAACGTCTCTGCTATATCAAACGTGGAAACCTTTACTGCCTTACGCTTATTCATTGATAATTGGCGCTGGTCAGGAGTCCCTTTTTATTTACGAGCTGGAAAAAGATTGCCTAAAAGAGCAACTGAAATTGCGCTTGTTTTTAAGCATCCTCCAGGGATTTTATTTCAAAATCCAGCAAAAAAAAATGAAGCAAATGTTCTTGCATTGCGTATTCAACCCGATGAAGGTACTTCATTAAAGATCAATTGCAAAGTTCCTGGGTTAATAGGTCCTATTCAACCGGTAAAAATGGATTTTCGTTACGGCTCTTACTTTGGTATAAACCCTCCTGAAGCATATGAAAGATTGATTTTGGATTGTATGCTCGGAGATAATACCCTCTTTGCAAGGCAAGATGAGGTATATAATTCTTGGAAATTCATCACTCCAATTTTAGAGTACTTCTCAGTGAATATAGACAAAGGTTTCCCTAATTATGCAGCAGGCAGCTGGGGTCCAAAAGCTACAGACCAACTTTTATTGCAAGACAAAAGAAAATGGAGGCTCATTTAAAATGACCCCTACTCCTTACCCTGTATCCCCTGCACATATTGAGCAAGAGTTAAAGAGAATTTGGGAGTCTTTAGAAACAAAAAACATGACAAGAGCCTGCCTCTTTAATTTAATCTTTTTTACCTATGATAACCTTCGTAAAGCCTATTTTCAAAAAGTTGCTCGCTCAGTAGTAGAAAAATTTCCTTCTCGTGTACTTTTTATCACTATTGCTCAAACTTCTCAAAAAGAAGAGTTGGTTACACAAGTTTCTATGCTTTTTTCTGGGAAAGCAGAGTACGATGTAGCTTGTGATTATATTGAAATTCAAGCATCTCATTCTTCTCAAATGCGCATTCCCTTTCTAGTTCTTCCACATATTCTACCTGATTTGCCAGTTTATCTAGTCTGGGGAGAGGATTTAAGCCAAAATGAACCTTTGTTGCAATCTCTAGAACCCTTAGCAAGTCGAATCATTTTTGATTCTGAGGCAACCTGCAACCTTTCCTTGTTTGCAAAATATGGCTTAAAGCAGCAATGCGATATAGCAGACTTAAACTGGGCCCGAATAGAAAACTGGAGAAATGTTCTATTCGCTGTTTTTTCCCCTGAAGAAAAATTAGAAAGAATACAACAAGCTCAAACTTTACATATTTTTTATAATGCACAGCAAAGTACATTTTTCTGTCATGCAAAAATCCAATCTTTATACTTACAAGCTTGGCTCGCTTGCCAGTTAAAATGGGAATTTAAAAATTTAGAAGAACAAAAAGAAAAAATCATTTGTACCTATCGAGGAAAATCAGGACCTATCCAAGTTTTTGTTACTCCAGTTATTCATACTCACTTACCTACAGGCCTGATTCTTTCAATAGAGATTCTACTTAAAGATAGCTCTTCTTTTGTATTCTCTAGAGATACAGAGCAGCAAAATCATATTACTGTACAAGAGACCACACTTACGCAATGCGCTCTTCCAGCGCGTTATATTTTCCCCAAAGGAGGATCTGGGCATTCTCTTGTTCAAGAAATTTGCCGTCGAGGCAATTCTACTCATTATTTACAAGTATTAAACCTTCTACAAAACGCTCATTTAAAAAATCCATGCTAATAGAAACTATAAAACCTCGCTCTTTAGATGAGTCTAAAAATCTCATCGTTCCTGGTAACTATCAAAAAACTCTGACCTTTTGCGTTGAGCATTTTATTGCTCTTTCTAAACAAGCTTTAGCCGATCACGGATTTTTTGCAGTTGCTCTGTCTGGTGGGAGTACTCCAAAGGCTATTTTTGAAAAGCTTTGCTCAGCTCCTTATAAAGAACAAGTGAATTGGAATCATATCCATATTTTTTTCAGCGATGAACGTGCTTTGCCTCCTGACAATCCTAATAGCAATTTTCACATGGCTATGCAAGCAGGTTTTAATAAAATGCCCATTCCTATGGAACACATCCATCGCATGGAAGCAGAGGTCCATATTGAGAAAAACGCTTTAAAATACGAAGAAACTATCCATAGAGTGCTAGGAAAGCGTCCTTTTGATTTAATGATGTTAGGAATGGGAGAAGATGGACATACAGCTTCTCTATTTCCTTTTACAGAAGGGTTAAATATTACAGATAGATTATGTATAGCCAACTACATACCACAAAAAAAATGCTGGAGAATGACCTTAACTTTTACTTGTATCAATCAAGCATCTAACATTTGTATTTACGTATTAGGAGCAAAGAAAAGAGACATGTTAGCTCGGGTGCTTTTTCATTCTAGCCAAAAGATCTTACCAGTAGAGCAAGTGGGCACGCCTCAATCCAAGGCTTTTTGGATTGCAGATGAAGCAGCAGTCTCTAGATGATTTTTGAAAAAATCCACCTTTCCGGTTTCTAAATGATAATAGCCACCTATGATTTTCAACTTCTTTTGCTCTATCAGTTTGATAAGTACAGAAGTTCTTTGTATTTGTTCAACTACTTGGTTTATATTCGCTGTGATTGCATTCACTATGCGATTCCCTTTTAGATTGCGTGTCTTTTCCACGGCAGGCTCGATCAACCTGGCAATAGTCGGTATATCAGAAGCTTGGTTAGCAACAACCGCAGACACAGCCCCACAATTTTCATGGCCTAGCACTAATACGATAGATGCACCTAGGTGGTTTGCTGCAAATTCAATGCTATCTATACCAACTGTATCAATGACATTACCTGCTACCCGTATAATAAATAGATCTCCTAAACCCTGATCGAAAATAATCTCTGGAGCAACCCTTGAATCCGAACAACCTAAAACAATCGCGAAAGGCTTTTGCGTAGTCTTTATAGCTTCTCTACGCATACCAGTTCTATTGGGATGCTTTAACTTATCAGAAGTAAACCTCTTGTTACCCTGAACTAAACGCTCTAGCGCTTTTTTAGGAGAAACTACATTAGCCATAGATGTAAAAACACATAAAAAAATAATAAATAAATCGACTCTTTTATAAGCTCTTTAACTCATGTCTATAAGATAGATCCAATGTCTGTTAACGCTTCTTTTCAAGAAAAAAAGGAAATGTAAGTGTAAAAGACAAAATAAGCAAGATAATAATTAAAGAAATGCTAACGGAAATAGGAAAAACAGGGGCAAGAATGATCTTTAATGCTATGAAAAGTAACACTGCTGCTAATCCAAAGCGCAAGTAATGCAGTTTTTCAAGCGATTGATAAATAGCAAAGTATAAAGAGCGTAAACCGAGAATGGCAAAGATATTAGAAGTATATACAATAAAAGGATCTGTAGTTATAGCAAAGATGGCAGGAATAGAATCTATCGCAAAAAGGATATCTGAGCTTTCAACAACTAACAGAGCTAAAAAAAGAATAGTCATTTTCCATTTACCTCCCTCTTTTACTAAAAAAACATCTACATTCTTTTCTTTACAAAGAGGGAGATTTTTTTTTAAAACTTTTAGAATAGAAGAGTGCTGTACATCAAAAGCTGTTTTTTGTTTGAGTAACTTATAAGCTGTAAATGCCAAAATAACTGCAAAGATGTAAAGCACCCAATCAAATGAATGCACCAGCTTTGCACCTAATAAAATGAATCCAATCCGGAAAAATAAAGCCCCTAATACTCCCCAAAGTAACACTTTTTGCTGTTGTTTTTTTGGGATTTGAAAAGCTTGAAAAACCAATAGAAAAACAAATAAATTATCAATACTTAAGGATTTTTCAATCAAATACCCTGAAAAGAATTGTAGAGCTACTTTAGAGCCTTGCCAAAAATAGATTCCTAGATTGAAAATGAAAGCTAATAAAATCCAAAAACTAGTTATTATCCAAGCTGTTTTAAATTCTGCAATACGAAAATACCGATGAAATACCTTTAAGTCTAGGAATAAGCATCCTATAATCAAAACATGAAAAGCAACCCAAAACCAAATTGATAATTCCATATTGCATAGAATAAGCTGGAAAAAAGATTCTAATCAAGAAAGACCATTAACAAACGAGAAATCCATTCTCGACAACTATTTTCTGGGAATTCTTCCTATATTTATAGAGGAATGCCTAGAAAAAATACCCCTTATTTTGCTATATTTAGCCGCATGCTAGTCTTAGGAATAGAAACCAGTTGTGATGAAACAGCTTGCGCTGTTGTACGTAATGGGACTGAAATTTTATCCAATGTAATCTATTCCCAAACAGAGTTGCATAGCCCCTACGGTGGTGTATTTCCTGAACTTGCCTGTCGCCGGCATGTAGATGTAATCATTCCTGTTATTAAGCAAGCGCTATCCCAAGCAAAATTGCAACCTTCCTCTCTTCAAGGAATTGCTGTTACTAAAGGACCTGGGCTGATTGGCGCCTTACTTATTGGTCTTAACTCTGCTAAAGCGCTCTCTCTTGCATGGAAAATACCTTTCGTAGGAATCAATCATGTAGAAGCTCATCTCTACGCAGCCATGATGCCTCCTAATATCCTTCCCTTTTTCCCTAGCTTAGGGCTTGTCATTTCAGGAGGGCATACCTTTATGGTCAAAATTGAAGCGATTGGTTCTTATCAGTTTATAGGAACAACTCAAGATGATGCTATTGGAGAGGCCTTTGATAAAGTAGCCCAAATGCTCTCTCTTCCTTATCCTGGAGGCCCTTCTATTGAAGTTTTAGCTAAAACAGGAAATCCCAAAGCCTTTGCTTTTAAACCTTGTCGTATTAAAGGATCCCCTTGGGATTTTTCCTTTTCTGGGCTTAAAACAAGCGTTCTTTATGCTATCAAAGGGCAAAATCCTGCAAAAACCTCTCCTTTGATGATTTCTGAGGCTCAAAAAAAAGATGTAGCTGCCTCTTTTCAAGAAATAGCGCTTAACGACGTTGTGCAAAAAGCTATACAAGCAGCCGATGCTTTTCGTTGCAAAGCTATTATATGTGGAGGAGGAGTTACTAATAACCAAAGGTTTAGGGATATCTTTCATGAAAAGAAATGTCCTTTTCCCCTCTTTTTCCCTTCTAAAGAACTTACAGTAGACAATGCTGCTATGATTGCAGGCTTAGGATATCACCATTTGCTTAACAAACAAGCGGATAATTTGTCGCTTGAACCTATGATCCGCATCCCTCTTTGGAAAAATCTTATCTGATCGCTCCATATGAATAACTTCATTAAATCCAAGCAATTAAACAATAGGCTAATATACTCGAAAAATTTAGAATAGAGCTCTTGCATAACCTCAATTTCAAAGTTCCCAATTATAGATCCCTGCTATAAGATTAAATCTTAGACAAAAGCGTTTGCGGCGATTTCTATATCGTTCTGCTAGGATTTT
>JAITFW010000020.1 GCA_031281085.1 Chlamydiales bacterium | reverse complement strand
GTCGAATTTGTTCTGGAAAGGCAAAAAAGGTCTTAATGTTATCCCAATGAATAAGCCAAGGCTTTACTGCTAAAGCATATTTGGGCTCCCACTTTTTCTGCAATTTCCCCAAATTGTGAGGGAGTGTACAGAATTTTGAGTAAATAAATTTTGAAAGACAGGACAAAAGTGTGCTGTCTTTCAAAATTTATTTACTCAAAATTCTGTACACTCCCCAATAGCTTTTTGTAGATCTTCTATTATTTGATAGATTTTCTTTCCGAATGCTTATCATAAAACTCTGTTTTCATCGTTTTATGAACTCTTTCACATATGGAGTTTGCTTGTGGTGAATAGACTTTTGTTTTAGAATGTTCTATATCTTCTATGCTCATAGAATAGTTGATATGCATGATTGCTCTATCTTCCCACAATACTTTAGACTCTCTATCTGTTATTATCCTAAGAACTTGTACTTTTTCTGCATCATACCAGGGATCGATCTAAATTTTTTAGAGGTATGTATTTAATGAAAATGTAAAGTGAATTAACACGAAAACTTTTTAAAATTTTAATTCGTTTTACTGATCGCTTATAGGTTATGCAAGAGCTCTAGTGTTTTACTAAAAAGCTCGTTTGAGCTCCATAGACTGGTTTTAAAAAAAATGGAATGCAAAGCTTTGAGGATGAGGAAAAGAGTCGGGAATCCGCATATGACCTTCTACTCTTTCGGGCTTAACTCGCGAGGCAAATGAAAATACACATCCTCTACAGTATAAATAACATCTTCGATCTCTTCAACTCCATACTCCTGCAATTTTCTTATGCATCTTTGCACGACACCTTCAGGAGTAGACGCTCCCGCGGTCAAACCTAGCACTTTCACTTCTCGTAACCACTTGGGGTCGATCTCATGTTCTGTATTGATTAGATAAGAGGGTACATTGCGCAAATGCGCTACTTCACATAACCTATTGGAATTAGAGCTTCTAGGATCTCCCACTACTAGAATGAGATCTGAGTCATTCACAATACTACGCAAAGCCATTTGACGATTGGTTGTGGCATAGCAAATAGAAGAACTAGGCAGTGTTTTAATATGGGGATATTTAGCAATTAGCGCCTGCGTGACTTCTTTCACATCGTCTAAGCTCAATGTGGTTTGCGTAGTATAAAATAAAGGTTCATTGGAGAAACATAAAGATTCTACATCTGCTAAAGATTCTACAACAGTTGTCACTTTAGGAGCTTCCCCTGATGTGCCTATAGTCTCCGCGTGATTACGGTGACCAATTAAAATGATCTGATAGCCTTTTTGTGCGTATCTTTTTACAGCCGAATGTACTTTTGTAACCAAACCACATGTAGCATCGATTTCTATTAGATTCCTTTTTTTAGCCTGAGCACGCACTTCAGGAGAAACTCCATGCGCAGAATAAATCAAATAGGAACCACAAGGTACTAGCTCTAGATCTTCAATAAACACGGCGCCCTGTTTTTCAAGACTCTCAATGACATGTTGATTATGAACGATCTCATGCTTTACATAGATAGGAGCACCCCATAGCTTCAGCGCTTTTTCTACCGTTTCAATGGCCCGCACAACCCCTGCGCAAAATCCTCGAGGCTTAGAAAGTAGCAGCTTCACGTAATCCTTATCTTTGTACAGGTAAGAGCTTCTAAGTGGATACATTCTCGATCCACAATGGCCGTTACGCTTAAATCAGACCACACGTTCAAGCTCGTCTCTATCATATCTATAAAGGCATAAAAAGGTAAAATAAGGCCCATTGTATTCAGAGGGACATCCATACCTATTAAAAACATACTTGTTAGAAAGAAGCACCCCATAGGAACTCCTGCATTTCCAATGGCTGCAAGAGTTGATAATACAACCCATATCCCTAAATCCAATAAACCAAAAGCATGCCCGTGAATAGTTGAACAGAAAAGCACTGTGATTAAGATAAAAGCAGCGCACCCATTCATATTAATGATCGTGCATAATGGAAGAGAAAAATGCGCAACTTTAGGACGAATTCCAGCTTTTTTTTCTGCACATTTTAAAGTAACTGGCAAAGTTGCATTGGAAGACTTAGAAAAAAAAGCAAGACTTAAAGCCGCAAAAGAGGATTTTGCCAACTTTATAGGAGAAATTCCCTTGTATTTTAACAATAAAGGCAAGATGACAAATCCTTGCACAAGATTAGCACTCACAACGGTTAATAAATACAATCCTAATTGTTTAAAGTTATTGGTATAGCTAAGATCTTTAAACATAAGAGCTGTAAAGGCCCATGTTCCCAAAGGAATAAGATGGGCGATTCCTTCAGCAACCTTTAGAACGAGTGTAAAAAGCGAAGAGAAAATTTGATGCACAGCCATTCGGTTGTCTTCGGACAGACATGTGGCTGCAATTCCCATCATAAATCCAATAAAAGCCACGCCTATTACATTACTCTCTAGAAAAACCTGCACAATATTATTAGGCACAATTTTCCATAAAAAAGACAGGTAAGTATCTGTAGGTGTTTTAGTGATTTGAACCGCATCTGTTACGCTTATTTTAGCACTAGGTTGTATGATCAAAAAAAGTACGAGACCAACAGCTGCTGCTATAAGCGTTGTAAACAACGTATAAATAAACACCCTTTTACCAAGACTGCTTATTTCCCATTGGCTTTTCATCCCAGACAGAGTAGAGGTAATCGATAGAAAAATAATCGGAATACTCAACAGCTTCAAGAAGTTCATAAATAAAGCAGCTGTGATTTCCGCTCCCTTCAGAAGTAATTCTTGCCCAAGCAGGCCTGTAATAAGCCCTAGAAAAATAGATCCCAATAAAAGGAGTAAAGATTTCTTGTTTTGCATATTTTTTTAGTAAAAACATTTAAATGAAAATGGTAAAAAAGATGAGCTAATTTAGCAACAACAAAAATTGTTTTTCATGATGTGAAATTATTGCTTTCATGATTTTTTTTTGTCAATACCAATGATTTAAGTCCTATGAAAAAAAACGAATGTAATATACCTTATTTCTCTTGACTATTCATGATATCTAAACTTTTTACCATAGGAACTCTTTCATGTGGAAAAATATCTTCTCTATTTCCCATTTTTCTTGGTTTTTGCATGCATCTAACTCAAAAAATTATTCAACGAAAAGTCCCCTTGATTACATGAAAAAACTGATCCAAGAGCTTTCCTATTTTCAAAAAGAAATATCTCCTATTTCAAAAAGAAAAGTCACAACACAAACGTGGTCTTCTTTCATGAGGGAAAACTTACTCTATCTATTTTTTTCATTAAAAATAAAGCTTTCTCCTCCTTCTGCAAACTCTATTTCTCAACTGAAAAACCTACTTGCTCAAGAACAAGTAGAAAAAAAAACATTTACCGAATGCGCTTCTAATGTATTTGGTAAAAGAGTGATAAAAACCATTCAAAAGACAATGGACTCTTTGCCTAATTTTATTAAGAAAAAAGATCTTTGGCATGTATTTGCTATGATTGGACACGCTCTCACTACAAACGATCTCACAGACTTGCTAAAAAGAGTAAATGCTGGAGAGGTCTCTCTAAAGCTTTCTCGAATCCTATCTACCGACCTTAGTGAATTATCTTCTAAAGACCTAGAAAAATTAGTCGGTTTTTATCGCAATCCTTTAGAACACTTATTACCGAATGAAAAAAAAATATTGTGGGAAGAGCTTGAAAAAAGCGGTATACCCATAAACAACAGAATTTTAGCCAACGAAGAATATGAATACCATATACGTACATTAGCTGGAAATTTAGAAAAAGAAAAAACCTATACAGAAGCGGATTTAAAGCTTCTTCCTTTTGCTATTTCTGAGCAATTAGCTAGAACTGTAGCCTATGCACAACCTGATACTATTTGTAAAAATATGGTCATTCCTATCCTCGTTTTTACCCAGCAACAAGATATTGTCTATTACCAGCTTAATAGTCATATTCACCAAAACGGTTTACATTGCTACTTGTTTACCCCATTGAAAGGTGATTTTCCAGCACAACTGGTTTTTAGAGGAACAGATGATGTAGAAAGCTTCTCTAGAAATATTTTAGATCCAAACGGCATTGGAAAAACCGTTTTTGATGCATGCAAAAACCAAATAGCTGCTATGATAGAGGCTTATTGTAAAACAGTGAAAAACCCTGCTTTAGAAATTACAGGTCATTCCTTAGGGGGGTTAGATGCACAACGCGCTGCAATTCTTTGCTTAGAGAGATTTACTCAAAAAAACAGTGCCTCTCCTATTTCTCAACTATCCCGTATTCATTGCTTTGCATTTTGTTCTCCTAAATTAGACCAGGCTACCCTCAAATCATGGGAAGAACAAATAGATGTTCTTAAAAACCATCCCTCTCCACCTCAAATCATCCTTAACTTTTGCTATCATAAAAACGATTTATTAACGCAAGCAGGATTTAAAAATTTATATATCAAGGAAAATATAGAGTTTTTACAGGAAAACTACTTACAAATAACTTCTGATTCAGGAATTCTTGCTACCAAAACACATCACAGAGAACCTTTTTTCAAAGGAGGCAAGTTCTATCCAAGCACAGATAACCGTAAATACATCCATTATAACAGTGCTCATTTTACTTATTTGAAAGAAAAAATGGATCTCTTACAAAAGAGTATGGAGAAAGAACCCGAGATTCATCTCTCTGAAGAAGAGTTAGAAATCCTTAAATTATCCAAGCAAACGCTAGTTAAAATGAAAAAAAACCAACAAGAAATACAATTTTATCAAGAAGGATATTCATCTGATTCTTCCTGGGGAATCTTTTTTGCTTATAAATTGCTCGTAGCTCCTGGACAGTGGATTTCTCATTGGATAAAATCCCATTCTTCTTGGAAAACCTCCTTCGTCTATGAATTACTCATGACTTCTAGAAAGCAGATTTCCCATTGGATAAACACTCATTATATTAAAGTTTAGTTTTATAGTGTTTTACATCTACATTGATAAAATAACTTGATCCAAAGCAACGGATAAAGAAGCAACAGAAGGAAGAAGATCTCGAATTTTCATTTTCCTATTAGCCCCATATGTTTCGATAGGATGTAGATCTGGTGAGTAAGGAGGAAGAAAGAGAATTTCGCATCCACATGACTCTATCCATTTTCTAGTTTCCACTGATTTATG
>JAITFW010000019.1 GCA_031281085.1 Chlamydiales bacterium | reverse complement strand
GTTTACATCAGTCATATGGGTATCTTCAAAGTTAAAGGCTTTTGTTTTGAAATATCCAAAAAGGGTTTCTATCGACCATCTTTTTTTATAAATTTTTAATGCTTTATAAGGTCATCTATTCGTCAGAATAATTAAGAGCTCTCCTTTATCATTCCTTGAAGTTGCTAGATTAACTTCTAGTTCTAAAACCGTATATTGTCCCTTTAGAACCTTTTTTTTGTCTTGTTTTAGCTTGGCAAATAAGTCTTTTAGAGAGGCTGTATAACGATTATTTCTTCTAACAACCTGTGTATCTTTTTTGTCCCGAATATATATAGGAATATTTGCCTGGAGTAAAAATCTAAACTATTCCTCTCCTATAAATTCTCTATCTGCTGTTAGAGTTTTGATCTTTATTTCATTTATGACTTTTTTTAAAAGTTCTATGCGATCTGCTGTTTTTGAATTCCCTGCTCTTCCTAATGAAATCCAGACAAGGGGAATAGCCTCTTCTTTAACAATAACACCTAATGTAAGAATATTTATGTGCTTCTTACCAAACTTCCAATCGGTTCTATCTAAAACTAAATCATTTTTTTTATTTTTAAGGCCTAAAACCAATATCACAAATTTCATGGTCAAATTATTATAATTGTTCACGGAAGTAAGCCATGTAAAAAATCTTTGTAGGCGCTTATAATTGGATGATATTTTTGCTTCACTATACAAAATGGTTGAAAGATCTGATAAGTTTACTGTTCTTACTTCGAATAGTCCTATTAATACATTGGCTAATACAGTTAGTCTTGACTTGTTCCAATCAAAATGTTCTGCTAAAATATTTTTCAGTTCGCAAATATATTTCATAATACCTCCTAGAGTAGTTTCCTGAAGGATTATGCCAGATCTCTGGTCATATTTGCGGACTATTTCTTATTTCTCTTCAAAAAATTGTCCTGTACAGAGGAATGGTTTTAGCGCGTTTCAAAGAGGGAAGAAGCATATGCTACAGGCTCGAATCCCTCTAAATCTTCAATTTTCTCACCTGTGCCAATCCATTGAATAGGAATATGGAGTTTTTTGTAGATCGAAAGAACTATGCCTCCTTTAGCAGAACCATCGAGTTTGGTCATAATTAGCCCTGTCAAAGGAGTAAACTTATGAAAGGTTTCTGCTTGATCAATAGCATTTTGTCCTGTAGTTGCGTCTAAGACAAGTAGGGTTTCGTGAGGAGCTGAAAGGATTGATTTTTGCATGACCCGTTTCATTTTTTCTAGCTCTTGCATAAGAGTTGTTTTGTTTTGCAGGCGACCTGCTGTATCGATTAATACTATGTCTATGTTACGAGCTTTAGCTGCTGTTAATGTATCAAAGACGACAGCTGAAGGATCAGCACCAGTTTTACCTTTGACAATATCTACTTCGATTTGATGAGCCCAAAATTCTAGCTGCTCTACTGCTGCAGCGCGAAAAGTATCCGCTGCCCCAATTAATACTTTTTTGCCTTGTTTTTTCAATTGATAGGCGAGTTTTGCAAGAGAAGTTGTTTTTCCACTACCGTTGATTCCTACGATCAAAATCACACGAGATGTTTTTTCTTCGGAGTGCTTAGGAGAAATAAGAGGAGGTTCTTGAAATATAGATAAAGTGTATTCGTAAAAGATCTTTAAAATATCGTTGATTTCCGCTTTGGGTTGTAAACGTAAGGTATTCCTTGCTTTTTCGACAAGCAGAGAAACACATTCTGATCCTAAATCTGCTTCAAAGAGAATTTGCTCTAACCTTTCAAAGGTTTCTTCATTCCACGGTTTCCCAAATAAAGAGCGGATCCTATGGGAAAGAGTGGAGCTTGTTTTAGACATAGCTTGCTTAATTTTTTGAAAGCCTTCTTTAAGAAAACCAAACATAAGAACCCTTTTTTAATTGCTTGAAAAAAAACTCTATCAGATAAATAGATTCAAGCAAAGCAAAGAGAAACAAGATGAATACACATGAATATCAAGCCAAAGAAATACTTGCATCTTATGAGATACCCATTCCGAGATTTGGAGTAGCCAGCTCTATCGAAGGTGTAAAAGCTATTTTAAGAAATCTTTCTCTAGAGGAAGCTGTGATTAAAACTCAGGTTCATGCTGGAGGAAGAGGTAAAGCTGGAGGTGTAAAAATTACACATGGCCGACAAGAGATCCTCAAAACCGCACAGGAATTGATAGGAATGAAAATAGTCAATAACCAAACAGGATCTCAAGGAGTGATCGCACATCAAGTTCTCATTTCTGAGTTGATTGCGATTGAAAAAGAGTATTACTTAAGTGTTGTTATCGACCGAGAAAGCAAGCAAGTTGTTTTAATCGCTTCTGCAGAAGGAGGGGTAGAGATTGAGGAGATTGCATGGAAGAATCCCGAGAAAATTTTAACAATTCCTATTGGTTTAAGCGGTATTCTGCGTCCTTTTCAAAAAATCCAATTGGTTAAATTTATGCAATGGGAAGCGGAAATGGCTAAACAGGGTGCTCAAATAGCACAAAATTTAGTGCAAGCTTTTATGGATAAGGATGGATCTTTGCTAGAGATTAATCCTTTGGTTGCTGATCGAAATCATCAATTGTGGGCTTTAGACGCTAAACTCGTAATTGATGATAATGCGCTTTTTAGGCAAGCGAAGATCGCTGGTTTTTACGATTCTTCTCAAGCAATACAAAATGAAGTAAAAGCTAAAGAACATGATTTAGCTTATATTGCTTTAGAAGGTAATATTGGTTGTATGGTTAATGGTGCAGGGCTTGCTATGGCTACAATGGATATCATTCAATATTATGGAGGTAAACCTGCTAATTTTCTAGACGTAGGAGGAGGAGCTTCTAAAGAAAAAGTAGCAGAAGGGTTTAAGATCATTTTAAGCGACCCTAATGTAAAAGCTATATTGGTAAATATTTTTGGTGGGATTATGAATTGTGCTACCCTAGCAGAAGGAATTATAACAGCGATTAAGGAGATAAAGATCCATGTTCCTTTGGTTGTGAGAATGGAAGGAACTAATATAGAAGAGGGAAGGCGACTTTTAGAACACTCTAATTTGGCAATCATTACAGTAGATGATTTAGCTAGTGCTGCAAAAAAAGTAGTTGAAATGCTCAAAGGTAAGGAATAAATGGCTATTTTAATTCATAAAAAAACATGTGTAATTACTCAAGGAATTTCTGGGAAGTCTGGGCGTTTTCATACAGAGCAATGTCTATTATATGGATCACGATTTGTAGGAGGGGTCACTCCTGGCAGAGGAGGTGAGACCATTTTAGATTTACCAGTCTTTGACACTGTTAGGGAAGCTAAAAAAAAAACAGAGTGTGATGCAACAGTCATTTTTGTGCCAGCTCCTTATGCAGCAGATGCTATTTTAGAAGCAGAAGATGCTGGAATTGCGTTGATTGTCTGTATTACGGAAGGGATTCCTGTCAAAGATATGTTAGAGGTTTCAAGAGTCATGCAACTGAGTAAATATAGCCGTCTTATTGGGCCGAATTGTCCCGGCTTGATTACACCAGGAGAGTGTAAGATTGGAATTATGCCAGGGTATATTCATAAAAAAGGAAAAATTGGCATCGTTTCTAGATCAGGAACCCTTACCTATGAAGCGGTTTGGCAAACAACACTACTAGGTCTTGGACAAACGACTTGTGTGGGAATTGGAGGGGATCCTTTAAATGGAACAAGCTTTATTGATGTGATAAAACTTTTTCAAGAAGATCCTAAAACAGAGGGAATTCTTTTAATAGGAGAGATTGGAGGCTCTTCTGAGGAACAAGCTGCAGAGTGGATTAAAGAGCATTGCTCTAAGCCCGTAGCAGCTTTTATTGCAGGAGCTACCGCACCAAAAGATAGACGTATGGGTCATGCCGGTGCGATTATTTCTGGAGGAAAAGGAAGTGCTCGCGATAAGATAAGTGCATTAAAAAACGCTGGGGCATGTATAGCAAAATCTCCTGCAGAGATGGGAAAAGCTATGGTGGAAGCATTAAATAGGTTGTAAAAATATGTTGTATATTCCAGGGCGTATTCCCATTATCATTCATCCTGCATTTTGGATATTTGCCACGCTTATTGGGTATGTGAATAGTTTAAGTTTAATAGGAACCCTAGTTTGGGTTGTAGTGATTTTTATTTCTGTTCTTTTTCACGAATTTGGCCATGCATTAACAGCGTTTTGTTTCAAACAGAAGCCTCGAATAGAACTAGTTGCTTTAGGAGGGCTTACTTATCATGAAGGCAAGAGGTTAAAATTTAGTAAACAATTTCTGATTGTTTTCAACGGACCTTTTTTTGGATTTATTTTATTTGGAATAGCTACCTTTTTGTTACAATATCCAGCTTTAGGTCAAGGAAATCTAGGATTGATACTACGGCTTTTGCAAGGAGTGAATCTATTTTGGACGGTTTGTAATTTACTGCCGGTTTTCCCCTTAGATGGAGGGCAGCTTTTGCGCATCGTCTTAGAAGCTATTTGGGGGGTAAAAGGGATTAAGTATTCTCTGATTACAAGTATTGTGATAGCACTGCTCTGCAGTTTATTGTTTTTTTTAATGCAGGGTTTTTTTATTGGATCTTTACTGTTTCTTTTAGGCTTTCAAAGTTACGATGCCTATCGTAAATCACGAGCAATGAGTAGCTCAGATCGTAATCAGCAGCTGCACGGACTCATGAAAAAAATAGAGGCAACAACCGATAAAAAAGCAGCTATGGAGCTTTGTGAAAAAGTTCGCATTCAAGCCAAAAAAGGGATGATTTTTAATCAGGCAACGGAATATCTTGCTTTCTTATGCCTTGAGCAAGAGCTATATAAACAAGCTTACGATTTATTATTGCCTATTCGAAAAGAGATGAGCAGTGAAGCTCTTTGTCTTCTACATAAAGCAGCTTTTGAACAAGAAGATTTTTCTCTAGTGACTCAGATTGGAGCCCGATGCTTTCAATCTAAACCTCATCCAGATATTGCCATTCGCAATGCTTGTGCAAGTGCTGCTCTTAATGAGCCAATAGCGGCAGTTGGTTGGCTAAAAACTGCAATAGATGAAGGAGTTGTTAACATACAATCTATGTTAACTAAATCAATATTTGATCCGATTCGACAAGATCCACTGTTTCAAGAGCTACTTCATATCTTATCCAAGGAAAGTTAAAATGATGCATTGGTTTATTTGTTTTCTGTGTATCTCGTTAACGGTTTGTGCAGAAGATAAAAAAAAATTAAGACCTAATCAAGTTCAGGCTCATTTTGTAGGAGCTGGTCGTCCTAAAAACCAAATGACGAAGGAAAAAAAATCTCCTACTGATAAATATTTTTTAACTAAAACCTCTCTAAAGAAACGTAAACGAAAAAAAATGACAGAAAAAACAGAAAATCAGAAAGAGAATTCCTTTTATAGTGTTTTAAATCTACATTGATAAAATAACTTGATCCAAAGCAACGGATAAAGAAGCAACAGAAGGAAGAAGATCTCGAATGTTCATTTTCCTATTAGCCCCATATGTTTCGATAGGATGTAGATCTGGTGAGTAAGGAGGAAGAAAGAGAATTTCGCATCCACATGACTCTATCCATTTTCTAGTTTCCACTGATTTATG
>JAITFW010000092.1 GCA_031281085.1 Chlamydiales bacterium | reverse complement strand
CTAGGAATTGGTATAAGGGATATCAAGAAGGGCTTATAGATTATTATCTTATAACAGCAGAAAAGTCTAACTAACGCTAAAATAGAAAAAGAAATGCTCCAAAAACTTCATTAAATGCTCTAGTTTTTCCCCATCTTGCTATGAAGGTTCTATGAGAAGTAGCTCGTGTTGCATGACAAACCGTTAAGACGGTTGAATCTATCAAATGAATGCCTTGTGAAACTCCTTGATGTACTTTTACAAAGCAAAACATAGGAAAAAAGACTTCTGAAATCATCTGTACGAAACGAGAATATCCTACGAGTTTTGGAAATAATGCTCTTAAAACTACAGAGGCATGCTGCAAATAGAAGTGTTTGAACGTTCGATCATGAGATCGATGAAAGAGTAGAAGGATTGTCATGATTTCGCTTAAAGCCATCCGGCTTTCCTTATTTCGCATGTTCTTTTTCTTCTATTCTATTTCCTGCTCTATACACATTTTTGAAAATTGTTTGGTAAAATCGTCGACGAGACAAAAGAGTTCCATGATTTTTTCTTCTTCCATTTTTGAGCCTTTTTAGGTTAGTGGTTTTTTCTGCAAAAAAAGAAATACTTTAACCTGAAAAGGGCTCATTTTCAATGGCTTATCTTTTTCTTAAATGATACTGGCGTTAATTTAAAAATAAACAAGTATATTTGCATCCATTTTCTGCTATCGCAGAGAGCATCGGTTAATCTTTAATTATCTATTTGCGCTACTTGAGTAGAAAATGGTTTTTTGGAAATGTTAGATAGCTCGAATAGAAAAAAACCGCCGTTTGGGGTTCGAGCAATAGTTACAATAACCTTGTTCTCAATAAGTGGGATCGCTTCCTAAAAGCTGTAAGGCAATTTAGCGTCATAATCCCTTAAATATTTATTTATCGTTAATGTACATTCATTTGCTCGGGTATCCCCAACAGCGGAGAATCTTTAAAGAGAATTGTAACAGCAGATCATATTTAAAAAAAAGTTAAATTACACATCGGATAAACCCACTATATCTCTTAAAGCTTGTTTACCCACCTCTCTACCAATTACAGAAATCGACTCTGTTAAGGGTATGTTTTTAGGACATACCCTTACGCAATTTTGCGCATTCCCACAACTGCTGATCCCTGATTCATTCATCAAGGGTCGAAGTCTATCTGCTTTGGCTAGTTTTCCAACAGGGTGCACGTTAAAAAGACGAACCTGAGATATCGGAGCTGGCCCCATAAATTGCGAATGGGAATTAACCTGAGGACAAGCTTCTGTACAACAACCACAAGTCATACAGGTAGATAACACATACATCGCCTCTTGCAATTCAGGGCTGATTTTAGGCCCAAAACCCCGATCTAAAGCATCGTCAACATCTATCCAAGCACGTACTTTTTTTAAGTTTTCAAACATACTCGTACGATCTACGACTAAATCCTTCATAAGAGGAAATTTTGTTAAAGGGGCTATTGTGATGCAGGAGCTGCCCGTTGCTTGTAATAATTGATGAATAAGAGCTGTGCATCCTTGACGAGGACGACCGTTGATCAACATAGAACAAGAACCACATACTTCTTCTAAGCATCCCTGTTCCCAAGCAATTGGAGTGACTTTTTCTCCTTTTTTGGTAATAGGACATTTTTGTATCTGCATTAATGCTGATGTAATATTCAAAAAAGGCTTCCATTCCAATTCAAATTCTTCCCAATATTGCTGATCAGTAACCCCGCGGTATACTTTTAAAGTAAATGTTTTTTCCATGATCCCTCACAAAGGCAATACGATGTTTGTAGGAACATTCTCGAATTGAGGAATGACTTTTTTAGCTTTGCTATAATTACGCCCTATGGGTTTTAAATGGCGCAAATCAACAGGCTTATAGTTGATTTCTGGCTCTATCTTTTGATAGATGGCTATCGTTGTTTTTAACCAATTCTCATCATCTCGATGGGGAAATTCAGGTTTATAATGAGCCCCTCTAAACTCATTGCGCAAAAGAGCTCCCTTTGTAATCGCCAAAGCAATCTCTAACATATAAGAAAATTGATTGGCAAATACATAAGTTTGATTCAAAAGAGTTCCCTTATCATCTAAACAAATGTTTTGATAACGCTTCCGAATCTCTTTTATCGTATCCATTGTTTTTTTTAGATCTTCATTATTGCGTTTAACTGTAACGTATTTGATGAGTACATCTGATAATTCCTCATGTAATTGATGTACATTCTCCGATCCATTGCGTTGCATGAGATCTTGTTTGAAATCCTCTTCTTTTTGCAGCGCTTGTGAAAAAATAGTAGTGGATATATTATTATAACTATGTTCTAACGTATCTAAATAACGAGGCACTTCCATCCCAGCTACTAGTCCAGAAAAAATGCAAGAGAGCAACGAATTAGCCCCTAGACGGTTTGCTCCATGATATTGGAACTCTGATTCCCCTACATGAAAACAACCAGGGATATTTGTCATTTGCCTAAATCTTTGCCAACGATCAGGATCATCAGCTGCTGGCCAATCTACCCAGGCACCTCCCATGGAATAATGCACGGCAGGAAAAATGCGCATCGGTACTTTATGTGGATTATCTCCGGTAAATTTTTGGTAAATATCCAAAACAGAAGCAATTTTATGCTGGATTTTTTCTGAAAGATGCGAGACATCTAAATACACCTGCATTTTTTGATCAACCCCTAACCCCATCTCACAAACACGCAAGATCTCTCTTGCTCCAATATCTCGAGGTACTAAGTTGCCAAAAGCAGGATAGAGCTCCTCTAAAAAATACCAAGGTTTTCCCGTTTCCCCACAAGGAAGGGTTTTTCCTTCTGCATCTGTAATTGTTTTAGAGCTGTCCCCCCAAACCCAAATTCTTCCTCCTTCTCCACGAGAAGATTCTGAAATCAAACGCATTTTATCTTCTGCAGGGATTGCAGTAGGATGAATTTGAATAAATTCTGCGTTTGCATAGTACATTCCCTGCTTGAATAACCTACCATTAGCCGCTCCGCTACAAAAAGTGGAATTTGTAGATTTTTTAAAAATCAACCCCAGTCCTCCTGTTCCAAAGACCACTGCATCTGCTTTTAATACACTAAGCTCTAAATTAAATAAATCCATGAGTACAATACCTCGTGCTCTACCTTCACTATCAAGGATAAGACGCATGAATTCGTGATTCTCAAACTTTTCTACTCTGCCTTGTACTTCATAGCGACGCACTTGTTCATCTAAAGCATAAAGCAGCTGTTGCCCTGTAGAAGCCCCACAAAAAGCTGTTCGGTGATACAAAGTTCCACCAAAACGTCTAAAATCGAGATTTCCCTCTAAAGTTCGATTAAACGGACATCCAAAGCGTTCCATCATACGAATAATGCCCGGTGCTGCTAAACACATCTCTAAAACAGGAGGTTGGTCCGCTAAAAAATCCCCTCCCTTAATCGTATCGTAGGCATGAATGAAAGGAGAATCTTCTTCGTCTTTTAAATTCATCGCTGCATTCATTCCACCTTGAGCACAAACAGAATGCGAACGTTTGACTTTTGTCACAGAGATAACTTTGACATGGCAGCCTTTTTCTGCTAGTTTCATAGCAGCGGATAAACCAGCTAGGCCCCCTCCAACAACAATGACTTCTTTTTCCATTTTTCGCTTTGACATATTTTAAGATGTTAAATTAAACCAGTACGTTCCCCAAACCGCAGCTAATCCCAAAAAGGTAACAATAGCCATCATACTAAGAGCTACGCATATCCAAAATCTCTGTGCAGCCATTTTTAAGACCCATCCCCAGGTGATCAAAAAAGTCCAAAAGCCATTAAAAGCATGAAAACAAGCAGCTAACACAAAAATGGTGTAAAGGCCTACATAAATCGGACTCTTGAAAGTATTTCGCACAACAAGCAAGGTAGCTGTGCCAAAATCTTTGGCTACAGCCACTACTTCTGCTCCTGAGAGCTTTCGTCTTTTTAAAGCAAGTGCCCAATTCAACCGTTGTTGATAGCTTTGTGCAGCATTTAGCAAAAGAGCCTCTTGTTCTCTGTATTCGACAAAAGGTCCTTTCCACACATCGTATTCCTGTTTTTTTACTTCTTGAGTAGCTTGCATAACTCTTTCTTCAGAGCAACGATTTTCTAGTAAGGATTTTTGTTCTTCTGCAATCCGCTTTTCATCATACAAAGTCACTTGCAAACGATCTGCTAGTGTATATAATCCTTTGTCTAGCGTGACATTTATCAAATAAAAAACTTGCGATCCTAAACGCACAGGAGTTGGATACTCTATAAAACGAAATTTAACTACGTGCAAAACGATCCCTACCAATAAGATCCAAGAAGTGATCCGCTGCCACGTATAGGCCTTATTTCTCCCATAGTTTAAATGAGGATTTTGCTCTTTTGTGGGATAAGCGTTAGCCTTAGAAGTCATTAGATACCTAATGCCCCAAAACATATGGATAGCAAAAGGCACCGCTAACAATCCTAACTCAATCACTTGAAGATAGGGCAGATTGTGCAGGCTATTTACCATCTTCACAAACCCACTCCCATCCTCTCCTACCCAAAGTGCCGCCTGAGAGTTAGTCAATAAATGTTCTAATAGAAATAAGACGAGCCAAAGACCCATTAAAGAGTGAAGTCTACGCCAAATAAAAGACTTAGGTACCACTGTTATAATCCCTGATGTCTCACATCAAAGATTGTATTAAATAGATCGGGTAACTTTTACAAAAGGAAAAATTCCTCAAAAACGAAAAAACTTTTCCGCATTCTCTTTAGTTATTTTAGCCACTTCCTCTACACTCACTTGTTTTAAGTGAGCAATCATCTTAGCTGTTTCTGGAAGAAATCCAGGTTCATTGACTTTTCCACGATAAGGCACAGGTGCTAAATAAGGAGCATCTGTCTCTATGAATACGTGTTCTAAAGGCACATATTTTACGATCTCTTGCAATGCTTGAGACTTTTTAAAAGTGACAATACCACTAATCGATAAGTACCACCCACGCTCTACTATTTTTTTTGCTTCTTCTAGATTTCCTGTGAAGCAATGCACTACCGCAGATATTCCATCTGCTATAGCAAATAAATCAGCAAAGGCATCACGGCAGTGAAAAATGGTCGGAAGATTCATTCTGCAACTTAAATCTAAATAACGCTCTAGATACCTTTTTTGCACCTCTTTAGCAGAGTGTTGACAGTGGTAATCCAAACCAGTTTCCCCAATAGCGATAAGTTGCTTATGATAGGCTGCTTGTTCTACAAGAGGGAAAAAACTCTCCCCTTCTTTTTCTACATTGTGCGGAGTAGTCGCTGCTGCATTAAACACCCACGGGTTTTCTTCTCTTAAAAAAAATCCTGCTTTTAAGCTTTTTTCATCTGTGCAAATATTGACGATCTTATGAACACTACTAGCTTGGGCACGCACTAAAATTTGCTGCGTATCACGTACAAGTGCATCACTTGTAAGATGAGCATGAGTATCTATAAACATAAAAAACCATCCTTGAGAAACTTTTATACTCTAAGGATGATACCTGATAGAAGAAGTTTTATCCAAGCTATCCGATCTGTAGCCTGTTAATAAGATTTTTTTCTATATCGTTGTGGATTTTCTGCATCTCACCTATTACAGGATCTAACAACTGAATAAGTAGATCTAAAGATTTGTGCATTGTCTGCATCATTTGACCTTCTTCTTCTATCTGTTTTTGTAGATCCATTGCAGAGATATTTCCATCCTTTGTAGCTACATGAGGAAACTCATCATTAACCGATAATAAAGCACGAGCTTTATCTAGAAAATGAGAATAAGTACTCTTTAAATCGGCATGTGATTTTTTATGGAAATAATGGTGTGTGATACTCAAATTAATACTTTTGAGTACATTTCTATCTTCTTTTGATAAAGGCTCTTTGTAGAACTCTTGTATAACTGAATAAAACTTATCTAAACTATGCATGCGAGTGTCTCCTCCTAAATGAAGAAAACTAACCGCTCTAAATAGATTTTTAAACAATCTATCCATGTTGAAAAGAGTTTCTACTTGTATAAATTTTTGAAGAGAGTGCTTCATTGCCACTTGAGGGGTTTCTAAAGAACTCTTCATGAGCTGTACATAACTTTTCATAGTATCAAAAATTGCGAATAACCATCCTTCTTCAAAATCTTTCATATGAATAAGTTGATCTAAACAGGCAAGCTTCTCTAATACTCGATCCATTTTATAGATCAGTGAAGATCCATTAGCAGAAAGCTCTTTAGGTTCTGCATCTGCAGCATGTAGATGTTTCTGTAGGTCATCTATACGATTCTTAAAAAGTTCTACGAACTTTTGCGAAGGAGCTCCTGAGAGCTTAGTGATAAATTCTAAGGTTTGGTAATATTTTTCAAAAGAAAATTCCATAGCTTCCTGGACATTTTCTTTAGTTATTCCAGGTTGAGAAAGCGTTTCTAATAAAGAAAATGCTTTTGGAATAGCCTTGTTATGCGCGAAATATAATCTATAGTCTTCTGGATAATGAAACCAAAGATATACTCTTATCTCCTTCAAAAATTCTTGGTCTTTTTCAGAAAAAGATGTTTGTGTATTTTCTGCTAATGTATTTGCCAAAACAGTTAAATTGTGAGAATCTATTGTTTTTCCAATTTTTCGGAAGATCTCTTGGCTAAGTATTTGCTCTGTAGCAAAATGACAATGTATTAAACTACTGCGAAATCCTAGTACGATATGATTCCTTCTACCTTCATATATTGCTTGTACCATTTGCTCTAAAGCAGCAGCTCCTAACAAAGCGTGATTGTATACCTCTTCGCCTTGTGTTCGATATAAGTAAGGCTGTATCTGTTGTAAGATGCTCTCTACAGACTGGCTCAAAGCTCCATTTAACTGCTTATTTTTTGCCTTATCACTTAAATAGGATTGCATCTGCTCATCTGTATATATCAGTGGTGCGGATGCATGAGTAGATGCACTGACGAGTTGCTCAAATAGAGCAACAGGTTCCTCCTCTTCATCTTCTGAAGAATCTAAAGGTTTTTGTCGGCATTTAGGGACTTTAGAAGAAGGAATTTTGCATTCAGCAACAAACTCTTTTTCTAATATCTCATCAAACTGATTAATAGATAACTTGAGTCTTTCCTCTTTCCATCGAGCCAGCGCTCTAGCTATACCGGTTTCTATATGATTGACTAAAAAACGCACGCAAGAAAGCTCTTCTTTTAATAGATTCAGACTTGTAGAAATCTTTTGTTGTATGGTTCTTTTTTGTTTTTCAAAAATCCTATTTTGCCCTGTAAAATAAGCTTCTGTAGCTTGAACATGTTTTAGAGCAATCATTTTTTCTTTTAAAATTCTATGCAATCGTCGATTCACTTGAGCATCTCTTTCTATGGAATCCACTCCTTGTTTTTTTAATTCGTTGTATTGCTCCGTTACCTCTTTGATTATATCTTGGACCTTAAATTCTCCCTTGTATGGCTTTGTTTTTCTTCCATCTTTAGCTGCTTGGCTAGAAATTTTCTCTTTTTTTTCTCTACAAATTTCTAAAACCTTTTCTATTTCAACTTGACTCTCCTCCAACTCTTTTAATCGCGCTTTATTTTCTTCAAGGGGTGTCTTATCTCCCTCGAAATGTTCCATTAAATAACCTAATTTATTTTGTAAAAAAGGAAGTGTTTTTTTCAGCTTGTACACGAACAATTTTTTTGAAACCTTTCTCTCTGAAAGACCCTCTAGAGAATTTACTAATATTCGACGAGTATTTGTTGATTGAGTTTTTTCTAACAACAGGGTAAACAGCCATTCAAAAATTTTATCAATAAGTTCATCTTGACGATATATGGGCTTTTGTAGATCACGCATCACTTTGATTTTTTCTAATTCTATAGGAAAAGAGTATAAAAATTTATTTTCCATTAAAAATTCATATTTAGATTGAAATTCTTTAAGCTGCTTTTGTCTCTTTTCAGTTGGTAAAGACTTGTCCCAAATGTCATCCTTTAGTTGAATAGACTGATCGTCAAAACCTTTTAAAAGGGGAAGCATGTTTAAAATAGAATCAAAAGGCAATTCACTATTTATCAATATCCATGCAAAAAATTGTTCTTTATAGATTTGATTCAAAGTAACCATTTCGTTTTCTCCCCAATCGTCGGGAACTTGAAAACCTTTTACAGGATCGTAACCCGGAGCTTTTTGCATATATGCAAGCCCCACTTCTAGGGGATTCAAGGAAAGTTTATTCAAAGACATTGCAAAAAGCTTAAGTGGTTTTTCACCAATAAAAGAACCATATTTACTCGCAAGTAAAGCAACTTCTGTTGCTTGAGAAGTTTCCTTTTTTAGTCCTAGAAGCTCTTTGGCAAGCTCTGTGAGCTGAATGGTTTTATCGGTTCCCTCTCTAAAAATATTGCTAATTTGCGAGCCCAAGAAATTCATTTTTTGTATTTCTTCAGCATGTATCGAAGACACAGGGTTCATAGAAACAGACATGTTTTTCCTTTAAGTTTAGCTCTAAAAGTAGCTGGAGAAAAAATGCATTAAGAGCAAAAAAAATAATATCTAATATTATAAAACTAATAATTATTAATATTCAATATCAAATAATTATTTATCATTTTAACAATTAACTCATTGATTTTTAATTTATAAATAGACAACTAGATAGAATTATCTTTTTAAAAAAAGGGCAATTCCAGGAATCAATCCCTAGTTTGGGCTTTTCCCACTTCGCTCGCCGCTAAATCTAAGGTTAAATCTTCCTGCTTCTTGCAGCAAGTCTTAGAGCTATTTATTTTTATAAAAGAGATAAAATCTCTTGATATAGAAAAATTTACAGTTGAAAGCAATACAAGTTATATGAGAAGATTTTTCCTAAAAGGATTTTTTTCATGTTTTGTAGAATGCCAATCCTACTTTTGGCAATGGTTCTCTTGATTCTTTCCATCGATCGATTTATTCCCATTTATCTCAAGCAGCTTGTCTATTCTTTGAGCTTATCTGTAAAGTCTTTACTTATTTTTATGCTCCCTATCCTTATCTTCATGCTGCTATTTAAAACAATTTCTCAGCTATCGCGTACTGCTACAAAAATGATTTTTTTGCTTCTTATAGCTCTTTGTTGCTCAAACTTTTTATCAACAATGATTAGCTCCCAGATAGGAACTATCATCTATCAATTCGATCTTTGCATTAAAATGCCAACAGATCAAGTAGCTCTTATGCCTATTTGGTCGTTTACTCTACCTAAATGGATTGCTAATGATCATGCGATGTTTGCAGGAATTTTCTTTGGAATCTTCTTTTCTCTTTTTAAACCAACGCTTGGTCTAAAAATTTCGCTCTATTTTGAAAAAGCGATTCAAAGAATGCTGTATGTACTTACCTTTGTCATCCCCATTTTTATCTCTGGGTTTGTCATGAAATTGATTCACGATCAACTTATTCGCGCAATTATTTACGACTATTCCCTCATTTTTATACTGGTAGCCATTTCCCAATCCAGCTATATCGCGTGCATCTATTTAGGAGCTAATCGTTTTAATTTATCCTCTTCCTTACATACACTTAAAAATATGCTTCCAGCCGCCCTTACAGGGTTTAGCAGCATGTCAAGCGCGGCTGCTATGCCTTTAACAATTATAGGCACTGAAAAGAATACTAAAAATCCTTCTTTAACTCGTCTAAGCTCTCCTATAACGGTGAATACACACTTAATCGGAGACTGTTTTGCCATTCCTATTTTTGCTTTTGCAGTTATGAAAAACTTTGGTGTTCCCGAGCCCACTTTTTTTGCTTATCTACTATTTGCTTTGTACTTTGTCATGGCAAAGTTTTCTGTAGCAGCTATTCCAGGCGGGGGAATTATCGTCATGCTGCCTATCCTAGAGAACCAGCTAGGATTTACTACAGAGATGTCTTCTCTAATAACTGCTTTATATATTTTATTCGATCCTGTCATCACCTGTGCAAACATATTAGGAAATGGAGGATTTGCATTAGCTCTTAACAAGCTCCCTGTTTTTTCCAAATTAACAAAAATATTAGATAGTAATACACATTAATACATCATACTTGTAAAATATCTTTACAGCTTTCATCTTACACATATTTAAAAAAAATGAGAGCTACTAGATACGAGAACTTTTGACTATTTTTATTTTTTGTCAGTGTTTAGTAAACAAACAAAAATTGAGATCTGTAATGAGAAAAATCATCTTAACGATATGCATTTCATTTTTTTCGACTGTGCTTGCATTTGATTCGACAATTCCAGTCCTTCATCTTCCCGACTTCTATAATGAATCAACGCGGATAGATTTTCTAAATAATCTTGAGAAAGCAGCATCTGAGGTTGGTTTTTTTGCTCTCACCGGAGCGGGCATTGATATAACCCTTCTCGACAGTGCCTACAATCAAATCATCGGATATTTCAATCGAGATATGAATGAAAAAATGGCTATGAAAACAAATGACGGACAACGAGGGTATGTCCCTGGAGAATCAGCAAAAGGAGAAAATCGAATCGACTTTAAAGAATTTTTCCATATCGGTAGAGAACTGAGTAAAGAAGAGTTAAAAAAGCTTGAATATTGCAAAAATGTATGGCCAGAAAATCCAGTCGATTTTAAATCGACTATGATCGATCTTTTCCAAGCCATGGATAAATGTAAAGAAGCTCTTGGAGACGCAATCACCGAAGTTCTTCATTAAAAACCTGGTTATATCAATGAAATGACTAGAGAGGGAGATTGCTTAATGAGAGCGATCCACTATCCTGCAAATCCACCAGACAATGCGATTTGGGCAGGGGCTCACACAGACATCGACTTTTTCACAATTCTACCTCGTTCCACAGCCAAGGGACTCCAAGTACTCAATAAAGAAGGCGATTGGATAGATGTAGTTGTTCCCAATGAAGCCTTTATCATTAACTGTGGAGATATGCTGGAAAATCTAACAAATGGTTACTTTAAGAGCTCATTTCACCGTGTAGTAGATTCAGGCAGCGGAAAAGAGCGTTACTCTGTTGTGTTCTTCGTTCATCCCCGATCTGAGGACCTCCTAGATCCTTTATCTTTCTGCATAGAAAAAACAGGAGGAACAAGAAAATATGCAAATGTTACCCGAATGGAACTTCTCGCGGAGCGCCTCATTGATTTAGGGCTTGCTTCCAGTTCTTTAATGGAATTTTTTGTTCAATCTGGCGCAATCAAAAAGCTCAAAGAAGTAGGTAGATTCAGCCCAAAAGCTGAAAAAGCACTTCTTGATGCAGGATTTATTTTTTAATAAAACATCTCTCTCAAAAAAAGGAAACCATTTATTTTATAAAAGATCCATAAGCTCTTTTATGAGCAATCAGAAAGTCTACCTTATGTATAGGAATCCTATTTATTTTAAATATAACAAAAATTTAAGATCGTTGTCTGTTTTAAGGACAACCTAAAAAATGCCTAAAAAAAAGCATTCCATTACCTTATTAGAAGTTTTAATTGGTTTGATTCTAATAGGAATTATATTGAGTTTTTTATTTTCTTTGCTAAGGCAAACATTAGAGAAAAAGCAGGAAATTGCTCAACTAAAACAAACGATTTTCCCTCGTGAAATGATGCGCTTAAGAATGAATCAAATCATACATTCTCTTGCTAAAAAAGAATCTAGTATCTGCACAGATTTCTATAAAGATCATCCCGCATTGTCTTTTTATTATAAGAACAAAGATAAAGATGCGAATTTTTGTGGAATCATTCATTCTATGCTTTATGTAAATGAATACAAGCAGCTTGTTTTAAGCACTTTCTCTAAGCAGGATAGCAAAAGGGATGAGATTTTATTAGAAAATATTCATGCTTTTACTTTTGAGTTATTTGATCAAACAAAAGTTGTTTGGGAATCTGAATGGTTGAAAACAAAAGGACAACCTCCTGAAATGATTCGTTTACATTTAAATATAGATCAGGATACCTATGATCTGGTATTATTTGTTACAGAGCCAAAAAACCCTATTGCCTATGGCATAAAGTCATGAATGTACTTCCCTTTATTTTTGCTATTTTTGCTATTTTTGCTTTTCTATCTAACTCCTTATTAAAAAATATAAAAGAGACAGGGATATTAATACACGGGATAGAAAATTTTTACCAGTTACAACAAAAACACCTCAATGGCGTAGCAGGCCTTAGTTATAGATCCTTAACAGAACAAAAAAATGTACCTAAAGTTCCGGTAAAACGCAGAACAGAATACAAGTCTCCTCGTCTTTCACAAGCGCTCAAAGGATCGCAATTGAATCTGTATCCTTTAATCCAAGAACAAAACCCCCAAAACCATCCCTTTTATGCGATTACAACTAGACTTTTGTGTCTGATTTACCCAACTGTATTGCCTGATAATCAAGCTGCGTGCGCTTTATTAGATGCTTTACTTGCTAAAGCAAAAACACTAAACGAACCTATTTTGAGCGAACTTATGCCAGAAGATCCTCTTTTACAAAAGAGTTATTACAAACTCATCCTAGGAACTAATCAATATGATATTGAGCAAAAAAAAGGAATCCCGCCTCTTTCCGATTTTTTCATGATTCATAAAAGCGGAGCTTGTTGCTATTTATGCTCTGCTCATTTTTTTGTTTTACAAGCAATATTTGGAGAGGAGTTTACTCACACAATCATCGCAGGTGAAAAGAAGAAATGGGAAGACAGGGGGAAAACAAAGCTATTCAACAAACAAGAACTACAGTCTTTGATTAAACAATACCCAGAAGAAACGGCCTTATATGAAACCATCAAAAAATATTGCCGATCCCAATTAAATCAAAAAAAAACAATTTCTCGAAAAACCCAAAATGGGATCAGCTTTAGAAAAGAATCTTAAACAGGCAGTATCCGTTTTAGCTTAGGTAACAAAATCGTAAAGGTAGTCCCTATACCCATCTCAGATTTCACCGAAATAACCCCATGATGGTTTTCAATAATGGTTTTCACAATAGAAAGACCTAAGCCTGCTCCTCCCAAACGCCTTGAACGTGCTTTATCCACAGTGTAAAATCTCTCAAAAATATGCTCAAGATCTGCTGCTGGGATACCAATCCCCTTATCTTGGATAATAATAGAGACCTCTTCTGATAGCTGTGTAATTTGCACCAAAATTTCAGCTGGAGGAAGAGAGTATTTAGCAGCATTATCCAATAAGTTAATAATTGCTAATTCTAAAATATCTGGATCCGCTACTACAAGAATTGATTCCTCGCTCTTTTCGATGCGAATATTAGCCTTTTCATAAATAGATAATACAACTTGACAACAGGCTTCTACAATAGCTACCACATCACATTCTGTGAATCGAGAAGGAGGAAAGTTTTCTAAATCAGCTAGAGTCAATAGATTTTTGACCAAGTTATTCATACGTTGACAATTACGAACAATTTTCTCTGTGATTTCTATAACAACATCGCGAGGTAGATCTGGCAAATCTTGCAGGGTTTCTGCAAAGCCTGTGATAATGGTAATAGGAGTACGTAACTCATGAGAAGCATTTGCTACAAAATCTTTCCCCATATCCAGTACTTTGTAATGACTAGTCTTATCCTGTAGAACCACAATAGCTCCACTTCGATGATTTTTAGGAGCTGCAATAAGATCGATATATTTCTTTTTGCCATTCATAACGATCATGGAATCGGTTAGTAAAGCACGCTTTTTTTGACAGCTTTCTAGAAGTTGTCTACATTTATTGAGTAGCTTGGCATCAGGTGTTTCTTCCAAAGCAAAAGTAAAAATATTTCCCAATACCTCTTTTTTAGATAATTTTAGCATTTTACTAGCCATAAAATTGATATAACGAATATGCATTTCTGCATCTACTGCGATAACCCCTTCCCCTAGAGAATCTAAAATGGCTTCTTTTTCATTTCTCTCATCAACAATTTGTTTAATGTGAAGGCGTAAATGCTCTGAAAGAGAATTCAACGTTTGTGCCAATTGATAAAACTGATCTTTTTCATCGATAGAATCGCTTAATACAATCGGATTGATAACGGTTTCCACTCCTAACTGATAGGGTTTGATCGCACGAATAATCTGTTGAATAGGATAATTAATCCGATGGAAAATTAACCAAGTAATTGCAGCAAAAAATAACATGGCTAGAAAGCAAAAAGCTAAAAACCACATTTCAAATTCACGAGTAAACTCATGCATTTGGGAAAAGGGAATGGCTGTTCGCAAAATGTATGTTTGGTCATTTATGTGAAAGGGGAGCGTAATGTATGCCAGTTTTTCTGCTTCTTGTTTATTATAGCTTATAAAATACACAATTTTATGTCCTAAGGCATCTACGACCTCTGAGTGTGTTAAAGGGTTTATTTCTTCCCTTTTAATCGCTTGCTTCAAAGAAGAATCATATAATGCTTTGCCTGTATCATTAAAAAGAGAGACATGAAAAAAAATATAATCGTCTGCATCTTGCAAAAGAGTTAAAATTTGCTGTTCATCTCGTGCTTTCTCTAATAAATTCACAAGGTAAGAAGTGCTTACATGCAAACTATTAAATACAATTCTTTGCACTGATTTAGTAATAAATGGAAAAGCAAAAGCAATGAAAACTATAAACAAAAAAATATGACTAAGTATGATTTTTTGACGAAATCCCAGTTTGTTTTTCATAATGATTTATAGATTTTTTTTACGACTATTCGTCTGGGTCAATGGGGTAAAAGAAACGATACCCTTTTTCTGTAATAAGAATCATATCTTCATACCGTACTCCACCAATACCTGGTAGATACAATCCTGGTTCAATTGTTACAACCATATTTTTTTGCAAAACCATTTGTGCTTCCTTTCCTTGGTAAGAAATTCGAGGAAATTCATGTGTTCTTAAACCAATTCCATGACCCAGACTATGCATAAAAAACGGCTCTAGATCATGTTTTTTAAACACCCTTCGCGTTGCTAAATCAAGTTCTGCAAGTGCAACTCCTGGAGCACAAAGGTCTAAAGCAGCTTTTTGAGCTTGTTTTACAATCTGATATAAATAAGAAAGTCGCAGGTGAGGTCCTTCAAAAAAAACAACTCGCGTCATGTCAGAATAGTAATGATCAACAACGACTCCAATATCGATTAAAACAGTATCTTTTGATTGCAGGGCAACATTTTGGCTATGGTAATGAGGCATTGCGCTATTTTTGCCAAAAGCAATAATCGGTTCAAAAGCCAAGCCATCTGCTCCTTGCTGCAGACAGAAAACTTCAAATTCTTTAGCTAATTCTTTTTCTGTAATCCCTACTTTTAAAAAAGAGCAAATATAAGAAAACCCTCGTCTTAAGAGTTGGGCACTCATGGTAATCTTTTCAATTTCAACTGTATCTTTGATGGCTCTCACATGTTTAAGTAAGTTAGGATGAGCCATGAACTCTTTGTTATATTTCTGCAATTCAAGATATCGTTCATAAGATATCTTTTCAGAATCAAAAGCTATTTTTTTAAATAAGTTGTGCGCAAAAAACTCTTCCCAAGCAACTTGTTGATCTCTTTCAACCGTTACAACTGCTTTTTCTATAGCTGACTGAAAGTATCGATCATCTACAAGTAGAAGTTGTTTTTTTCGAGTCAATAAAAGAGACCCTTTAGACAAGGATAAACCAGTCAAGTAATAGAGGTCTATAGGATCTTCAATTAAACAAGCCTCTATGGAACTCTCTAATTGCTCCCACAACTTAACCACTCTTTTAAAAAAAACCTCTTTATCTCTTAAACCAATCATCTATTTGTCCCTTTGTAATACAACTTATAATTTTTTTGCCTAAAGGGCAAAAAAGAGGATCTGGCAAACAAAGCAATCGCTCTACTAATTTTAGAGCTCTATCTTGTGAAAATGGTTGCTTATTTTTACGAACCCATCTACACAAAACAGCTGCATATTTTCTATTTCCCTGTTCTTTACTACCTTGTAAACACTCTAACATGAGATCCCTTACTTGATCTTGTTTTACAAACTTTGGTATAGCCTCTATCAAAAAAGCAGATTCGCCAATAGGATAAACCCTCAAACCTAGCTGATGCAACTCATCTAATATGCGTAATATTCCTTCGCTTTCTGCTTTGGAAAAAACTAGAGTATCAGGTAATAGCAAGATTTGTGACCCCTTAGGCTCTTGATTTTCTTTCATTTCATCGAATAGAATCTTTGATTCTGCTGCATGTAGATCAATCCCTATCATGGCTATGGCCTCTTTTACACCAGTTATTTTCAGTAAAGAAGATTGAGGATGTAAAAAAAGATAATGAGAAAATAACCCTATGACCTCAAGTACATCTATAAATGATTCTTGTTTGAACTCAGGCAGAGATTCGCATAAAATCTGTGCAGATGGTTCTTTTCTCCAAAAAAAGGTTTTTTGACGTTCATATGAAATAGACATAGGCACAGATTGGCTTTCACTTTTTTTTTCCAGCGCTTTTTCTACAGCTAGCCGGATCAAGTTTTTCGTATATTTTTCTTCTTTTAAACGGATCTCTTTTTTTTGTGGATGAACATTTACATCTATTAGATGAGGAGCAATTGCACAATGTAGAACAAATAAAGGATGACGGTTTTTTTCAATCCGTGTAGAAAAAGCATCTCGCACCGCATAACTAAAAACAGGACAAATAACAATTCGGCGATTGACAAATAGGTACTGCCCTGAACGATTTACCCGCACTTTTAAAGGAGAGGCTATAAATCCCATGATCTCAAAACCCTCTTGCTTGTGGGCAATGATATGAAGATCCTCTACAAAATCATCACTAAGCAAAGTCTTAGCACGTACAAGCATTTCTTCTTGCCTATTTTTAGAAGCGCAAAAATCAAAAATCCTCTTACCCTGATGCCACAGAGAAAGTCCTATTTCTGGATAAGCTAAGCTCAAAAAAGTCATTAATTTAGTAATCTCTGCACTACTTGCGGAAACGCTTTTTTGAAACTTTTTGCGAGCAGGAGTGTTATAAAATAAAGAACGTACCTCTACGCTACTTCCCCTTACTCTAGGAGCAGGATCTATGGATAAAACCCTACCAGATTCTACTTCCAGCTTAACCCCTACCGACTCATAAGAAGTAGTTAATGTAACCTTAGAAATAGCTGCAATCGAAGAGAGCGCCTCTCCTCTAAACCCCATTGTAGATAAATAAGACAAGTCTTCTACTTTCTGGATTTTAGATGTAGCATGACGTGTAAAGCAAAGCAAAGCATCCTCTCGGCTCATACCCGATCCATTATCGTTAACAGTAATGCTTTGAAATCCTCCACTAAAGATTTCCACTTTTATTTGAGATGCTCCAGCGTCAACAGCATTTTCCACCAATTCTTTTACTACAGAGGCTGGGTTCTCTATCACTTCTCCTGCAGCGATCTGATTAATGGTTTGTTCATCTAAAGTTCTGATCTTCATATATACTCGAAAAATTTAGAATTAAGAATTTACAATATGAAATTTTTTAGAAAGAAAACCCTTTAATTCCTTTTGATAACTAGAGATGTTTTCAAAAAAACCAAGAGTTGCTTTCTTACATTCTACGAATGTTTCATCATATTGATGATTTCTCATTTTGGTATTCATGAATAGCCAAAGTTGTTCGATAGTAGATTTCGCATGTATGGAGTCTGCAACCATCGTAGTTACTTCAAGGGTATTAGTATTTATCCTACCATTCATATTGATCCTTTGGCGACCGTTATTGGCTTTTAATAACGCTTTTACTCCTTTTTTAAACCTTCCATAAGAGGGTTTGGCATGATGTTGAAGATGAACGGCGTCTATGTAAATGATTTCATTTGATTCACCAATATCCTTTTCTAGGGTTTTGTGTTCTTTCAAAAAACAGGCTTGCTCTTCAGCTTTTGCTTTTCCAGGTACCAACTTTGGTTTTTTATATTCAAAATGTAAGCGATGCAATAAAGATCCTATCGCTGATACTGTGTATGGAATAGAAAATCGTTTTTTTATGAAATTTGTGACTTGTTCTGCAGAACTAGGAATGGCTTTACTTACATAAATTTTGAGCTGATCTAGCTGTTCTTGATTCAGTCTACTGACTTTTCCCGTATCATTTAGGTTGAGTAAAGCTTCTTTTCCTCCTTCTAGATTGGTTTTATAGTAACGTCTTATCGTATCATCATCTAGAAGTAAGGCTTCTGCTTTTGGCTTATATGTCCATCCTTTATCTAAGAGCAGGATCGTTTTGGTTCTGTCATAGAATCTCTTATCCCGTTCATGGTGACGGCGTGTCTGGAGGATGTTTCTTTGGTTTCTTGTTAAATTGTTTGCTTTTGGTTGCATAGGATTAAGTCTTATAACTCTATTTATGTTAAAATTTCAATGAGTTCATCTCTATGGAATGTTTTTTTTCATGCTCTTGAGTATAGCCCAACAGGCATTTCCTTTTTCATCTTCTTTTGTTGTTGTTATTTCACAAACGAAACTTGCACAATATTAAGGGGTCTTTTTACTATGATTTTTACCACCTTATTCTCCAGATTTAAATCCTATTGAAAAATTTTAGGCTAACTTTAAAAGAAAAGTAAGAGAAAGTTTAAACCTATATTCCACTTTTGCAAAAGCAATCGATCTAAATTTTCTAGAGATATGTATTTAATGAAAATTTAAAGTTAATTAACACTATAGTGCTTTAAATTTTTGAAGATCAAAAATGAATCCCTTATGAAGAACAAAATCCCGATCATTTTTTATCAGAGATAGCAAAACATATTAGTTTGACACCACAAACAATCTTTTATGCTTTAAAAAGGCTCAAGATCGCAAGAAAAAAAAGACACCGTTTTATCAGGAAAGTAGAAACAAGAGCAGAGATTATAGAAAAAATAGAGACGATTACTCCAGAAAAAAGGATCTATTTGGATCAAAGCAGAATCAATCAATATTTGTATAGACAATATGGAAGAAGAATAAAAGGCAAACAAGTATTAGGAGAAATTTCAGAGCAGCGATTTACCAGACAAAGTATAATTTCAGCACTACAAGGAAAGAAATGATTGGCACCTATGTGTTTTGAGGGCACTTGCGATACCGATCTATCCAATGCATGGTTGAAACAAGAATGAGTTCCAAACTTGAGCCCTGGCCAAATTTTGATTCTTGATCATGCGAGTTTTCATAAATCAGCGGAAACTAGAAAATGGACAGAGTCATGTGGATGTAGAATTCTCTTTCTTCCTCCTTGACTCACTAGATCTACATCCTATCGAAACATATGGGGCTAATAGGAAAACGAAAATTCGAGATCTTCTGCCTTCTGTTGCTTCTTTATCTGATGCTTTGGATCTAGCTGTTTTGTCAATGTCAATTTAAAACACTATATGATTTTCATTTTTTGATTGTAAAATAAATATTTAATTGATATTCATTTATTGCTCGAAAGCAAGCTTACACCCTAAAAAATAGGAAGGTGGATTATGTCTATTGCAGCTTTTCAAAACGTTTGCCAGACACATAACATTGCTACATCTGCTTGTAACACAACAGCAGACAATTTCTATCCAGAATACTCTGAAACAACAAAGACAGTTATACGATTTTGGAAAAATAATGGTTCACAATTTAGTCCTGATAAAGCAAACCAAGATGGATCTGTTGTATTTGATCCTCAAAATAGAGAAATAACATTCCCAAATGAAGAACAGCTTCAAAAATTAGATCAGATCGTTCAAGATTGTATCTTTGAGCTATTTGTTTGTCTAAAAGAAGAAACTCTTCCTATAACAAAAGAACGAGTCATAAGCATGCTTGGTGACACAGTTGTTAAATTTCAAGCAGAAACAGATTCTTTCTCACAAGTAGTCTTATAACGCTACATATTTGCATGCAAGAGTATAAGTACTCTTGCATATTTTTCAAATATACAAATCAAGATTTAGTATGATAAAAATTTCTTGATTATATGGCATCTCCTTGGCTAATCTCTTTTTTAAGTCTTTTTTCTCATTCTCTTGAGTATATGTATTATGCTCCAAAACCATTGGAGCCATAAAATGCATATCTCTTGTCCTAACAGTTGTTCGCATACCGTAAGAAAAAACGGTTCTATCCACACAGGAAAACAAAAATATCAATAGAGTTCTTTCGAAACCCATTTACCATAAATTCACAGATGATTTTCACAGAGAATCCAGGTGAATGATCCTAATTTAATAAAATCTAAATTGTCAATTAGATCAAAACCTGTTAATATAATAAATAAGAAGTAATCGATATAAAGGTTACTTAACCTATCAAAAAACACCATTACTATTAGATCCTATTCTAAA
>JAITFW010000077.1 GCA_031281085.1 Chlamydiales bacterium | reverse complement strand
AGGTAAAGGTATTGTAATACCACCAAAAAGGAATGCCAAAAAACCAAGGAATTATGATAGGCATTTATATAGAAGCAGGCATCTTATTGAGAATTTTTTTGCTAAGTTGAAGCTTTATCAAGCCATTGCTACCCGTTATGATAAGACTTCTTGTCACTTTTTATCTGCAGTTTACTTAACTGCCTTTGTGATCTGGCTTAATTGTCGACACGCCCTAGCACTTTTTTTGCTTAGAAGTCCTTTCAACCTTTCCATTTCAGTTGCTCGACCAATAAATGGGGTATCTCTCATCGATTTTTCTCCTGATTTTAAACTCATATTGTAATGCTTTTTTCCATATGGATCAATCTGTAAACCAGCAAATATCGATTCACAGATACTTTTTTATACCAAAAATTAATCCGTAGAATAACCAATAACTTTTTACGGATCATTTTTGGATTGCAAAATCTATCAATAAAAAGCTATTTGTCATTCTATGGATGAATCCATAAGGAAACCTTAATAGAAATCGGGAAAAAAATGGACAGTCTCAAAATTTACAGAAGTTATCTTGAAATCTCTTGTAGAAAAACTCTTATGTGCTTAAACTACGTACTTTGTTACTTGGGGGCGCATAGCTCAGTTGGTAGAGCTCCTGTCTTACACACAGGTGGTCATAGGTTCGAGTCCTGTTGCGCCCAAAAACTGCCACATTTGCGGGAGTAGCTCAACTGGTTAGAGCGCCGCCCTGTCACGGCGGAGGTTGCGGGTTCAAGTCCCGTCTCTCGCGTTTGTAAATTATCAGTCGTTTGTTATAAATCTTGCTTAAATAGATCTATTATGAGTAAGTCTTATTTTAAAATTACTAAACATCATATATTCAGTTTTCTTTGGATAGTTATAGGAGCATTTTTATCTGCTGTTTCTGTAAGAATATTTCTGATTCCTAATCAGTTAATCGATGGCGGGATTGTAGGTATTGCTCTAATCTTTGGCCGTTTGTACGGGGATGGATATCTATCTTTTATTCTAATCGCTCTAAACCTGCCTTTTATCTATCTCGCGTATAAACATATTCGTAGGTCTTTTGTCATACACATGCTAGTTGCGGTGCTCCTATTCGCAGGATTTTTAAGTCTTTTACGTCAATCCCCTCCTTTTACGGCAGACTCTTTAGAAGTTATTGTATTCGGTGGTGCTATTTTAGGGGTTGGAGTTGGACTCATCATTCGCCATGGAGGATGCTTAGATGGCACGGAAATCTTAGCAATTATCATCAACCGTAAAAAAGGGTTTACAGTGGGACAAGTTGTCCTATTTGTGAATGTATTTATCTTCGGTGCTTATGGATTGATTTTTAAAGACTGGCACATTGCTCTGCAGTCTTTAATGACGTACATCGTTGCTTTCAAAATGATGGACTTGGTGATTGTGGGTCTTGATGAGATAAAATCTGTGCTTATCATGTCATCTAAATCTAAAGAGCTCTCTCATGCGATTATTAATGAGTTAGGCCTTGGTCTAACAATTATGCATGGTAAAGGGGGATTTTCAGGAGATGCTAAGGAGATTATTTTTATCATAGTTGAGCGTTTAGACCTTGCTGAATTAAAAGAAATTGTATTAAGAGAAGATCCTAGTGCTTTTATGGCTATTGAAGACTTACACGAAGTCATATATGGGAAAAAGACAAACGCTCCTTACAAAAAACGCTCTCGTTTTAAATCTATACCCTAGCTAATTTTGCATCTTCTTTTTGCATAAGCTTTTGCAAGTATCTGCCATAATCGGTATCTGCATAAAAGGATGTTATTTTCTGTAATTGATCTAAATCAATAAAGCCCATCTGATAGGCAATCTCTTCTAGACAAGCAATATAAACCCCCTGCCTTTCCTGAATGGTTTTTACATATGAAGAAGCTTGTTGAAGCGCATCATGAGTCCCAGCATCTAACCACGCAAAACCACGATCGAATAAGGTAACCTGTAGTTGCTTTTTTCTTAAGTAAAACTGATTCAGGTCAGTGATTTCATATTCTCCTCTTCTAGATGGCTTTAACTGTTTCGCAATGGATACGACTTGGTGATCATAATAATAAAGACCTGTAACTACAAAATTAGATTTAGGATGAGAAGGCTTTTCCACAATATCCACTACTTCTTGATTCGCATCAAACTCTAATACTCCATAACGATGGGGGTCTTTTACCTCATAGCCAAAAATAGTAGCTCCTTTTATAAAAGAAGATGATTCTTTTAGTAATTGAGGGAGCTGATGCCCATAAAAAATGTTATCTCCTAAGATTAACGCTACATTCTCTTGATTGATAAAAGACTCTCCTATTAAAAAAGACTGAGCAATCCCTTCTGGTTTTTCTTGTAGTGCATAAGAAATAGAAATCCCTAAGTCTGAACCATCTTTAAAAAGCCGTTGAAAACACGCTCTATCTTCTAATGTAGAAATAATTAAGACTTCTTTAATACCAGCTAGCATAAGAACAGCCAAAGGGTAATAAATCATCGGCTTGTCAAATACAGGTAAAAGCTGCTTACATACACCCATTGTAATAGGATAGAGCCTAGTTCCTTTACCTCCTGCAAGAATGATTCCTTTCACGTAAGTTTCCTTCTTCATTCGAAATTGTTCGTAAATCCATCTTCTTTTTCTACATTAAATCAAACATCAAAGGATACATGTACTCATAGTTATAAAACACATAAATTTACTGGTAAATATTTTAGATGCTTCATGGAAGATGGGAAACTGCCTCTTTAAAAAGGTAGATTCCTTTCCATCCACGATAGTGTTCTTTATAATCCAAGCCATAACCTACCATAAACTGATTCTCTACAGAAAATAATAGGCAGTCAGGTCGATATTCTAAATCGGAGATATTTTTAGAAAGCAGAACTAAAGATCTTAAAGATTTAGGTTTTTTCTTAGCAAGCGCTTGGTGTGCCTGAAAAAGGGTGTTGCCAGAATCAAAGATATCATCGACAAGAAGTACGTTCTTAGAGAATACAGATGTGGAATACATAGACATTTATTCTTTAGATTTAGTGAAATTACATCCTTCTGCAATTAACAGATCAATATAATTGATAAAATGCTCATTTTTCAAAAAACACCTATCCTCTAACATAAACAAGTGGAAAGCGATTGTAGAATCTATCCCACCAATATGGAATTCCCTTAGAGCTCTTTTAGCAATTGCAATTGCTTCTTTACGATCTTTCCCTTTTACAATTAATTTAGCAATCATGGAATCGTAATAGGGTGAGATTCGACAACCAGAATAACAAGCGCTATCTATACGCACATGAGGACCTGTAGGGGGAATATAATATTCTAATGTTCCAGGGCAAGGCGTAAAATGATTTGCGGGGTTCTCTGCATTAATTCGGCATTGAATGATATGCCCATCAAAACAAATATCTTTTTGTTTTACTTTCAATTTTTCACCCATTGCTACTTTCATTTGCTCTTTGACTAAGTCAATCCCTGTTAACTCTTCTGTAATGGTATGCTCTACTTGAATGCGCGTATTTACTTCCATAAAGTAAAAATTTTTGTTCTCATCTAATAAAAACTCTACTGTTCCTACAGAATGATAATGAGCAGCTTTAACAATTTCAATAGCAGCTTCTCCCATTTTTTTACGTAAAGAAGGACTTAATAATAGAGAAGGAGCTTCTTCTATTAACTTTTGCCTTCTTCTCTGAATAGTACAATCCCTTTCTCCTAGATGTATATAATTTCCATGTTTATCTCCTAAAACTTGTATCTCAATGTGACGAGGATTTACAATCATTTTTTCTAGATAGACATCTGCATTATTAAAGTTGGCTTCTGCTTCTGCTTTTGCAGCAGAGAACTGCCTTACAAATTCTTCAATGGTATGAGCTATACGAATCCCCTTACCACCACCACCAGCAGATGCTTTAATAAAAATAGGAAACCCTATTTGCTTGGCTTCTTTTAACGCCTCTTTTACGTCTGAAATGATGCCTTTTGAGCCTGGTATCACAGGGCACTTAACCTTTTTTGCAGTAGCTTTTGCCTTAGCTTTATCTCCTAAAAGAGCAATTGTTTGAGCAGAAGGCCCGATAAAGTTCACTCCACAGCTTTCACAAATAGAGGCAAAATTCGCATTTTCACTTAAGAAACCATATCCTGGATGAATAGCATCTGCTCCTGTTACTTCACATGCGGATAAAATATTGGGTACTTTGAGATAGGATTTTAAGAGAGATGGCTCTCCCACACAGATTGCTTCATCTGCATGTAGTACATGCAGAGCTTCTGCATCTGCTTGAGAATATACGGCAACTGTTTGTAAACCTAAATCATGACATGCTTGAATAATTCGTACAGCAATTTCACCCCGATTAGCAATTAAAACTTTTTGCATATTCCACACACTTAAAAAGAAAATTGATTATACAATGCGGAACATTTTGGTTCCAAATTCTACAGGATATCCGTTTTCTACAAGAATTTCTGCAATTTTGCCGCTTTTCCCTGCTTTTACCTCATTCATCACCTTCATGGCTTCAATAATACAGAGAACCGTGTCTTCTTTCACCATATCTCCTACTTTGACAAATGGCTCATCATCTGGTGAAGCAGAGCTATAAAACGTCCCTACTAGAGGAGCTGTGATATATTGCCCTGGTTTTTCTTCTTTTACAACAGAAGATGATCTTTCTGATGAATGTATAGAAGGAGCGGAAAAAGTCTGCTCTTTATCGTGCTGTACAGATGGGAAACCCATAGATGATATACCAGAATTAACCTGATTTTCTAAATGTAGCTCATCTCCTTCTTTTTTTTTAATGACCAACTTTTGGATACCTGATTCTTTCATAGCATTCATCAAATGCTTAATTTCTTTAAGATCCACTCTTATGCCTCCTTCTAAACCCTCTGAATGTATTCATTTGCTTGTGTATCTATCTTTATAATATCCCCAGATTCGATAAAAACAGGCACTTCAATTTTAGCCCCGGTTTCTAATAAAGCCATTTTCGTAGAATGGGTCATTTTTAATGCCGATTCCATTTCTTCTGTTTTGAGCACAAGAAGTTCTAAAAACTGAGGCAATTCAATAGAAAAGACAGTATTGCCATAGAATATGGCCTTTAAAGAAGTCCCTTCCTTCAAATAATTTATTTTATTTCCGACAATCTGAGAGGGAACTAAAACCTGTTCCAAATTTCCTATATCGAGGAACAAGTAATTTTCTTTTTCTAGATATAGATACTCCAGAGATCTCTCAAGAGGAACAGCATCTATTACAACTTGATTGAGTTTAAAATTTTTTTCAGATATCTTTTCTGTTAAAAGATCCTTTAACGTTGCTTTTACAAAAGGATTATCTTTAGCAACAGTTACTTTAATACAGGACTCTACCCTATGCATTCTATCATCAATAGAAAGAATCATCCCTGGAGAAATTTGATTGCCTGTTATCATATCCTTTTCCCCTATTTTCAAAATGAAAATGTTAGTTTAAAACCATTTATTTCAACTCTTTTAAGTCGCTTAACTCTATTAAGCTCGAAATGCGGTAAGTAATTTTAGCTCTAGATGTTTTTTCTTTCATGCTTAAACCTCTGCCATGTAACATATGCACTGTCTTACAGTTCAATTGTATCGCTGGTTCAAGGTCTACAGAAACACGATCCCCACAAACCATTACTTGATCTGGGCTACAGTCAAATTCCGCCAAAAGCTTTTCGTAATGAGGTTTTTTATCTCTATCTTCAGATACAATGATCTTACTAAAAAGAATTGGATCAATACCAGCTTTTTCTAGTTTTTGCCTTTGTAAAGATTTTTTCCCTATCGTTACCAAGCACAAATCATGTTTTTTTTTCTTTAATAAATGAAGAGTTTCAACAGCTAATTCTAAAGGGAAAATGGGCATATCTAATGTAAAATGAATAAGTTGTTCCTTGCCGATATTGATAAATTCAAGATCTTCACGCATACTCATAACAAATTCTTTTAAAGCTTCTTCTGCATTTGAAGCTTGCTTATTCAACTCTCTTAAAAGAAAAAGCGCTTGATAGAAGCTCTGTGTTTTAAAACCCTTACTTACCATTGCACGCAAACTACGCTCGAGCAATACATGTACAATGCAATCAGATGTCTTAACTAGCGTATCATCGAGATCAAAGATCATTAACAATTTTTATCAACTCTTGTGCTAATTTTTTAGAATCATGACGAATAAGGTTTCTTTTTAATAAATCTTTTTTAGGAATTTCTTTTGGTCCTCCTAAAAGAGAAGAAGCTATAATCCGAGCGTCTTTTAAATCGTTTTCTACAATTTGACCCTCATCAGAATAGACCTCTATTAACTCCTGGGGAGGGGATTCATTATTCACTAAAATATAGTCAAAAATATCTTTTCCAATAAAACGAACAATTTCCTCTAAATAATCACTGACTTTAAATCCGGTGGTTTGCCCTTTGCGATTCATTAAATTCACTACAAATGCTTTTTTTGCAGTAGAAGTGCAAAGAGCTGCGCTTAACCCTTCAACGAGCAAATTAGGAATTAAAGAGGTATGAAGCCCTCCTGGGCCTAAAATAATCACATCGGCATTCATAATTTCATCAATTGCGAGGGGATTTGCTTTAGGAAAGGGCTCTAAGTAAATACTTTTATACCCTTGATCAATCTCATGAGAAAGATACACCTCTCTTTCTCCTTCTAGTAATTTCCGATTGCTTAAAAGCATTTTTAAACGCACCTGATGAGTGGTGACAGGAATCACCTTACCCTTGATAAATAAAATTTTACCCATCTCTTCTACAGCTTTTTCAAAGCTACCTGTTACTTTTTCCAGAGCGGAAAGAAGAAGATTTCCAAAGCTATGCCCTTCTAATCCCCCGTTTTCAAAACGATAATTCATTAAAGAGCGCATCATATTAGAAGAATTTGAAAGAGCAATCAAACACTGTCGGACATCTCCAGGAGGTAGCACTCCTAACTCATCTCGCAAGATTCCTGTGCTCCCCCCATCATCAGCCATAGAAACAATGGCACTTAAATTCACAGGGTAATCTTTTAATCCTCTTAAAACGCTAAAGTTACCTGTCCCACCACCAATTACAACTACTTTTTTCATAAGAACTACTTAAGAGTTTTCAAACTAGCAATTGCTTGAGTCATATCTTTCGCACTGTAAATATAACTTCCCGACACTAAGACATTTGCTCCTGCTTCTATACATTGGAGCGCTGTCTTATGGTTTATTCCACCATCTACTTGGATGGCAAAAGGAAACACAGGCGCTTTTTCTTGTTGCAGCTCACTTAGAAATCTGCCTCCTTTACACAACTTCATCTGATTGCAAATATTGCGTGCGAATTGAATCTTTTCCAGCATCTCAGGCATAAATTTCTGCCCACTATGACCTGGATTTACCGTCATTAAAAGAAGTAAATCGCATTTATCTAAAAATTTCACAATCATCGATGAGCTTGTTTCTGGACAAAAAGCTAAACCAGCTTCTACTCCACACTTTCGAATAAATTGAAGAGTCTCTTCCACGTTTTCTGTTGCCTCAAAATGAAAAGTAATTCGGTCAGCGCCAGCTTGTATAAATCGTTCTACGTAATCATAAGGATTATACATCATTAGATGCACATCTAGAAAAAGATTTGTTGCGCGATTCATCGCTGCAACAGATTTAGGCCCCAAACTCAAGTTAGAAACAAAATGCCCATCCATAATATCGATATGCAGTGCATCTGCGCCGCACTCTTCTGCTTTTTTAGCTTCCAAAGCTAATTTGCCAAAATCAGCGGAAAGAATAGAAGGAACGACTTGGACTGAAAAGCTTTTCATAGATTAAACTCGTTTTAGATAGAAATTTGCCATTTATAAAAATAAATCCGTCTTTTAGAGTCAAAAATCAAGAGCATCTTGGATCGTTTTTATAAATAGTATTTTCTTTTGCGTATCTTCTTCTAAATAGCCATAACACAAATAATCCCATTCCACAGCACGAAACCAAACCGCAATAAGCCGAGAAGAAGCAATTTGTAGTTGAGCAACTTTTTCCAAAATCTTGGATTTTAACGAATGATCAAAATAAGATAAAACAAAAAAACAAGACCCCGGTCTCATCTGATGCATAAATCGTGTAGTATTTTTTTTATCTTTATTCTTCTCAAAGAGTTCCAAAAACAGAAAAAACAATTCCTTTAAACGTAAAGGATCGAAAATCGCACTCAATTCTTTGGGATAGATCGAATGAAAAAAATATTCCAACAGCAGTTTCTCTTGCTTTTTTAATCGACAACACATTTTCTTTAATTCGCTAAAACACTCGTATTGCTTAGTAATCATTCCTCCATTAAAATCCCTAAACTCTCCAATCACTTTTTTCAACTCTTTTGCTACGAATTGACGTGCCTGAAATAAGTCGACTCGATGATCAGATCGTATAAAGGAACGAGAAGCGATTCGCAGACGAAAAACCGAAGCTTCTTTTGGGTATTTCTTTCTTAGCATGCCCACTTGTTTAATTCGATCAGGAATAAAAATAAGAGAGGAATGACTAAACAGCTGCTGTATCGATGGGTCCAATATTTGACGAGCACGCACAAGAATGACTGTAAATAAAAGATCTGTTTCTAATTGCTCATCAAAATTAATAATAACCTGAGGAATATCGCGAAAATAGCGCAGTTGTTTAGATAAAAGAATGACATTACGCATGACCTCTTCTTCATTACGCGGTATAAATAAAGGATGCATCAAGCTATGAATCCCATTCTCTACTTCATCTATGAGTTTCTCGTTAAGCTTTTTTAGCTCTTGTGAAGAAATTTCAGATCCATCTTTTTTTTTCAATTCTAAATAAATTAAATGAATTCGACCTTCTTCATAAGAGAAATAAGACCCTTCGATATAATGAAAATCAGAAAAACAACTTTCGATCATTCTCATACAATGAACTTGTTCAAATTGTTCGTCATCGTTCAGAAGATGAATGATAAGAAAGACTCCCAAAACTTTTTCAAAACCTAAAGGTAGTTGTAACCAAGTCCTACGTAATTTGACTTTAATCACTCTCTCTGCCAAGCAATTTTCTATTTGCCTAACCAATGCGCGTTTCAATACATAAAACACCGATATAATTCGAGCCATATGCGTACAATCGCGATATGCTTTAAATTCTTGCTTTGTATTAAATAAAAAATGTTGCATCTGATGAAAAATGTCATAATCAAAATCTTGCGGTCTTTTTTGAATGAGTAAGGAAATTCTTTCTTGGATGAATAAATGTTTTTGATCTATAGATAATCCTTTATTTTCTAAGATACAGCTTGCCTGGTAGACAGAGGTTGAGCCTAAGCGAATTTCATTCTGCAAAAACAAAAAATTATGGTGCATTTTTTCTAATTCCATCTCATTATTGGCTGAAATAACCATTTCAGATAGACAAAAAGCATCCGAATCAGAACAAGAAAAAACAAAATCACAACTGAAAAAAGAACAAATATGGGTTTTTTTCCCCGGAAGTAGCCATCGGTCAATCATTTCATAAAAAAATTTAGCCGGATTCCCTATTCTCTTACAAAGCAGTGAAATCTTAAGAAAATAAGCATCTTTTCCTTTGAAAGAAGTCTGAATAAGTGGTAATTTTTGCATAAAACTGCTAAATAGATGGTCTTTATCTGCTTCTTCAAAAGCAAAATATTCCATCAATACATCTTCTAATTTACTGTAGTAGAATACATGCTCATCTTTTGTGCTGCTTTGATTAAGAATCGTAACTATATCAAAAATATTCGACGAACTTTTCAAAAGATTTTGCATAGAACCTCTTACATGCTTAAATGTTCCCATTCATACAAAAAATTTGGTTTTTTTGCACAGCTCAAATCACTAATTACAGTTCCTATAGAATTCGGATACAGGAAAGAGCGTACTTGTAGGCTAATCTGATGGGCTGCTGCTAAGGCGATGCAACGAGGATGTAAGATTTTATGTTCTGATAATTCTAGTGCTTTTTCATAGGAAATGTTTCTTAACAGTTCTGCACGAGAATCGGTTTTTGGATCCATAGAATAAATTCCCTTTACATCTTTATAAAATTGAACCATCTCGCAGGAAAGTGCAATGGCAAGCGCAACAGCTGTTATATCAGAACCACCCCTACCTAAAGTCGTAATCTCTTTTTTTCTACTAACTCCTTGAAAACCAGCTACAATTACCACTTTGCCTGATTCTAATTCCTTGGATAATCGCTCTTTATTCACTTCGATAATCTTTGCATTTGTATGACATGAGCAGGTAATAATACCAGCTTGCTCTCCCGTTAGGCTAATAGCCTCTATCCCTTCTTTATGAAGAGCCATTGCTAAAAGGGTCATGCTAAAAACCTCCCCTGTGGAAACAAGCATATCTAGCTCTCTTGAGGGGGGGCTGGAATCTATTTTCTCAGCCGTTTGAAGAAGTTGATCGGTTACGCCTTGCATTGCGCTTACTACAACGCAAACGGAGTAAGAGCTTAGCTGAGCTTTTATAATTTTGCTAATGCTACAAAAAGATCCTAAATCGGCCAAAGCCGCTCCTCCAAATTTTAAAACAATTTTTTTCATAATCATTTACAAGCTTAAATTTTTCAGAAGATTCATTTTAACGAACATGCAATAGTTGACAATCTGATTTTACCTCCCTCCTACCTAGAGAACAAAGTGAAATTACGATTGATTTTATTGCGAATCATTTGATAGTCTTTTTCCTTTCAATCAAACGCAGGAGAAACCCTTAAATGTCTAGCAAAGAATTAAACGACTGGAATGCAAGCAACATCATCGATGATGTTGAGTTTCAAGAGGAAGAAGCCAAACAATTCAAAAATTTACTCAACAAAAAAGAGGAAATTGCCGGAAAGGGTTCCGTCGCTTTAATGAATACCGGTCAAATATTGACAGGTCAAATTGTAGAAATCACAAAAGATTTTGTGATTATAGACGTAGGGTTAAAATCTGAAGGACTCATTCCCATCAACGAATTTTCTGACACAGAAGATCTTGGTGAAAACAGCTTAGTCGAAGTGTATCTCGATCAAGCAGAAGGAGAAGATGGTCAAATCGTGCTTTCTCGAGAGAAAGCTCGTCGCCAAAGACAATGGGAGTACATTGTACATCACTGTAAAGAAGGCTCTATTGTCAAAGGGAAAGTCATACGCAAGGTAAAAGGTGGTCTCATGGTGGATATTGGTATGGAAGCCTTTCTACCAGGTTCTCAAATTGATAATAAACGCATCAAAAACCTCGATGAATTCATTGGACAAAGCTACGACTTTAAAATCTTAAAGATCAATACAGAACGTAAAAATATCGTTGTATCTCGCCGCGAAATTTTAGAAGAAGAGCGCATCTCTCGTAAAGCAGAACTTTTAGAAAATATTCACGAAGGGGAAACCCGTACAGGCATTGTGAAAAACATCACCGATTTTGGAGTCTTTTTAGACCTTGATGGAATCGATGGTCTACTACACATCACAGATATGACCTGGAAGAGAATTAAACACCCTTCCGAGATGGTCTGTTTAGGACAAGAATTAGAAGTGATCATTTTGCATGTAGACAAAGAAAAGGGACGTGTTGCTTTAGGGGTGAAACAAAAAGAAACCAATCCTTGGGAAGAAATTGAAAAAAAGTATCCTGCTGGAACGCGTGTAAGAGGTAAAATCGTAAATCTTGTCCCTTATGGGGCTTTTATTGAAATTGAACCAGGTATTGAAGGACTGATTCACGTGTCAGAGATGTCTTGGATAAAAAACGTAACAGACCCTTGTGAAGTTGTGAATAAAGGAGATGAGGTAGAAGCTATCGTTCTTTCTGTTCAAAAAGAAGAAGGAAAAATTTCTCTTGGACTTAAACAAACAGAAAAAAATCCGTGGGATGCTGTAGAAAAAAAGTACCCTTGTGATTGTTGTGTAAATGCAGAGATTCGCAATTTAACCAATTATGGCGCTTTTGTGGAGTTAGAGCCAGGTGTAGATGGCTTAATTCACATTTCTGATTTGAGCTGGATTAAAAAAGTATCGCATCCTTCAGAAGTGCTTAAAAAAGGAGATCGGGTAGATGCTATCATCTTATCTGTAGACAAAGAGAGTAAGAAAATCACTCTTGGTTTAAAACAGCTAAGCCATAACCCTTGGGAAAGCATCGAAAAAACAATGCCTATTGGATCTTTAGTTCAAGGAACTGTCATAAAAATTACAGCTTTTGGTGCTTTCATAGAGCTCCCTAATGGAATTGAAGCTCTTGTGCATGTAACAGAACTCTCCGACCAACCATTTGGTAAAGTAGAAGAAGTGATTAATAAAGGAGAACAAATTACAGCTAAAGTAATTAAACTCGATCCTGAACATAAAAAGATTGGTTTATCTATTAAAGAGCATTTAATTGATAAAAATAAATTTAATAGAGATGATATTGTCGTAGGAGGATGTAAAACTCATTCTCATGACAAAACCCGCAAAAAAACTTCTTTGGAAAATGCAATTGATGAAGATAAACAACCCAGTAAAAAACGCAAAAAAATCTCTTCAAAAGAAACAAATAGCTCCTCAGAAGAGTAAAAACGCAACTCAATACGGATGAAACATGTTTCATCCGTATTAAGCTGGCATATTTTAAACAAAAAAAATACTACAACTCTGACTCACTGATAAGTCGTAGTAAACACTAAGAGAAAAAGAGGCAAGATGAACAAAGATCTAGTCGCAATCTTCGAATATCTTGAGAGAGAAAAAGGAATTAAACGAGATGTAGTGATTTCTGCGATCGAAGAATCCCTATATGTGGCTGCTCGCAAAAGCATTCATGGAGGGTTGATTCATGTCTCTGTGCAGGTTAATCCTAAGACAGGAGATATTCATGTAACAGCTCAAAAAGAAGTAGTAGAGAGGGTTACGATTCCAGAAGAAGAGATCTCTCTTGCAGAAGCACGCATGCTTCACCCTGATTGTGAATTAGGACAGTGGGTTAACATTTCTGTGATTCCACAAGACTTTGGTAGAATTGCCGCACATACAGCAGGTCAAATCATCTCTCAAAAGCTACGTCACGCAGAAAGAGATGTGATTTATGAAGAATATCGTCACCGGACCAATGAAATCGTTTCAGGTACAGTAAAAAAAGTCATTAGAGAAGCAACCTTAATCATTGATTTAGGAAAAGTTGAAGCTATTTTACCTAGTCGATTTTATCCAAAAACAGAAATTTATAAAGTAGGTGATCGAGTACAAGCTTTGCTATTTGAAGTAAGAGATACAGAAAATGGCGGAGCAGAAGTGATTTTATCTCGTAGCCATCCTGAATTTGTTGCACAATTGTTTTCACAAGAAGTTCCTGAAATTGCAGATGATACAGTTGTTATAGAAAAAATAGTGCGCGCAGCTGGCTATCGTACAAAGATTGCAGTTAGCTCCCAAGATCCAAAGGTAGACCCTGTTGGAGCTTGCGTAGGAGTACGTGGAAATCGCGTCAAAAACATCATACGCGAGTTAAATAATGAAAAAATTGACATCATCCCTTTTAGCAACAACGCTACTACTTTACTCAACTCTTCATTAGCGCCCATCGAAATTAAGAAAATGGTTGTCGATGAACAAAGAAACATCATGACTATCGTGATTAATGATGAAGATTACCCAGCAGCTCTTGGTAAAGGAGGAAGAAATGCCCGCTTAAACGGAGAACTATGCGGCTTTGATCTACAAATACAAAAAATAAGCCATTACAAAGCTACTATGAACCTTGAGCGTGCACAAATGGCATCTGCTGATGATCCAACTTTGGATGAACCGCTGACCATCGAAGAAGTAAGTAGCAGAATGATTATCGAAAGCTTAATGAGCGCTGGATATGATACGCCTCGAAAATTGTTAAATGCAACGCCTGAGCAATTGGCGATGATACCGGAAATCAGTTTAGAAATGGCTGACAAGATTTTAGAAAAAATTCGTAAAAAAAGAGGTTAAGAGTTGGCCAAAAATTTAAAAATACATATAAAAAACGCACAACTTGCAGAAGCTCTTAAGCTCACTCGAGAAAAAAAACCTGTGATCCGGAAAAAAGAAGAAAAAAAAGAACCTTCCTCGGTTCAATTACCCCCTATTCCTACTGTAGAAACGCGATCTTCTTCTTTGGAATCTATTCCTGTTGAACATTCAAAGGAAGAACTGATTCAGCACAAACCTCCTACTACAAAAACAGAGCCTACTCATTCAACGACTAAGTCAGAGTATCGTCATAAACCTCAACCATTTAGAACAAATTTTCCTCCACAACGCTCTTCTTTCAAGCAAGATATAAAACCTAACACTCCATCCTCTTCTAGATCCTCTTATCCAGATCGAACCGGGCATCCAAGTGCTATAAAAAGACCTCTTTTACCTAAAGATGTTCCTATAAAGGGTTCTGATCTTCCTAAAAAAGACTTTTTTAAACCAATACCACGTGAATCGGAAGATAAAAATCAGCGCTCTAAAACAGCTCAAGAGATACGGCCTATTAAAAAAACACCGCAAAAAACATTTGATGCTCGTGACAGAAAAGGACTCCGTGATGACTTAGACGACCAAGCTTGGAGAAGAAAACGACCTCATCATAAAATGCGTTCTCATAAGAAAGAAGAGGTTGCGATTAGGCCTAAAGAATTAAAGATTCATTTGCCTATCACTATAAAAGATCTTGCTTCTGAAATGAAGCTTAAAGCATCTCAGCTCGTTGCTAAATTGTTTATGAAAGGGGTTATGCTCACTTTAAACGACTACTTAGATGACGAAACTACCATTCAGTTATTAGGACACGACTTTGATTGTGAAATCACTATTGATACAACAGAAGAAGATCGACTTCGCATTACTGACAAGACAATTAAACAAGAAATTCAAGCTAACCAAGCAGATGCATTGATGATTCGTCCTCCTGTGGTTGCCTTTATGGGACATGTAGATCACGGTAAAACCAGCTTAATCGACGCTATTCGCAAATCAAATATCGCGTCCTCAGAATCAGGTGATATTACTCAGCATATTGGGGCATTTAAGTGTCATACAGAATCAGGTGATATTACAATCCTAGATACACCAGGTCATGAAGCCTTTTCCTCTATGCGTGCCAGAGGAGCAGATGTAACAGATATCGTCATTCTTGTCATTGCAGGTGACGAAGGAATAAAAGCTCAAACATTAGAAGCCATCGATCAAGCTAAGGCAGCTGATGTTCCTATTTTAGTAGCTATCAACAAATGTGATAAGCCAAATTTTGACGCAGACAATGTTTATCGTCAATTAGCAGATAAAGATTTGCTACCAGAAGTTTGGGGCGGGCAGGTCATTACTGTAAATTGTTCGGCTGTGACAAAACAAGGAATTAAAGAACTGCTTGAAATGCTAGCTCTCCAAGCAGAAGTTCTTGAACTAAAAGCCAATCCTAAATCTAGAGCCCGAGGAACTGTAATTGAATCAGAAATGCATAAAGGATTAGGTCCGGTCGCTACTGTGCTTGTGCAAAATGGAACTCTAAATTTAGGCGATGCTATTGTATTTGCCCAGCATTACGCCAGAGTGAAAACTATGCATAACGAACTCAAAAAAGAAATTACAACAGCTGGCCCCTCTTCTCCCGTAAAAATTACAGGTCTTTCTGGATTGCCAGAAGCTGGTAGTGAATTTATTGTCGTTAAAAATGAAAAAGAAGCTATTGAAATAGCTCAAAAACGTTCTGAAGGGCAACGTTATCATAATATGATGCAACAACCTAAACGAGTTGCCTTAAAGAGCTTTTTAGATAACTCCATACAAAAAAAAGTTCTTAACCTCATTCTACGCGCTGATGTACAAGGCTCTGTTGAAGCATTAAAAAATTCTTTGTTAAAAATTCAGTCTAAAAAAATTGAATTAAATATTATCTCCGCGGCTGTTGGAGAGGTTTCTGAATCAGATGTACAATTAGCACAAAATACAAAAGCGACGATTATCGGTTTTCATAGCCAAGTTGAGAGTCATGCAGAGAGTTTAATCAAAAACTTAAAAGTAATGGTTAAGCTCTATGATGTTATCTATCACGCGGTTGATGAAGTAAGAGCCTTAATGCAGAGCATGTTAGATAAAATTTCTCAAGAGAATGACGTAGGTTCAGCAGAGGTAAAAGCGATATTCAAATCCTCTCATGTAGGTACCATTGCTGGTTGCATGGTAACCGATGGAACCATTAAACGCTCCTCTCAGATGCGTTTACTACGAGATGGACAGATCATTTGGAAAGGAACCATACAATCTCTTAAAAGAGTAAAAGAAGACGTGCGTGAGGTTTCTAAGGGATATGAATGTGGAATCGTATTGCCAAATAACAATGACGTTAAAGTAGGTGATACGTTCCAAGCTTATGAAATAACTTACTTAGACCAAGAGTTATAATATGGCAAAAAATCGAGTTGTAAGGTTAAATTCTTTGTTAAAAGAGGTTATTTCAGAAGTCATTCACAAAGATGTAGATAACCCGCATGTGAATCCATTCGTTTCTGTAACCCAAGTAGAAATCACCAGTGATCTTCATCATGCCAAAGTACATATCAGTGTAATTGGAGATCAGAAAATAAAAGAAGAAACCATTAAAGCCTTGCAATCTGCTGCAGGCTTTATTGCAATCCATTCTTCTAAAAAAGTGGTTATGCGCTACTTTCCTAGCCTTACCTTTAAGTTAGATACCTCTGTAGATAAACACGCACGTATTGATGCCGTATTGGGAAAGATCAGAGAAGAACAAAAAGCTCGTAAAAATTAATGCCTAATTTCGAAGGCATCTTGCCAATTAATAAACCCATGGGCAGAACCTCTTTTTACTTGGTCTCTAGCCTACGCAAATTAACAGAAATGAAAACGATTGGTCATGCGGGCACGTTAGATCCTTTTGCCAGTGGTGTCATGATTCTTCTGATCGGCAAGCCCTATACTAAATTAAGCTCATCTTTTTTAAATCAAGATAAGCAATACCTAGCCACTCTTCATCTTGGTATCTCTACAGATACCTACGACTTAGATGGCCAAATTATAGCCCAATCCCCTCTTATTCCTACCCAATCCCAATTAGAAAAAGTTCTTGTAGAGTTCCAAGGAACAACCCATCAAATTCCGCCTATGTTTTCTGCAAAAAAAATACAGGGGAAAAAACTCTATGATTTAGCACGCAAAGGCATGATCATCCCAAGAGCCCCCATTACAGTTACCATCAAAATAGAACTTATTTCCTATATCTACCCTCATATACAGCTAAAAATAGATTGTTCCAAAGGCACCTATATCCGTTCTTTAGCACATGATATAGGCACACTTCTTGAGTCAGGAGCACATCTATCTCAACTCATAAGAACAAAAAGCGGAGACTTTCAGCTTATGGATTGCTGCGATGGAGAACGTTTGTTCGAAACAGGTTATCATTGGTCTGATTATTTACGAAGAAACAGCTTATAGCGCTTGATCATCCTCCCATTCCTCACTGTCGGATTCTTCGCTCTCTGAGCTAGATGATGAACTTCTAGGCTCTATGACTGCTCTTCTAGCTAATATGCTTGCCATAGTCTGAACATGAGCTTCTTTTGGTTTTTTTGCATTGCGCCCTTGCAATTTGTCAATATGCTTATCTATACTTTTTAATTTTTCAGAACAATACTCTCGAACTTTATCAAAAAGGTCTTCACGCTCAGATAAAACCTCTAATAAAGATTTTGCCCATTGCATATTTTTTAAAAGAGAGTCTAAATCATTTGTTCTTTTACAAAGGTCTTCCATCTCTTCCGTGGTTTGGCTTTCCCCTTGTTCTACTGCAGCAAAGTTCTTTTCGAAATGATCGATCTTATTTTTAAAGTATATTTTACCAAAAAGTTTCGATTCACCAATAGCTAAAGCTCTTGCATAAGTAGTTTTAAGTTCTTTAAGCAATAGATAGGAAGGATATTTTTCAGAATTTTGCTTAAGAAGTTCCTTTGTTTGCATAAAATTAAAAGAGTTTCTTATCGAAGCCAACAAGTTTGTTTTAGCCTCTTCTAAATTAGGTATTCCTGAGGGACTGGGTTTTCCTGAAGGTTCTTCTTCTCGTTCTGGTGATAGTAATGAAACAATAGCATCACTCTCTGGGCCCGACATAGGTGGCGGTGGTGGAATATTTGATGTATTCTGATTCAGTAGACCTGTATCAGGAAGTATGGGCGGCGGTAAACAATCCGTATCAACAGACTCATCTAGTAAACTTTCTGAACTTGACCTTCTTCCTATCCGTTGTTCAAAAAGACTCTGAGATTTAACCTCTTCTGAAGATAACTCTTTTGCATGCAAAAGAGTGATTTTTCTATCTATTAGATAAGCAAAGGCTATAACTCCTATAGATCCAACAGCAGGAAGCAATACCGAAAAAGCACAAGATGTAACCAATCCAGCAACTCCCACTAACCCTAAAGTAAAAGTATAAAAACGAACACTAGTAACAGGGACTTGTTGACTAGTTAGTTGCTGAGCTGGTAGGACAACATCTTCTTGATGATTTACTGATAAAGGTGTCAATACAAACGCCCCATTTTCTACAAGAGATAACTCATATTTTCCTGGGATAAAACTAATTGTCGTCATATAGACCTTTTAATGAAAAAATAATTAATAAATAGCTCTGTTTTTTTGTAAATAGAATTTATTAGGGCATATTATTATAAATGTTCAGAATGACAATGAAACTTAATAAAAAGGAACTATTTAAAATAGTATTTCCTTTTTATTAAGTTTAGAAAATATTTTATGTACTTGTCTCGCTTACATTTTCCGCAAAATGCAATGCATGTAAGATCTCATGCGCTTCTAATTGGGCAATATATTCTTCGGCATGTTTTGCGTTATCTTCACAACATTTTGCTTCTGTTTTATGTCCAAACTTATTTTGTTCTCTGCTTGCTTGTTGATACAGCTTTTGTACAATTTTCATAATTAAAGAAGGGTTGGCTTTTTCTAAAGACATTTGTTTCTCATTAATGTCTAATATTTGCTCTGCTCCATTCTGTTTTACAGAGCTCTTTAAGTTTGACTTATCAAGCATTTTTTTATACTTCTCAGCGAGATATGCTTTGGTTTCTTTTAGAGATAGATTTGCAAAAATCCCTTTTCTATTTAAATGTAAAGGCATATTTGCCGTTTTCCCGTGCAAATAAGAATAACAGATTGTCAATAAGCCATACAGTTCTGAGGGGTTAAGATCGTCTATTTTTCCCCAAGAGTTTAAAAAAGTTTCTTCTATATTCGGAACAACATTTACTTCATGAAAGGCTTCTTCACATAGGGAACTTGTAAAATTCATGGGCTCATCGCTATTTGATTTACTCGTTTGCGATTTCATGGATGCAGATCTACTCAAAGTTTGATCAGTAACTTCTTGAATAGTTCTATCGGAATTCTCTAAGTTTTTTTTATCTAATTGGATAGCTCTATTTTTTAGTACACAAGCGCTAGCTGCTAGAGCTGCAAAACCTAATGCAGGTAATAATACGGAAGCAAAAGCAGAACAGATAAGTCCAACAATAGCTAAAAACCTCGTCGTCTCTATAACAGCTACATTATGAACAGTATTGCTTAAAACAGTAATAAGTCTAGATTGTAAATCTTTATGATTAGGATTTTTAATAAGAGGTAGAGCACCTTCAAAATCCAATGAAATTTTTATGAGATCTCCTTCTGGTTGTACAAAATCAGAATTTCTATTCTCAAAAGTTCCATGAGGTACTGTATTTGAGGAAATAATCTTAGGTGATACTGAACAAGCCATAAATGCTCCTAATAAAATGAAATATGATAAAAAGAATGGAAGTTTATTATTGTTAATTAATATTTTTTATTATTAATGGTTTTTATGAGTTAATTGTATTTGATGTGATTGTCTATTAATATTAATTATACACTTGATCTTAATAAAATCAATTTTAATTTCTGATTATTTTTAATTAGAAGTATATCCTTTCTCTTGTCAATAGAGAAAGAATGTTCTATGATTCTTTTTCTACTTCAAGCCAGGTATAAGATGCGAGAACTTTCTTGTGGAATCGTCGGTTTACCAAATGTGGGCAAATCCACTCTATGGAATGCATTAACTAAAAAAGCTGCAGCTGCAGCAAATTTTCCTTTTTGCACGATTGACCCTAATGTAGGAATTGTTGAAGTATACGATCCTAGACTAGAAGAGTTGTCCAAAATCTCTAAAAGCGAAAAATTGATCTATTCAACTGTAACCTATGTAGATATTGCAGGACTGGTAAAAGGGGCCTCTCAAGGAGAAGGTTTAGGGAATCAATTTCTAGCCAATATTCGAGAAAGCGATATCATTATTCACGTAGTTCGTTGTTTTAAGAATGACGATGTGATCCATGTATCTGGAAAAATCGATCCGATAGATGATATCGAAGTGATTCATTTAGAGTTGATTTTATCCGATTTACAAATGGTAGAAAATGTTCTTGTTAAAGTAGAAAAGCAAGCTAAGAGAAAAAAAGAGCTTCAAGATACAGTTGTTTGCTTAAAAAAAGCACGCGATCATCTCAACTACAATCGCCCCTTACGTACTTTAGCTCTTACTCAAGAAGAGAATGCCTTGTTGAAGAATTATCCTTTTCTTACCAATAAAAAAATACTGTACGTAACAAATGTCTCCGAAAACGATTTGCCGGAAATGAATAACCCATATGTGGAAAAAGTACGCGTTTACGCAGAAAAAGAAGGAAATGTCGTTGTACCTATTTGCGCAAAAATAGAAGAAGAAATAGCCCAGCTAAACGATAAAGATGCTTTAGATTTTCTAGAAGATTTAGGCATTGAGGAAACGGGTTTAAATCGCTTAATAAAAGCTTCGTTTGATAGTCTTGAACTCATCACTTATCTCACTACTGGAGAAATAGAAACTAGAGCGTGGCCGATTAAAAAAGGAACGAAAGCTCCAGAAGCTGCAGGGAAAATCCATAACGATTTACAAAAAGGCTTTATTCGCGCTGAAGTGGTCTCTTTTGAAAATATGATCAAATATCAAGGAAGAGTGGGAGCTAAGGAAGCAGGTCTCGTTCGCTCTGAAGGTAAAGACTATATTGTTCAAGACGGTGATGTAATGATTTTTTTTCATAATTAATTAAGGTTTCATGTTCGATTTACTATTTATTTCTTCAGCGCATTGCACACAAGAATTGTTAGCAAAAGAAATGGAAGAGCTAGGTGTATCTGATGTTCATATCGGTCATTATGGTGTCTTTGTTCCAAAAACCATGGATAATGTGTATTTGGTAAATTATCTAAGTAGATTAGCAAATCGAGTATTATGGCCTATTGCACAGTTTAGTTGCCGTCATAAAGAGGACTTATACCAAGAATCCCGAACTGTAAATTGGGACGCTTTTTTAACCTTGCAAAAAACATTTGCTATTGATGCCAATGCCTCTCATCCTAATTTGCGCAATAGTTTGTTTGCAGCACAAGTGCTCAAAGATGCTATTTGCGATCATTTTCGGGAAAAGTATGAGGAGAGACCCTCTGTCGACACCAAGAAGCCAGATGTACAATTACATCTATTTATCCATAAAGGACGAGCCTCCATTAGTCTAGATACCTCTGGAGCCCCTCTTTATAAACGAGGCTGGAAACAAGAATGCGGTATGGCTACAATCCCTGAAACGCTAGCTGCTACACTGCTTAAACTATCGGGCTTTACAGCAAAAGAGATTCTCTGCGATCCCTTCTGTGGAGCAGGAACACTATTGGTGGAAGCTGCTTGTATTGCAACAAATACACCAGCTGGCTATTTCCGGAAAGAATGGGGATTCTTATCCCATCCAGACTTTGATCAAAAGCGATGGTTAGAAACCAAAAAAAACTGGGATGCTAAACGCATATCTTGTTCTTCTATTTGCGCTATTGGAGCGGATAAAGACCCAGGCATGGTAACTTTAAGCCAAAAACATCTACAAAAAACAGGTTTTAGTAAACAAGTGATTGTTTGCAAGTCAGAAGTAGCTCATTTCAAACCCTCTTGCCTTCCTACTTTAATTATAACAGATCCTCCATTTGGCAAGAGAATGATGCAATCTAACGATGTAATCGCCTGTTTTAATCAATTCCTTAAAGTCCATTGTCTAGCTACCCCCTTTGCTCATGTACTTTACCCTTCTGATAAAGGCGCACAGTTAGAAAGAAATGGGATGCGAATTTTAAAACGCTGGCCACTTTCGCATGGAGGCTTAGATGTAAGTTTGTTCCGCGTTCAGCATACTCTCTAGTTTTTTTCTTGACGCTAAGGAATATTGCCAGTATAGATTCACTTCGATTATAAAACTTTTAAGAAGTTTTACAGGATTTTTTTCTCATGGCCGAAAAAACAGAAAAGGCAACGCAAAAAAAATTGCGAGATGCGCGTAAAAAAGGACAGGTTTCCAAGTCTCAAGACTTCCCTGCTGCCTTTACCTTTGTAGTGTCCATAGCTACTACCATTATCAGTGCTACGTATCTCTTCAGACTGCTTGCAGATTACATGATTGCCATGTTTAACCTTTCTAAAACTCCCATCGATTTACCTAATCGAGCCCCAGGGATTATTAGAGAAGCCATCCTCGTGATCTTTCAAACAAGTGTTCCTATTATAGTCATAACCGCTTGTACTGGTGTTTTGGTGAACTTTCTGATTATTGGACCGATGTTCGCTTCTCAAGCGATGAAGCCAGATATTAAACGGTTAAACCCTGTTACTAATCTCAAGAATCTTTTTAAATTAAAAACAGTTGTAGAGCTTATTAAGTCTATTTTAAAAATCCTAGGAGCTTTACTTATTATCTACTCGGTAGTTTGGAACATTCTACCAGATATTGTGTCTACTGCTGCACTTCCTGTAGAAGCGAGTGCTTTAGTCTTTACGAATTTTCTCAATAAGGTAATTATTCGCATAGGGATCTTTTTTTTAGCAATTGCTATATTTGACCTCGCTTTTCAAAAAAGAACTTTCGCTAAAGAAATGATGATGGAAAAATTTGAGATTCGCCAAGAGTATAAAGACACAGAAGGAGATCCTCATATTAAAAGTAAAAGACGACAAACTGCACAAGAAATTGCTTACCAAGAAGGACCACCTTCTGCTAAAAGGGCAAGAGCGATTATTACCAACCCTATACACATTGCAGTAGCTATTGATTACAAATCAGAAACAGATCCTTCTTTAGAACCTGCCCCTCGAATTATCACAATGGGCAAGGGTCTAGTTGCTGAGCAGATTATCAAAGTAGCTCAAGCAAATCATATTCCTATTATGCGGAATGTACCTTTAGCACAAACCCTTTTTGAAAAAGGATCAATTGGTGATTATATACCTGAAGAGACCTATCAAGCTGTAGCAGAAATCTTAAGATGGTTAGAAAGACTGGAATCATTAGAGACATCGGGAATGGAGTTATTTACATGAAAGATTTACTAAATAGAATCACGCGCACTTTAAGCAGCCCAAGAACTTTAAATATCATCAACTCATCTAGTGATATCATTTTAGCTCTTTTCATCATCATGTTAATCATGGTGATCATTATCCCTGTTTCTCCAAATATGCTAGACAACTTAATTGCTATCAATTTAGCTGTTTCTATCTCTGTGTTAATGGTAGCTCTCTACATCCCTAAAGCCGTTAATCTTTCGATCTTCCCCTCTTTATTGCTGATCACTACCTTATTTCGTTTAGGGATAGAGATCTCTGCAACCAAACAAATTTTGCTCCATGGATATGCAGGACACATCATTTATACCTTTGGAAATTTTGTCGTTGGAGGAAATTTCGTCGTTGGAGGAATTGTTTTCTTAATTATCACCATTGTACAGTTCATCGTCGTAACCAAAGGAGCTGAAAGAGTGGCTGAAGTGGCTGCTAGGTTTACTTTAGATGCAATGCCTGGAAAACAAATGAGTATTGATGCAGACATGAGAAGCGGTGTCATTGATGCAAATCAAGCAAGAGAGCTGCGTTTAGCCATTTCTAAAGAAAGTCAGATGTATGGAGCTATGGATGGAGCGATGAAATTTGTTAAGGGAGATGTCATTGCCGGGATTGTCATTGCATTAATCAACATCATCGGAGGCTTGATTATCGGAGTCGCTATGCGTAATATGTCCGCTCTTCAAGCAGCTAAGATCTATACCCTTCTTTCTATAGGTGGTGGTTTAATCGCACAAATCCCCTCGTTGCTTATCTCGTTAACAGCAGGTATTGTGACAACTCGTGTTTCTTCAGAGAAAAAAGACTCTCATTTAGGAAAAGAAATTTCCTCGCAGCTCTTAGGTCAACCTAAAGCGATTATGATTGCGGCTATCGTGATTTTTTTAATAGGATTGATTAAAGGTTTTCCCACGCTTGTTTTTGTCTTGATTTCCGTTGCTTTGGGTACAATTGGTTTTGTGGTATGGTATAACACCAATAAAACCTTAGTTAAAGCCCAAGGAGGTATTTCTACGGCAAAGACAGATACCGATATAGAAGGACATTATATGATCCGAGGCGGGACAGATGATTACGCATTGACTCTTCCCATTGTTTTAGAAGTAGGTAAGTCTCTTTCCTCTGTCATTCGAAAAGAAAAACAGGGCACTACTTTTGTGGAGGATATGATTCCTAAAATGCGCCTTGCTCTTTACCAAGACCTAGGAGTGCGTTTCCCTGGAGTACACGTACGTACCGATTCTCCTATTTTAGAATCCGACGAATACGCTATCTATTTAAACGAGGTACCAACCGTTAGAGGTAAAATTGTAGAAAATGCACTTTTAACAACAGAAAACCCAGAAACACTGCGCCGTTATAACATTGCCTTTAGCACAACGAAAAACTCGATAGGTCAACCATCTGTTTGGATCGAAAGTCGCTATCAAGAAGTTTTAAAAAAGGCGGGTATTAAATTTTGGAGACCTTTAGACGTAATGATCTTACACCTTTCTTATTTTTATCGCCAACATGCAGCCGACTTTTTAGGCATTCAAGAAATGCGAGGTATTTTAGAATTTATTGAAAAATCTTATCCCGATCTAGTGAAAGAAGTCACGCGTTTGGTTCCTTTGCAAAAACTTACTGAAATTTTCAAACGCCTAATCCAAGAACAGATTTCCATCCGCGATCTACGCACGATTCTAGAAGCCTTAGCAGAATGGGCCCAATCGGAAAAAGATACCGTCTTACTAACTGAATACGTTAGATCCTCTTTAAAACGCTATATCAGTTTTAAATACTCTCAAGGGCAATCCATCCTATCTGTTTATTCACTAGATCCAGAAATTGAAGATCTGGTTAGAGGAGCTATCAAACAAACTTCAGCAGGATCTTACTTAGCACTCGATCCTGATTCTGTACAGATTATTTTACAAGCGATGCGCAATGTCATTACACCCGTTCCTGTAGGAGGGCAACCGCCTGTATTACTCACCGCCATCGATGTAAGAAGGTTTGTACGTAAATTAATCGAAGGAGAATTTCCTGATATGGCAGTGATTTCCTATCAGGAAATTATACCTGAAATCCGTGTCCAGCCTTTGGGCCGGGTTCAACTTTCATAGAAGGGATCCTTATATGGCAGATCCAAATCGACATATTGATGGTATTTCTCGTAGCGACGCTTCTAAAGCACAAAAAGCAGCTGAAACAGAAATGGCTAGGTTAAGAGCAGAAATTGTACAAGAAGCTAGTGAAGATTTACAAGAATGGACGGAAGAAGGTACTTTTCTACTCAACTTTGCGAGAAAAGCGGAAAGCTTAGAAACAAGGTTAAAAAAATCTCCTAAAGAAGAGCGTTCAGAAAAAAAAGAACGAGTTAGAGAAATAGAGGAAGTTAAAAAGATCAGTGAGGAATTCCAACAAAGAAATCCAGAACTGCAAGCAAGAGCTCTTAGGCTTTTACGCTCAAGGCTAAACGAAGAAGATACCGCCGAAGATATCCAGCGAAAAATTGCAGAAATGTATCCCGATCATTTCTTAGCTGATGAAGTTTTGGATTTTGTCCTTCAAACATCTACAGGAGAGTTGTCTAAACAAGCAGCACTTGCTAAAGAACAATTACATCATTTTTACAGTCGAGAAATTAAAGCTGGAAAAAACATAGCAGCACAAGTACTAGAATTTTCTATACAAGGCCTAGAAACCTCGATTGGACTGCGCGCTCTGTACCGAGAAATCACAGGAAACCCCAGGGACTGCAATACGCTTTTTAATACGCTTTTATCTATGTTTAAATATGACAAAATGAAATTAGTCATCGCTTTCATCCTTCACTCATTAGGCAGTGACCTAAAGGCAAAAGGTTCTTCCATCGATCGTGGAGAGCTACATAATTTACTCACAGAAGCGCGTAAACTACAAGCCATTTTGGGCATTTTTCGATTTTTTGAATCTCGCATGTCCTTCCTTGCTGCTGAATTTAAACGTCATGGACTCATCCTATCGGATTTACTAACCTTTGAAGAACTAGCTAAACAGTTTATGGAGATTCTGCAAGATCGTTATCCCTCAGGGGACAAAATTCTTCAGCAGTATCTCAAAAAATGGATGTTAGCTATTGCAGGAGACATTACCCTTCTCTCTTTATATCACAGAGCCCTAAGAGAAACAAGTGGAAGGCTATACAGGTCTAATCAACATAGGCAAGAACTTAGCAACGCTATGGTCGAAGGATTAGAGGATTTGTATGATCAGTTAGAAGACGATGGAGGAGAAAAAGAATCATGATGGATTCATTTGTTCAATTGCTAAACGACTTAAGTTCATTGTTAGATACGCATCTCTCTCCTGACAAACGAGGAGCCTGTAAACTCAATATAGACGATGTCCTACATATACAGCTAGAACCTGATGCTACCCAAGAAAAACTCCTCTTCTTTTGCTTCCTTTCTGAAATTTCTCCTGGAAAATTTCGTGAAAACGTCTTAAGAGATGCTCTGAAAACCAATGCAGATCTCAATACACTGGGAACACTTGGATTTTCTGAGCGCAATAACCAACTGGTTTTATTCGCTAACCTTAACTTCTCTTCTTTAACAGCGAGAAAAGTTCTAGATTTTCTTCATCTATTTATGGCAAAAGCGCAAGCTTGGAAACAAGCTATTGCAACAGGTCAGACCAGCAATCTTTGCCCCGAACCCTTGCAAAAATCATTAAACCCCTTTGATATCAAACCTTAAAAGCCTATGAATCCTCTCTCCTCTATTACAAGTCTATTTCCTAACTCAAGCTGGGATCATCCTTTAGAGGATCGCATCAATGCCCTTGGCAAGGTGTTATCTACAAACTGGAGTTTTCGCCTCCGCTCTTCTATAGAGACACTCATCTCTCATCAAGAACTTGGCTCTATCTTGCAAAATTTAGCCTTCTCTACAACTCCTCCCACAGAGATCCTATGAAACTCTTTTTATTTTTTTTTCTCATCATCGGTTTCTATGTACATGCCAATCAACTTAAAGCATTATATAATAGCCTAGATCCTAAGTCTGTCATACAGCACTTGGCTTTTTATGAACTCTACCCAGATTCTAAAGAAGGACAAGCAGCTCTCAGCCGTGCTTGGCAGCTCTTAAGCCGAGGAACACTTCATCATCAAAATACGCCATTACCTATGCTCGATCTAAAGAAAATGATCTCTCTGATTACCAGGCAATCCTTTGAACCAAACGTGATGCTCAACCAAGAACAAATCCAACTGATTCAATCCATTGCTCTTAATTTAGCTAATCGTAAGAAAAAAGGTGTATCTCTTACTTGTAAAGAAGATATTCTTAAAACTCCTTCAGAAGAAATCGACCTTGCACGAGCACTGTTGCTTTTTCAATCAGATACAGAAAACCTAGAGCATATTAAACAATATGAAACTATGCTAGACCTAATGGCTCTTCAGATTTTCACACGCCTTTCCCCCGACTCCTCCGATCTAGAAAAGATCCGTGCATTAAATGACTTTATTTTCCAACAAATGCAATTTCGTTTTCCTCCCCATTCTCTATATGCACACGATATCGATCTATATACTTTTTTACCTTCTGTACTAGATAATCGCCAAGGGGTATGCTTGGGGGTTTCTATCCTCTACTTATGTTTAGCTCAAAGATTGGATCTTTACTTAGACATTATCACTCCACCTGGCCACATCTACCTAAGCTATCCTGGTAAAGAACGTGTGATTAACATTGAAACAACTTCTAGGGGCATTGATCTACCTTCTGAGAATTATCTAGGAATTGATAACCGTAGTTTACAAAAACGCACAATGAAAGAAGTTATCGGATTAGCTTTTATTAACCAAGCATCTGTATGCTGGCAAAAAAATGACTATCGAAAAGCCATAAATCTATATAAAAAAGCCCAATTATTTCTACCTCAAGATCCTCTACTTAAAATGTTTCTAGGAATTAACTATCTATTGATAGGAGAAGAAATTCAGGGAGAAAACCTATTGAAAGAAATTCGAAATCTGACTTTTGAAGACTCTGTATCAACTGAAACCATTCCAGAAGATTATTTAAAAAAAAGAATAGATGCAGAAGGGATTCGCACTGTGTTCTTACACGTCGATGAAACTAGAGATTCCATCATACACAAACAAAAAGCATTACAAGAAGTACTAAAGAGGTTTCCTAAATACCGCGCTGGAATTTTTCAACTAGCCACCACCTGGTTACAGCTCAATCGCTCGATGGAAGCTATGCAAACATTAGAGACCTACTACGCATTAGATCCCACTAATGCTACTGTTGCTTATTACTTAACCATCCTATCCCTACAACGCCTTGATTTTAATCGAGCCTGGAAATATTGGCATCAAGCCAATAGGCTTACCCAAGAAAGAAATCATCGTCCTAAAGCACTTAGAAAATTACATGCTCATTTAAAACGGCTCTGCCCAGATCCTTTATAAAAACCCTAATCTGATTGAAAAAAAATCATCTCGATTTATGAGGATGTAAACAATACGCACCTAAAGCAGACAATAGCTGACTTAAAAAACTCCATTGATTCCGATGACGATGATGCTCTATTTAACAGCTTAGCAAGTTGAGAACGCTTTCAATCAAAACCCGTTTTCCTAACATCATTTCATCCCAGATGGGCATGAGTACATTTTTCCTGTTTTTTTAAATTTTAGTAAAAAGGGAGATCCCTTGCTTTCTAAGAGAATTGAATCAATTTTGTCCAATGGATCCTTATATACGAGTTTCATTTTAAATTAAGAATTGTATTTCAGTATTTTTTAAAAAAACTTCTTCTTTTATAGGAAGTTGCATTCTTTTTTTAAAGATTCTTGTTTAACTCAATTCTTAATTTAAAAACAAACAAGTATATAGCGTTTCATTCCGATGGGAAGACCTCATTCATTCCCCTATATAAAGTCATTAATCCTTGTAACAATAAGCCTATTTCCTTGGAAATTCTCAAAAGAATGTGCTTGGTTTCTCTCTTATTAATTGTCGGAATTTCTGGTTTTCTGCATTTTTTACTTTTTCAAATTTCATCATGCTCTTGTGTTTTTAAGTGTGGTATTTTACTGAAAAGATTTTTATTTTCTAGTTTCGAATGAGGTTCATTGCTATCCTTTTTAAGGAAAAAATGCATGGGCTATTTTCTTGAATGCTACATCAATAACAATCACTGTAAGCCAAAATTTAATCAAAGGAAGCAATCTTAATGATTCTACACCTGTTAAAGAAATCACCTTTTCAGCAAGAATTGTGCTCAAAGTAAGCTTTGCAAGGGATCTTATGTCCCTTTCACTATTAGCATCGGACATAAAACGATCTTTTACAAACCTGTTTTCGATAAATTGGATAAAGATGTCAGAAGTTCTATAAGCTACTAAAAAAGTGGCTCCTCCTCTGGAAGAAACAACTCTAGTAATACGACCTGCCAAACATCCAAATATCCCTTCTTTAAAAATACTAGCTGCATTTCTAGAAATTGTTTTCACATAAAAAGAATCGTTTTGCCAAGCTGATTCTACATTTTTTATTATCATACTCATTGCTCTTGCCTTTGTTTCTTATTAAACCTCTGTTTTGGGTTTTAATGCCCGGAAAAATAGCATGGGCTCTTCTTGAAATAACGGGGATTTTTTCCGCTTTTTTAATCAAGCTACGTACATCAAAATAGTCGTATCCTTTATCTGCAATGACATATCGAATTCCCGACTACTTTCCTAATTCCCAAAGCTTTGAAAATTCTTTCCTATCGACACACAGGTCTTCAGTAAGCTAAGCTCTTTGATCTCCTCCTGTTGAAAGGGCTAAATGGGATTTTGTGCTTAACCCTTTTCGTCCTAACCCAATCATTGGCCTCCTGCTCCTTGATAAACTCGATTGTTTTTAAATTAAGATTTACTAAAAGAAAATTTCCAGGAAAAAAGAGGCTGAAGTTCTTCTCGATATTTAGGAAAATTTTCAAAAAAAGGATAAATGGCCGATTTAAAATCTGAGAACTTTTTATCATAATGATTTTCAGTATAGAATCAAGAGGGAGCTGACAGTAAAGAGAAATCCGATAAGTTACTCTTAAACACTATTCTAAAATGGGTATCTGTCAGATTCAATCTTGATTTGTATACAATTGTTAAGTTCGAGCAAATTTGACAATAATTTCTTGTATATTTAATAATGTAAATCAATATCTCTTCATTTAAGAGCAAATAATGACTTTAGATCGAATTTCGTCAGGTCCAGCCTTAGCAACTTTTTTAGAAATGATTCCTTTTAAAAAAAGAAAACGTATCTTTGACATTCTGTTTAGCTCGGCAGTTTTGCTTTTGGGTCTTCCGTTCCTCATAACAATTGCATTTTTGATCAAAATCTCCTCAAAAGGACCTATTTTTTACTGCAGCCTAAGGCTAGGGCACAAAGGTCGACTTTTTAAATTTTGGAAGTTTCGTTCTATGTGTTATGATGCAGATTCTCGTTTACAGCACTTGCTTAAGCAGCAGCCTAAGTTAAACAGGGAATGGCAAAAGTTTTTTAAGCTAAAAAATGACCCAAGACTAACGTATTTAGGTAGGTTGATCCGTAAAACCTCTCTTGATGAACTTCCTCAATTTTGGAATGTGTTAAAGGGAGATTTAAGCATAGTTGGACCAAGACCTTATTTACCTTACGAAGAAAAGAGAATTAAAGAACTGATCGGAAGCAATATTGATATTCTATTCTCTATTAAACCAGGACTTACAGGTATATGGCAAACTTCAGGAAGAAGTGTCTTGAATTTTGAAGAAAGAGTTGCATTAGATTTAAGCTATGTACAAACTCACTCCTTTCTACTCGATATGCAATTAATTGCAAAAACCATTCCTGAAATGATCGCCTCTAAAGGAGCATTTTAATAATCTCTTCATGGCTTCTATCCCTCTTCTATACGTATTTTTAGTTACTTTGTTATGCACACTATTTAGCACAGCGGTTTATCCTCAAATACATTTAATTCCCTTTACTGCTTTTTTTGCTCTTCTTTATTTGCGCACTTCCTTAGTTTCTTCTCTTTGGGTTACTTTAGGATGCGGCTTGTTGTTAGATTCGATAAATTCTGATTTGCGTTTTGGTTTTTATGCACTAAATACTTGCTTAACAACTCTTTTATTACATCGACAAAAGAAACATTTTTTTGAAGAAAGGCTACACTCGATTTGTTTACTAACAGGATTAATTAGTACATCTATGACTATATTTCAATGGATTTTTTACTGTGTAACCCATCTAGAATGGAATTTATCTTGGAAGTTCATTCTCATCGATTTTACGTTATTGCCTATTTGTGATACGCTTGCTGCCTTTTTATGGATATATCTCCCTATTGTATTGTTTATCTATTCAAGAAAAATGAATTGGAAAGCTACGATTGGACGTGATTCTCTTCATAAAAACTAAATACAAATCACTAGGGGTTTTATGTCCAATATCATTAAAGAATGGGCGCCTTTTTCTATAGAAATAGCTCTTCTAGCTGGCGATGTTTTAAAAAAAGGCTTTGGATCTCAGTTGACCATTGATTCAAAGCCCGGCAAACAAAATCTAATGACAAAGTGTGATAGAGCAATTGATCCTCTAGATGGCACTCTAAATTTTGTACATGAGATCCCACCTTTTTCGATGAGTACTGCCTTAGCTGTTGATAAAGAAGTAGTTTGTGGTGTTGTATACCAACCTATGACAAAAGAATTATTTGTTACTCAAAAACAACAAGGAGCTCTTCTTAATAGTCGATCGTTAAACGATCCCTCGGTATCGCAAATAGATCAAGCTTTTCTAGCAACAGGTTTTCCTTATGATGTGCACAAAAATCCTATGCATTGTATAGAACATTTTTCTGAAGTCTTAAGAACAGGAGTACCTATTCGTAGATTAAGTTCTGCAGCTATTGACCTAGCATATGTAGCATCTGGACGCTTTGATGGTTTTTGGGAAACAGGTTTTAACAGCTGGAATCTGACAGCGGGGATGCTTTTAGTAAAAGAAGCTAGTGGAGTAGTAACCCATTATGATAGAACAGAACATCAACTCTTTGGGTATCATGACCTTATTAGCAACAAATAAACATCTACATCTAAATTATGATTGACTATTTAAACAAAGGTAGACATGAAACTCATTGATGGCATATCCATTGCAAAAACAATTCAAGAAAGAATCAAATCCTCTATTGCTAAGTTCAAAAATCGCCCTCCTGGATTAGCTTTTGTACGTATAGGAGATAATCCTGCTTCTCATAGCTATATCCGTATGAAAAAAAGACGGTGTCAAGAAGTAGGTATCGTCTCTTTTGATGTTGAGCTCCCCTCTTATGTTTCTGAAATCCAAGTCATTTTAGAAATTAAACGTTTAAATGCGGATCCTGCTGTAGACGGTATTTTGGTACAACTACCTTTACCAGAGCACATAAATCCTTCTTTAATTATGCAAATGATTGACCCTGAAAAAGATGTAGATGGATTTAACCCTTTTAATATGGGTAAGTTATTGCTTGGAGAAAGCGATGGGTTTATTCCTTGCACACCTCACGGCATTCATGTATTATTAACGCAATCTCAGATTCCTTTACTAGGTAAACACGTTGTTATCGTAGGAAGAAGCAATATCGTTGGGAAACCTTTAGCAGCGCTTTTAATGCAAAAAGCCCCTCATTGCAACGCAACAGTTACTTTAGTTCATAGTTTTTCTGAGAAATTAGAAGAGATTTGCAAACAAGCAGATGTATTAATTGCAGCTATTGGCAAGCCGGCTTTTATTAAAAAAAACATGGTTAAACCTCATGCAGCAGTAATTGATGTAGGGATTAACCATATTATAAATAACCACGGGGAAAAGCAGATTGTAGGAGATGTTGCTTTTGATGAAGTAGCTCCCCATTGTTCTTATATTACTCCTGTTCCAGGAGGGGTGGGTCCTATGACAATTTCTATGCTTCTTACTAATACTCTCTTGAGCTATCAAAAAAAAATAAAATAATTATATGTCTTGGATACATTTTACCGTATGAAATGCACAATGAAAAATACAGTTTTTTTTGATTTAGGTAATGTGCTTTTGTTCTTCGACCATCATAAAATGAAACAGCAAGTCGCTACTTGTTGTAATTTGAGCTTAGAAAAAATCTCTTCTTTACTTCAAAAGTACCTGGATGATTATGAAAGAGGCTTTATAACTACACAAACCCTTTATTCCGATTTACTAGAATTAGGAGGAAAGCCTACTTCTTTTACTGATTTTACTCGTGCATTAAGCAATATTTTCCAACCTAATCTCCCCGTAGTTGCTCTTTTAGAAAAAATGAAAGCTCGAGGAGTAAAACTCTTTCTTTTATCTAATACATGCGAGGCTCACTTTAACTTTGCTCAAAAGCATTTTGCTTTCCTACAACTATTTGATGGGTTTATTCTATCTTATGAAGTTAGAGCTCGCAAACCGGAGAAAAAAATCTATCAAAAAGCTCTGGAAATAGGAAACTCTTCTCATGAAGAGTGCTTTTATATCGATGATGTCCCTGCCTTTGTGCAAGCAGCACGTTCTTTAAACATTGATTCAGAGCTCTATTTGAAACCAGAGATACTTCACCATCACTTAATCCAAAGAGGAATCCTATAATGGTAAAAAGAAAAAAAGGTCTTTCCTCTCAAAAATGTGCAAAGCTCATTCTAGAATATATTCAGAAAAGTTCTTACCAACCCATAATCTCGGAAGAATTATTTACAAAAATTCATCTATCGCCTTCTTCTTCCTCCACATTTCAATTAGCTATTGACACTTTAATAAAAAATCATCAGATCTATTTAAGGAAAAAGAAACTATATCCCACAAGGCAAAGTCAGGAACAAATCTTAAACGGAATTCTTAGACTACATCCCAAAGGATTCGGATTTGTGATTCCTGATGAGCGCACAAAATGGCCTCAAGATATTTTTATTCCTAAAAGTTATACAGAGTCCGCTATCGATGGGGACTCTGTGAGAGTAGTAGTCAATGCAAGTTCCTCTTCAGAAAAAGGACCCGAAGGAAAAATTCTTTCTGTTTTAAAAAGAGCTCATAGTCAATTAGCAGGAACTGTTTGCGCTGTCCATTCTACTAGAGAACTCGCAGCTCATGTACCTCTATTAGAAAGTAATAAACCTATTATCATCCACTCTTCACCTTCTATTTCTTGCAAAATAGGAGATAGGATTATTTTACGTGTTGATGAATGGGGAACTAAAGAAAAACCTACTATTTGTACAGTATCTCAAATTATTGGCAATATCATAGATCCTTCTTGTGATGTTAGAGCAACAACTCTTGAATTCAACTTACGCTCTGATTTTCCTGAACATGTCATTGCAGAAACAAAAAATTTCGGAAACAAGGTACGAGCTTCTGATCTTAAAAATAGAATGGACTTAACAGGAGTTACCTGCTTTACCATAGATCCCGACACTGCAAAAGACTTTGATGATGCCCTTTCTTTAACCAAGGATGAAAAAGGGCATTTTCATCTGGGAATTCACATCGCAGATGTAGCTCATTATGTGAAACCAAATTCTCCTTTAGACCAAGAAGCCCTCTTAAGAGCTAACTCTACCTACTTTCCAGGTACTTGTATCCCCATGCTACCAGAAGAGCTATCAAATCAACTCTGCAGTTTAAAAGCTCATGTAAATCGTTTGACCGTATCTGTATTAATAAAGATGGATCAAGAAGGAAAAGTATTGCATTTTGAAATTGTACGCTCTTATATCAAAAGCGCAAAACGCTTTAGTTATTTCGAGGCTAAAGAAGTTTTAGATGGCAAGAAAAAAAATGTACACGCTCCTACTCTACAGCTCATGGTAGACTTATGTCTATTACTAAAAAAACAACGTCGAGAACGAGGAAGTATTGATTTTTCTTTGCCAGAAATTTCTTTAGTTGTTGATAAAAATGGTTTACCTTTAGAAGTAAAGAAAATTGAATACGATATTACGCATCAACTAGTTGAAGAATTTATGCTTAAAGCCAATGAGCTCGTTGCCTTAGAACTGACCAATAGAGGCAAACCACTCATTTACCGCGTGCATGAAGAACCCAACCCAGAAAATATGAAGGAATTTTTTGAATTAGCGCGTACATTTGGACTAAATGTAGCTAGCAATAGTACTTTTAAAAACATCCCAGAGCTATTTCAACAAGCTCAAGGAAGTCCTTTTTTATCTCAGTTTTCTATAGCGTTTATTCGCAGCATGAAATTAGCACAGTATTCCACAGAGAACACGGGTCATTTTGGCCTTTGTTTAGAACACTATTGTCATTTTACAAGCCCTATTCGACGCTACAGCGATTTAGTCGTTCAAAGACTGCTCTTTAATGAAGAATCAAAAGAGCTTGATCTAAAAGAAATAGCTGCTCACTGCTCCGAGCGAGAAAGGATTAGTTTTCGAGCAGAAAACAGAGTCGTTACCTTAAAAAAACTCCGCTTATTAGAAAAGGAATTTCTAAGAGATCCTCTTCGTTACCATGCAGCAATAGTAACCAAAATTAAACCTTTTGGCCTATATTTTGAGCTTATAGAATTCATGCTAGAAGGGTTTTTACACATCTCCGAACTTGAAGACGATTATTTTATTTTTGATGAAAAATCTTCTATCCTAAAGGGACGTTTTACTGGACATATCCATGGACTAGGAGAAAAAATATCCGTACAAATAGCGCGTATCGATCTTATTTTTTTAGAAAGCCGCTGGGTGCTTAAACAACAGCCAAACTCTAAAAAACGGAGGAGGAATCGATGAGTTTTGTACTTCCTATCTCTTTTTACCAACGTGAAGATGTAGTACAAATAGCACGCGATCTATTGGGAAAGCTTTTATTAACCCAAATGAACAATCAAATTACTGGTGGTATAATTATAGAAACAGAAGCTTATAAGGGCGCAGAAGATAGGGCTTGCCATGCCTATAATTACCGCAAAACCAAACGCAATCTCGCAATGTACCGAAATGGAGGAATTACCTATATTTATCTGTGTTATGGAATTCACCATCTTTTAAATGTGGTTACCCATACAGAAGGGGTTCCCCATGCTGTATTAATCCGTGCCATTTTTCCAACTTTTGGAATTAAAACTATGTTAAAAAGACGTAAAAAAACCTCTTTAAATTCTAAATTAACCAATGGTCCAGGTAGTGTGTGTCAAGCTTTGGGAATCAATCTTACTCACAATGCAATTCCCCTTAACTCTCCTTGTATCTGGATTGCAAATAGTGATGTATCCATAGACCAAACGCAAATTTATCAAGGTCCTCGTATTGGAGTTGATTATGCTGGCCAAGATGCGCTTTTACCTTGGCGTTTTAAACTCGAAAAACTATTATTGTTAAAATCATAAAAAATGAAGAGAAGCGATGAAAAAATACTTTCTTACAGGCCTTGTTATCTTACTTCCTCTTGCTGTAACTATTGCCGTTTTACTATTTTTGATTAATTTCCTGACACAACCCTTTATCGGTGTGGTTTCTGCTGTTTTATCAAAAATGAACTTGTTAAATCGAAATTTTCTTTTTTTATCTCCAGAACATCTCGTCCGCTACACTAGTCAAGTAGTGATTCTTATCCTATTATTCGTTATCACCGTTTTACTAGGAGCCATTACTCGTTGGTTCGTCATTAATTCCCTATTTCGTCTAGGTGATAAAATCATCCATCGAATTCCTATTGTAAATACCGTATATAAAACCACTCAAGATATTATTAAAACACTTTTTTCCAAAGACAAAAACTCTTTTAAACAAGTCGTAATGGTGCCTTTCCCAAGAGAAGGAGTCTATGTAATTGGACTTGTTTCCCGAGATGCCCCTGAAGTGTGCTCTCATTCTGTAAACAATGATCTAGTTTCTGTTTTGATTCCAACTACGCCCAATCCAACAACGGGATTTCTTTTAATGTATCCTCGAGAACAGCTTCTATGCGTTGATATGCGACCAGAAGATGCTATTAAATACATTGTTTCCTGCGGCGTCATTGTCCCTCCTGTAAAACCGAGTCCTCCCATATGAAAAAATATTTTTTCGCAGGATTTATTACGCTTTTACCTCTCATATTAACCTGTGTCATTGTGTTTTGGTTGATAGAACTAGTCACTACTCCTCTGATTGGTGTTTTTCAAGACATTTTAATGCACCATCCACAAATGCCTTTTTTTTCTTTAGCTAATCACGATGCACTCGTTAAAGTATTCAGTCGCATATTTGCCTTAGCTTTCTGGATTGTTGTGATTTTTATTCTTGGCTTCTGCAGTAGAGAATTTTTCCTACGTTCCTTTTTACATCTTACCGATCGTCTTTTCTCCCGCCTACCTTTTGTAAAAAAAATTTACAAAATCAGTTATGATTTAACAAAAGCCGTGTTTTCTGGAAAAGAAAAGACATTTAAGCAAACAGTGCTTATACCCTTTCCAAATAAAGACAGCTTTGCTCTCGGTTTTATCACTAGTGAAGCTCTGCCTGAAATTTTTACTAAACTCACCTCTTCTATAGAAATTGCTGTATTTGTTCCCACAGCTCCTCACCCCATGTCTGGTTTTATTCTTTTAACTCCTAAAGTTTTAAGCTATCCAATCGAAACTTCTGTAGAAGATGCTTTTAAATTTTTAATTTCCTGTGGGGTCGTTCATCCCAGGCAAATCTCTGCAACTGATGTATTAAAAAAAAATTAGTTTTTTTCTATAAACTGAAAACTTGCTATTTTAGTCAAAAATTCATACAATTTCTCATCATAGAAAAGATACTCTAGGAGCTTATGTTATGGTCCGTTTAAGCAAACAACAAAGAATTCGCAATGTATCTCCCCGCCGTTCTCGCCGCCCTTCGATTAAAACAGGCCCTAAAAAGGATCATCTCCCTCAAGGATTTAAGGTACATGCGAATGCAATCGATACAGAGTTAGCCCAAAGAGCTTTTATTCCTAAAATTAAATAATTTAAAAAGGCAAAAAGAGTTATGTCTAGACACCCAAGTTATGGAAAATCGAGCAAATCCGCTAAAAGGCGCAATGTCCTTAAAAGGTTTGAAAGAATTGACGTTTTGCGTCGTCTTGGCAAATGGATAGATGGAGAAAACGTGAAAGTAACCAACCTGCCTAAAACGCCTAATTCTTTCTAGTTTTGCAAATAAAGATTTTAAATTCACAAAAAGACCTCCATTTTTCTAAGATAAAAATGAAAAAGGTGGTCTTTTTTTTATTTGAATTGCTGCAAATCAAAACAGATGAGATAAGCTTTCAATTTGTCTCTGAAAAAAGAATTTCCCAGTTACATGCCCATTTTTTTCAAGATCCTGCTCCAACGGATTGCATTACTTTCCCTATAGATTCTATTCCATATAAGCCTAATGGACACCACCTTTTGGGCGAAATATTTATTTGCCCCAAAATTGCTAAGCAGTATGCTGAAAAGCATCGTATAAATCCCTTCGAAGAGCTTTGCCGTTATGTGGTTCACGGCATTTTGCATTTAATTGGCTTTGAAGATAAAAAGCCTGGTTTAAGAACTCAAATGAAAAGAAAAGAAAATGCTTGCTTAAAACGCCTAAAGCAAAAAGGGTTGCTTGAACCAGATTAAAGGAACGCTATTTTGACTACTTTTTATGGTGTAATCACTTTTTTATTCTTAATTGGATCCAGTGCTTTAACTGCTATTTCTGTTGCTCTACAACAAATGGGAAAACTACAAGTAGAAGATTATCTAAAACAAAAACACCTCCCTTTATTTTTTCGTTATTTTCTTCAAGTCTTTTTTGGCAAACAAAAATGGGAAGGTATTCTTTTTTCTTTGAGTTTTACAAAGCACATTCTACGTATTGGATTTGTTTTAACGGTTTTTTTTCTTTTGATAAAACAAAAAATGTTCCGCAACAATTTAGCCGAAGAACTACTCTATAATCAAAAGGCAATTGTTTTTATTATCTGTGCAATTATTCTTACTTCATTGACAACAGATTTCCTCTTTAGTTTATTTGGTCGCTTTAAACCAAAAAAGACATTATCCATTTTAGCAGCCCCCTGCTCTCTGATTTTATCTCTGTGCATTCCCTTAACAGCTCCCTTTTTCAGATTGATACAACTCCTCTCTGTTAAATTCTCTCAAGATAAAAAAAGTCCTCTTAGTTTTCGTCTAAAAGATAAGATTCATGAGCTGTTACAAGAAACGGAATTAGGTGTTTACTTAGATGCAAATGAACAAAAGCTGATCGGCTCTATTGTATCCTTTAAAGAAAGGATTGTCAGAGAAGTTATGGTTCCTCGGGTCAATCTAGTCAGCTTGCCTTCAATAACTTCTTTAACAGAAGCAGCAAAAGTTTTTCTTACAGAAAACTTTAGCCGTATTCCTATTTATAAAGACACTGTTGACAATATGATTGGAGTTCTACTCTACAAAGACATCCTAAAAGTACATATCGAACACCAAAATGACGCTAAGTTACTTTCCTCTTCTATAGAGAAAATCATCAAACCTGTCCTTTATACACCAGAAACCAAAAAAATTGCTTATTTGTTACAAGAGTTTCGTAGCAAACAAATTCACCTTGCCATTGTGGTAGATGAATGGGGAGGAACAGAGGGCATTGTAACCATCGAAGATATTTTAGAAGAGTTAGTAGGAGAAATCGCTGATGAATACGATGTCGGCACAGAAAGCCTCTATACAGCACTCCCCAATGCAGAAGGATGGATTATCAGCGCTAAGATGTCTATTATTGATATTGAAGCAGAATTAGGTATACGTATCCCTCAAAGCCCTGAATATGATACCATTGGAGGGTTTGTAGTGCACCGAGCAGGAGCTATCCCTTCCAAAGGCTGGCGCTTACATCAAGATAACTTCGATCTAGAGATTTTAAGCTCTACAGAGCGCTCCATTGAGAAAATCAAAATTACTCACTACCTTTGATTGCTTTACAATGTATAGAAATCCAGGACGATTTAACTAAAATTTTTTGATAGAAGATCAGATACACTCAAGAGCATTAGAAAAAAGACATTACAGATAACCAAAACCTTGAAATATTCTTATAGGTACAGCTAAAACCTTCGTTCATATGCAGCCAACAAAATACTTTTTAACACGACACCAAAAAAGATATCCTCAAAGCTCGACATCGTCATGAACGAGATAAAAGGCTATGCGATAGAATCAAGATCATTTTGGTATGGCACTGTTAACAAATGAATCCAAGGGATTTGATAATAGCTAATACTAAAAATGAAAAAAAGGTATGAGCTAACTTATCAAAACTTAAAGCAAGACGCTTAATTTTCTTAAGATGCGACCAAAAAAGCGTTCTATTGCAGAACGAGTGCGATAATAGGGTTTATAGATATAATGACGAGGATGTTTTCCGCTTTTTAATCTAAGGTACGTACATCAAAATCATCGTATCCTTTATCTGCCAATCACATATCGAATTCCCGACCACTTCACTAATTCCCAAAGCTTTGAAAACACTTTCATATCAACACGCTGACCTTCAGATACACAAGCACTTTGAACTCCACCTGTTGAAAGGGCTAAATGCCATTTTGTACTGAATCCTTTTCGTCCTAACCCAATCATTTGATTCCTTTTTTTTTAAAAGCTCCAGATCGGTAAGTCTCATGAACAAAGATCGTAATGCTATCGGCCCATGTAATATTTACGTTTACTCATTTCTTTGCTTGAAGTCTCTCTAATCTTTTCCAAAACCATCCCGATGCGCTCCAACGTTTAAAACGTGTATATACTAGTTTCGTTTTAAATTAAGAATTGCATTTCAATATTTTTTTTAAAGATTTCTTCTTTCGCAGAAAGTTATATTCTTTTTTAAAGATTCTTGTTTAGTTCAATTCTTAATTTAAAAACAAATAAGTATACATTGTATGCCAAGATCCATAAAAGCTTGGCAAGTCTCTCCAAGAATCTCCTGCAGGGCGTTTTAACTAAAATTTTTTGATAGATTTTTGCAGAAAAAAAATAGCCAAAATCCCTTGCAAATATCCTTTACTAAATGCAGCTGCACGCCTAACTAAAGCAAGACCACTATC
>JAITFW010000069.1 GCA_031281085.1 Chlamydiales bacterium | reverse complement strand
TGTCAATCGTCTGAATTCTTCGTCTCTAAATTCTTTTAAACAATCATATCTCATGATTAAATCCTTTTAAAATTTTAATCATTTTACAGTTTATTTACAGTTATGCAAGAACTCTATTAAATTAAAGCTTTTAAAGCTTCTTGCTTCATGCGTAAGAATAAACTAGAAAGGCCGTTTGATCTACTGGGAGATAAGGCTGCGTAAAGACCTAGTTCTTCTAGGAATAGAGGGGGGCATTTTAGGATGACTTCTGGGGGTTCTCCTTGGTAGATAGAAAGCAAAAGAGCGGCAAGTCCTGCTGAAATAAGCGCTTCGGAACATACCTCAAAATACATTTTCCTCTCTTTAAGGCAGGAGAGGAGGTACATAGTGCTTTGGCATCCCTTGACTAGATTTTCAGAGGTCCTCCCTAAAGAAGGGAAGGGAGGTAAATTTTTTCCTAGCTCAATAATCTTTTGATATTTTTCTTCTGGAGTTATACAGGATTCGAACAATTTTTTAACTAAGGTTTGTTTGCGAAGGCAACTTTCAAAAGTATAGGTTAAATCTATATTCATATAGATAAGGATAACCTAATTGAAAACCTTAAGTCAAGAAAGTGATAATTCTCATTGACAATTTGCAGTAAATCGTGTTTGATAAATTCCGCGTTTTAAGTAAAATCTCTTATTATTATATAGTTGTTTTTAGATCTGGCTTAAGTATAGATAGGTTTTTTTGAAAACGCCTAAAATAGAATATATACATTTTAAACGGGCGCGTTATTTTTTTATGCCAAAAGAAGAAAAGATTAAAATTGATGGCACGGTAGAAGAGCTTCATCCCGATATGACTTTTTCTGTTGTTTTAGAGAACGGACGGTGTGTTTTAGCTCATCTTTGTGGAAAAATGCGTGAGTGTAATATTCGCGTTTTTGTAGGGGATGTTGTTACAGTTGAAATGTCCCCCTATGATTTGAGCAAAGGGCGCATCTTATATAGAAAGCGATTATAGAAAGCGATAAGAAACCAGTTTTTTATACGTAGGTATTGAATTTATTTGTCTTAAGGAATAAACTTTGTTGCTTTCGACTTGGAAAAAGGAAGTCTTTTTATAAGGAGTAAGCAGGAAAGTTTTATTGTTAAAGCTTAAAATCTTGCTCTTTAGGCCCAGGTAGCTCAGTGGTAGAGCATTTGCATGGTAAGCAAAAGGTCGTAGGTTCAATTCCTATTCTGGGCAAAATTTAGAAATATAAGCAATATATGCACACAGGAGCCTAACGGAGGATCTGATGGCCAAAGAAGCGTTTCAAAGAAATAAGCCTCATGTCAATATCGGGACAATTGGTCACGTTGACCATGGCAAAACCACATTAACAGCAGCAATTACCAAGATTCTTTCGCAAAAAGGAGGCGCAAAGTTTCGCGACTATGCGTCTATTGATAATAGCCCCGAAGAAAAAGCACGTGGAATTACTATTAACTCTTCCCATGTAGAATACGAAACAGAGAAACGTCACTACGCTCACGTGGATTGCCCAGGACATGCAGATTACGTTAAAAACATGATTACAGGAGCTGCCCAAATGGATGGAGCTATTCTTGTTGTAGCTGCAACCGATGGAGCAATGCCTCAGACAAAAGAGCATATTCTATTAGCTCGCCAAGTAGGTGTGCCTGCTATCGTAGTATTCTTAAATAAAATGGATATGATGAAAGGAGAGGAGGATCTTGTCGATCTTGTCGAGATGGAGCTTCAAGAGCTTTTAGAAGAAAAGGGTTATAAGAATGTTCCGATTGTGCGAGGATCTGCTCTTAAAGCTTTAGAAGGAGATGCTGAAGCTGTAAAATCTATTGAGCACTTAATGGATGTTGTCGATGAAAGCATTCCTACTCCAAAACGGGATATAGACAAGCCATTCCTATTGCCTATTGAAGATGTATTTTCTATTTCAGGGCGAGGGACTGTGGCTACAGGTAGGGTCGAAAGAGGTGTGATTAAGCCTAATGATAAACTGCAAATAGTGGGAATAAAGGATACTCGTGAGACTGTGGCTACTAGCCTTGAGATGTTTTTAAAGGTTTTAGATAAAGCAGAAGCTGGAGAGAATGTAGGTGTTTTATTACGCGGTGTTGAAAAGAAAGACGTTGAGCGTGGTATGGTGCTTGCAGCTCCTAATTCTTGTACGCCTCATTGCCAATTTGAAGGAACTGTATACGTATTAAAAAAAGAAGAAGGAGGTCGTCATAAGCCCTTCTTCACTAAATATCGTCCTCAGTTTTTCTTGCGTACGACCGATGTCACTGGAGCAGTTACTCTTCCAGAAGGAACAGAAATGGTTATGCCGGGCGATAATGTAACTTTAAAAGTAGAGTTAATTCAGTCCGTTGCTATGGAAGAAGGAATGCGTTTTGCTATTCGTGAAGGCGGAAAAACAATTGGTGCAGGAACTATTACTAAAATTTTGAAATAGTGTTTTTAAGAAAAAAATAAGCGAGCTCTTATTATAAAAGAGCTCGCTATTTTATTATCAGGGGTGTGTAGCTCAGCTTGGCTAGAGCAGCGATCTCCAAAGTCGCCGGTCGGGGGTTCGAATCCCTCCGCACTCGATACAATATAAATTAGGTGTTTTTATGTGTGCTATGGATACCAAGCTAAATCCAACAAGATTACCTTCAGATTTGCACATGCAATCAGCTTTTAAGAAAAAACCCGCTTTAGGTTACATTCAAGGGATAAAAGATGAACTGAAAAAGGTAACTTGGACGACGAAGGAAGAACTTGCTTTGTCTACTAAGATTGTGATTGCAGTGACCTTTGCTTGTGGACTAGGAATTTATTTGGTAGATCTTTTTGTAAAGGGTAGCTTGGATTTTATTTCATATGTAACACATAAAATATTGGGTTAAAGTAATGAGGCTTCATGCATAAGTGGTACATCATACAGGTTGTCTCTGGTCAAGAGAAAAAGATCAAAAAATCTCTAGAGGAAAAGCGTAGTGTAAGCGGAATGGACGGGATTCTTGAAGAAGTTCTCGTTCCGACCGAAAATGTGGCTGAGGTTAAAGGTGGTCAACAAAAGATTAGCGAAAAAAAATTATGGCCTGGTTATATTTTTGTAAAAATGATTTTAACTGATGAATCTTGGCAGTATGTAAGTAAGACAAACGACTTTTTAGGTTTTTTAGGTGGAGATAAGCCTAGTCCGTTATCGCAAGAAGAAGTGGATGATATTTTAAAAGATCTCGAAGAAAAGAAAAAAGGAGTTGTTCAGAAACACAACATTACTATTGGAGATAAGGTAAAAATTACAGATGGTGTTTTTATCAATTTTACTGGGAAAGTAATAGAGGTTTTCCACGAGAAGGGACGTTTAAGCGTTATGGTTTCTATTTTTGGGAGAGACACTCGTGTTGATGATTTAGAATTTTGGCAGGTAGAACAACTACCTAGCTGAATCTGAACTAAACTAGTATTCAAGGAATAAAGAAGAATGGCAAAGAAACAAAAGCTTTTAAAAAAGATTAAATTGCAGATTCCAGCAGGTAAAGCTAATCCTGCTCCTCCTATAGGGCCAGCTCTTGGAGGTGTCGGAGTCAACATTATGGCTTTTTGCAAAGAATTCAATGCAAAGACGCAGGATAGGACTGGCGATATTTTACCTGTTGAAATTTTTGTTTTTCAAGATAAAACATTTACATTTATCACAAAGCAACCTCCTACTCCAAACATGATTCTTAAAGAAGCAGGGATAGAAAGAGGTTCTAAGGTGCCAAACAGAGACAAGGTGGGAAAGCTCAACAAAGAGCAGGTAATGAAGATTGCCAAAAATAAACGTTCTGATATGCGTGCTCGAACTGATGAAGCGGCTTGTAGGCTTGTAGAAGGAACAGCGCGTTCTATGGGAATAGATATTATATAAACTTTGAAGGAATAACAAAATGCATCGAAGCAAAAGATTTCGGGAGATAGCTAGTAAGATCAAGCCTCATGAAAGGTATGATCTAGCTCAAGCTATCGAGATTTTAAAAAACTGCCCTCCGGTTAAGTTTGATCAATCAGTAGAGTTATCGCTTAAAACAAGCATCGATGCCCAGAAACCAGATCAACAGGTTCGTGGAACCGTTTCGTTACCGAATGGAACTGGAAAACAAACCGTTCTTGTTGTTTTTGCTAAAGGTGAAAAAATACAAGAAGCTCTTGATGCTGGCGCAGATTACGCTGGGAACGAGGAGTTATTTGAAAAAATCAAAAAAGGCTGGACCTCATTTGATGTTGTTATAGCAACACCTGACATGATGCGTGATTTAGGAAAATATGCAAAGATTTTAGGCCCAAGGGGACTAATGCCTACTCCTAAGGCAGGAACTGTCACCCATGATGTTGCAAATGTTTGCAAACAAGTAAAAATGGGTAGAATTGAATTTAAAACAGATAAACAAGGTGTAATAAACACTCTGATTGGGAAGCTTTCTTTTTCGAAGGAAAATCTTATAGAAAATATCACTGCTTTTTTAAACGCGATTGTTAGAGCTAAGCCGTCTAGTGCCAAAGGACAATACATTCAATCTGTCATATTGTCGTCTACAATGGGACCTGGATTAAAAGTGGACTTAAGCGTAATTGCAGGACTACAGGGAACAAAGGGACAATAGCATGAGACAAGAAAAGCAATTACTTCTCAATGAGATTAAAGAAAAAATTGATGGATCCAAGGCGCTTGTGCTAGCGCAATACCGATCTCTTGAGCCTAACGTTTCTGCAGACTTTCGGGCGTGTTTAGAACAAACGGGTGCAGAATTGGAAGTTGTTAAAAAGAGAATCCTTCTTAAGGCTGCAGAAAGTGCTGGAATCACTTTACATGCATTTGCTATGCAAGGGCACATCGCGGTTGTTTTTGCAAAACAAGATCCAATTCCAGCTACGAAGATCATTTATCAATTTTGTCAAGACAATGAGAAAAATATAGAGGTTATTGGTGGATGCTTTGAGAAGGAAATGTATTCTGCAGCAGATGTAAAACAGATTTCTCAGCTACCGAGCAAAGAAGAGATGCAAGCGCAATTCTTAAGCGTGCTCGAAGCTCCAATGGCGCAAATGCTATCGGTTATGCAGTCTCTACTTACTAGTATCCTGTACTGTTTGGATAACAAAAGCCAACAAGAAAACTCGTAAATTTAAACAAGAAAGAGGTTGATCGTGAGTACCCAACAAAAAAATATTGAAGAATTAGTTGATTCTTTAAGTCACTTAAGCGTTTTGGATATGGCTAAGTTAAAAATGGCTCTTGAAGATAAATGGGGCGTAAAAGCGGCAGCAGCAGCTCCTATGATGATGGCGACTCAAGCTGTAGCTCCAGCTGCAGAAGCCGTTGTTGAATCTACTGAATTTGAAGTGTCTTTAATAAGTGCAGATCCAGATCCTAAAAAAAAGATAAGCCAGATTAAAGCAATCCGTGAAACTACAGGGCTTGGTTTGAAAGAATCACAAAAGTTTATGGAAGATGCTTCTCCAACGACTCCAAGCATCATAAAAGCATCTTGTTCTAAACAAGAAGCTGATGAAATCTGTGCTAAATTTAAAGAAGCAGGTGGAGAAATTAAAGTAAAAGGTCTTTAATTGGTTTTTCTTAAGAGCAAGTAGAGGTTATTTATATGGCTTCTACTTGTGTTTTTTTTTGGTTTAATTAAAGTTTTAGTGTTTCATCGCTTATAAAGAGGTTATGAAAATAATAGAGAATTCTTACCTCATTCTAACAGACAAAGAGTAGGAGCCGTTTCAATGTTAAAAAGGCCGCCCCATAGGGTGAGTTTCCAAGACAGGAAAGAGATTATTGACCTGCCAAACCTGATTGAGATCCAAATTAAATCTTACAGTCAATTTCTTCAGGCAGATAAGTTGCCTAATGAGAGAGAAAATATTGGATTGCAAGAGGTTTTTACAGAAATTTTCCCTATCAAATCGTATGATGAAAAAACAATCCTTGAATACATTTCGTATACTTTAGGAGTTCCTAAGTATACGCCAGAAGAATGTATTCGTCGCGGAATTACCTACAATGTTTTTTTAAAAGTTAAATTTCGACTGACCGATGAAACAGGCATTAAAGAGGAAGAGGTCTATATGGGGACCTTGCCTATCATGACTGATAAAGGCACTTTTATTATCAATGGTGCAGAGAGAGTCATCGTTTCTCAATTACATAGATCTCCCGGCATTTCCTTTGAGCACGAAAGACATATAAAAGGTGTAAATATTTATTCCTTCCGAATCATACCTTATAGAGGAAGTTGGTTAGAAGGAGCTTTTGATTCAAGTGATCATATTTATATTTATATCGATCGCAAAAAGCGCAGACGTAAAATTCTAGCAACTTCTTTTATCCGCACCCTTGGATATTCTACAGATGCAGATATTATTGAAGAGTTTTTTAGTACGGTAAAAATGAAGATCCGTTCGGATAAGGATTTCCCAAAATTAGTAGGAAAGATTCTAGCAGAAGATGTGGTAGATGAAGAAAATGGTGTCGTTTTTGGAAAAGCAGCAGAAAAGCTAACGACATCTATGTTAAAACGCATGTTAGATGTGGGAATTTCCTCTGCAAGGATTGCTGAAGATGCGGATGAGACAAGTCCTATTATTAAAATGTTAGCGAAAGATCCAACAGATTCTTATGAATCTGCTTTGAAAGATTTTTATCGTAAAATTAGACCAGGTGAACCAGCTACTCTTTCTAATGCACGCTCTGCCATTATGAGACTATTCTTTGATCCAAAGCGTTATAATTTGGGAAGGGTTGGACGCTATAAGCTCAATCACAAATTAAGGTTTTCTACTGAAGATGAAGATTTGGATGTAGTTACCTTACGTAAAGAAGACGTAATTGGTGCTGTCAGGTATTTAATTCGCTTAAAGAAGGGGGATGAAGGGTTTGATATCGATGATATCGATCACTTAGGAAACCGTCGTGTTCGTTCTGTCGGTGAATTGATACAGAATCAATGTCGGGTAGGCCTTTCTCGAATGGAAAAAATTATTAAAGAAAGGATTAACTTATTTGATTTTACTTCTGATACATTAACTCCTGGTAAAGTGGTTTCAGCAAAAGGTTTGGCTGGGGTATTAAAAGACTTTTTTGGAAGGTCCCAACTTTCTCAGTTTATGGATCAAAACAATCCTATTGCAGAATTGACGCACAAAAGGCGTCTTTCTTCCTTAGGGCCGGGTGGTCTTAATCGAGAAAGAGCTGGCTTTGAAGTTCGAGATGTGCATCCAAGCCATTATGGTCGTATTTGCCCTATTGAAACGCCAGAGGGTCCAAACATTGGATTGATAACCTCTCTTGCTGCATTTGCTAAGCTCAATGAATTTAGTTTCATTGAAACCCCTTACCGTATTGTAAGAGATGGGCTTGTAACAGATGAAATCGAGTATATGGATGCAGATCAAGAAAAAAATTGTGTCATTGCACAAGCATCTACCGCCTTGGATGAACACAATCTATTTATCGATTCTATTTGCTGGGCTAGATATAAGGGAGAGCCGCTAAAAATTGAAACGAGCAAAGTAACACACATGGATGTTTCATCGAAACAGCCAGTTTCTATTGTCACGGGTTTAATTCCTTTCTTAGAGCATGATGATGCCAATAGAGCTTTGATGGGTTCTAACATGCAACGTCAGGCTGTGCCTCTTTTGCAAACAGAAGCTCCTATTGTAGGGACAGGTCTTGAATCTAGAGCTGCTCGAGATTCTGGGGCTATTGTACTAGCAGAAGAAGATGGTGTCGTTGAATTCGTGGATGGTTTTCAGATTGTGGTTGCATCTAAATCGAATCCTTTGATGAAAAAGACGTACCATTTGAAAAAATTTATGCGATCTAACGCAGGGACTTGCATTAATCAAACCCCACTTTGTGCTATTGGAGATGTAATAGAAGCAGGGGATATTATTGCAGACGGACCTGCTACCGATAAAGGAGAAATTGCTTTAGGTAAGAATGTCTTAGTAGCATTTATGCCTTGGTGTGGTTACAATTTTGAAGATGCAATTATTATTTCAGAGAAGCTTGTTAAACAAGGCGCATACGATTCTGTCTTAATTGAAGAATTTGAAGCTCAAGCACAAATTACTAAAATTGGTAAAGAAGAAATTACACCAGATATTCCTAATATTTCAGAGTATCCTTTAAGGCATTTAGATAAAACTGGTGTAGCTCGCAAAGGGGCTAAAGTTGTGCAAGGGGATTACCTAGTTGGTAAAACTGTTCCGAAAGTAGAGGATAACGCTCCTTTAGAAAAGAAACTGCTTTGCGCTATTTTCGAAGAGAAAGGAGATGAAGTAAAAGATGCTTCTTTAATAGCTCCTCCAGGAACATCTGGGGTTGTCATGGATGTAAGGGTTTTTACCCGTAGAGATCGTTTATCTAAAACAGATGATGAGTTAGTAGAGGAAGCGATTCGTATTAAAGATGTTCATGAAGAGTTTAAAGCTAAAGAGTCAAAACTCATTATAGAGTTTCATGAACAAGTGGGTGCTCTTTTATTGGGAGAAGCTGCTCCAGCACCCATTATGCATCGTAAAACAGGTGACATTCTGATTAAAGAAGAAGAGATCATCACTCAAGAGATGATCGAAGTTCTAGAAGAAGAAAAGCCTGAAGACTTAATTCTTGGAGAAGCAGAAGAATATGATACTCTTAAAAAGTTGATGAGGGAGTTTGACTCACAAATGCAGGCCTTGCAGCAGCAACACAAGACGGAAATTGAATTTATTCGTAAAGGAGATACCGAATTAGATCCAGGAGTTATTCGCCAAGTTAAAATCTACGTTGCTTCAAAGCGCAAGCTAGAAGTGGGAGATAAAATGGCAGGACGTCATGGAAATAAAGGGGTTGTTTCTAAGATTGTTCCTGAGCAGGATATGCCTTATTTAAACAATGGGGAAACCATTGAGATGATTTTAAATCCTCTCGGCGTTCCTTCTCGTATGAACATGGGACAACTATTAGAAACTCATCTTGGGTATGCAGCTAAAAAAGCAGGAATTTATGTAAAAAGCCCTGTTTTTGAAGGATTTCCAGAATCGCGTATTTGGGCAATGATGGAAGAAAATGGCCTTCCTTCTAATGGAAAGAGCTATTTATATGATGGACGTACAGGAGAACGTTTTGAAAATCCTGTTGTGTGTGGCTATATATACATGCTTAAATTAAATCACTTAGCTGCTGATAAAATTCATGCTCGTTCTGTTGGTCCTTATTCACTTGTTACGCAACAGCCATTGGGAGGAAAAGCCCAAATGGGTGGACAAAGATTTGGAGAGATGGAGGTTTGGGGATTAGAAGCCTATGGCGCTGGTTATACGTTGCAAGAATTAGTCACTGTTAAATCAGATGCTGTTGAAGCAAGGCTTCGTGCTTATGAATTAATTGTAACAGGCGAAAACCTTCTATGGACCAGAGTTCCAGAATCTTATAACGTACTTGAAAAAGAGATACGTGGTCTTGGGATAGATATGTGTGCCGTGTCAGCAGAAGAAGAGTAAAAACTTTGGAGTAACTTAAATGTCAGAAGAATTCAATAATTCCCACTTTGAAAAAAGCTCTCGTTTTGGGAAAGTGACTATTCAAATTGCATCTGATGATAAAATTCGCAATGAATGGTCTCGCGGGGAGATTAAAAAAGCTGAAACGATTAATTACCGTACCTATAAGCCAGAAAAAGGTGGGTTGTGTTGTGAGAAGATTTTTGGTCCTACTAAGGATTGGGAATGTGGCTGTGGAAAGTATAAGAAGATTAAACACAAAGGAATTGTTTGTGACCGCTGTGGTGTGGAAGTTACTTTAGCTAAAGTGCGCCGTCAACGAATGGCGCATATTGAACTTGCTGTTCCCATCGTTCATATCTGGTTTTTTAAAACCATGCCATCTCGCGTTGGTAATATTTTAGGGATGTCTTCTGCTGATTTAGAAAGAGTGATTTATTATGAAGAATATATTGTTATTGACCCAGGCCAGACAGAATTAGAGAAAAAACAGCTGTTAAGCAATATTCAGTATCGAGAAGCACAAGAGAAATGGGGAGCCGATGCTTTTGTTGCTAAAATGGGGGGAGAGGCTATTCGTGATCTTTTAGAAAAAGAAGATCTGCAAGCCCTTGTAGTAGAGTTAAAAGATAAATTGCGTAAGACAAAGTCCATGCAAGCGCGGATGAAATTAGCTAAGAGGTTAAAAATTGTAGAAGGTTTTACTACTTCTCCTAATCGTCCAGACTGGATGGCGATGTCTGCTATCCCTGTAACTCCACCCGATTTAAGACCTCTTGTTCCTTTGGAAGGCGGTCGTTTTGCAACATCTGACTTAAGCGATTTGTATCGTCGTGTCATCAACCGTAATAATCGTTTAAAGGCGATTTTAAAGTTAAAAACCCCCGATGTGATTGTGCGTAATGAAAAAAGGATGCTTCAAGAGGCAGTAGATGCTTTATTTGATAACGGTCGCCATGGCCATCCTGTTATGGGAGCGGGAAGTCGTCCACTTAAATCCTTGTCAGAAATGTTGAAGGGGAAAAAAGGGCGTTTCCGTCAAAATCTTTTAGGAAAAAGAGTAGATTACTCTGGTCGTTCTGTCATTGTTGTAGGTCCCGAATTAAAATTTAATCAGTGTGGTTTGCCTAAGCAAATGGCCTTGCAGTTATTTGAGCCGTTTATTATTAAGCGTTTAAAAGATTTGGGTTATGTGTATACGATACGTTCTGCTAAAAAGATGATTCAAAAGCAAGCTCCTGCAGTATGGGATGTATTAGAAGAAATTACAAAAGATCATCCTGTTATTTTGAACCGCGCGCCTACTTTGCACAGATTAGGTCTTCAGGCATTTATGCCAACACTTGTTGAAGGAAAAGCTATTCGTGTACACCCACTTGTATGCTCTGCATTTAATGCAGACTTTGATGGTGACCAGATGGCAGTTCACGTGCCTTTATCTTTAGAAGCACAACTGGAAGTAAAGTTGTTGATGATGGCACCAGATAATATCTTTTTACCTTCTTCTGGCAAACCTTCTGCAGTTCCCTCACAAGATATGATTTTGGGTTTGTATTACCTCATGCTAGATCCTATTTATGTTCCAGAGGAACATGGTAAAAAAACAAAAGTTTTTGCTGATAAGCAAGAAGTTCTGATGGCTCTATCTCCAGGTGCTGGAAGCTATAATTTTGATGAGCCTCAAATAGAAGGTACGCGTCGTGATGACTTAGGAAGAGGAATTAGGTTGCATGAAAAAATTAAGCTTAAGCTAGATAATAGCATTATTGAAACGACGCCGGGGCGCGTTTTGTTCAATATGATTGTTCCCAAAGAGCTTGGATTTCAAAATTACACCTTACGTAAAAAGAAAATGAGTGAGCTCGTTCTTGAGGTATATAAAAAAGTGGGTTTAGAAGCGACTGTCCGCTTCTTAGATGATATTAAAACCCTTGGATTTTCTGAAGCGACAAAAGCTTCTTTATCAATGGGGGTTTATGATGTTAAAATTCCAACTAATAAGAGAAAAGTCATTGAAGATGCTGAAAAACGAATCGAAGCGGTTGTTAAACAGTATGAAGATGGTATTATTACTGAGGGAGAGCGTCACTCCAAAATTATTGGTATGTGGACAGAGGTAACAGATCTATTATCTGAAGAACTGTTTAAAATGGTTAGTTCATTAAAAGAAGGTGAATTAAATCCTCTTTTCTTAATGATGGATTCTGGCGCTCGAGGTAATAGATCCCAGGTTAAACAGCTTGGTGCTTTGCGTGGTTTGATGGCAAAGCCATCTGGTGAGATTATTGAATCTCCTATTATTGCAAACTTTCGTGAAGGTTTAAGCGTTCTTGAGTTCTTTATCTCTTCTCACGGAGCTCGAAAAGGTCTTGCTGATACCGCTTTAAAAACTGCGGATTCTGGATATTTGACTCGCCGTCTTGTGGATGTAGGACAAAATGTCATTATTACAGAAGCTGACTGTGGAACGTTAAATGGAATTGACGTTTTTGCAATTAAGCAAGGACAAGAAGAACTTCTTTCTTTAAAAGATCGCATTTTTGGTCGTGCTATCTGTGAAGATATTTACCAGCCAGGGGATAGTACACAATTAATTGCAAAAGCAGGAGCTATGCTTAATGTTCTGCAAGCAGAAAAAATTGATGATGCAGGAATAGAAAGCGTTCGTATTCGTTCTGCTCTTACTTGTGAAGCAAGAAGAGGAATATGTGCAAAGTGTTATGGTATTGATCTAGCAAACGGAATGCTGATTGGTTTAGGAGAAGCTGTAGGAATTATAGCTGCTCAATCCATCGGAGAACCAGGAACTCAGCTCACTATGCGTACTTTCCATACTGGAGGAATTGCGTCAGCGGGCATTTCTCCTGAATTAATTGCAGAACATGATGGTATTTTAGTCTATATGGGTCTTCGTACAGTGGAAACCGATGAGCATGTATTCTTAGCTTTAAATAAAAATGGTTCCTTGCATATTGTGCGTGATGAAGGAAGAACTTTGGATGAGTATAAGAAATTACTCAGTACTAAATCCATAGAATCTTTACAAACCTTTACGGTAGAACTAGGAACACGTATTTTACTTACTGATGGAACTAATATCAAAAAGAAAACAAAAGTTGGTTATTGGGAGCAACACAATGTTCCGATTATTTGCGAGCGTCCAGGTTACGTAAAATATGAAGATCTTGTGGAAGGAATTTCTACGCAAAAAGAAATCAATAAACAAACAGGCCAAACTGAACTCATAGTTAAACAACACCGCGGTGAATTACATCCTCAGATTGTTATTTATGCAGATCCTAAATGCACAGAACTTGTGGGAACGTATGCGATCCCATCAGGTGCGTATATTTCGGTGCAAGAAGGACAAGTTGTTACAGCGGGCATGTTATTGGCTCGTCTTCCTAGAGGAGCTATTAAGACAAAAGATATCGTTGGAGGTCTACCACGTGTTGCAGAGCTATTTGAAGCTAGACGTCCAAAAGATACCGCTGAAATTGCCAAAATCGATGGAGTTGTCGATTTTCGTGGAGTGCAAAAGAATAAGCGTATTGTGATTGTTCGCGATGACGAATCCGGTATGGAACAAGAACATTTAATTCCTTTGACTAAACACTTAATTGTGCAAAGAGGGGACTTTGTCATTAAAGGGCAGCAGCTAACCGATGGTTTAGTTGTACCACAAGAAATCCTTGATATTTGCGGTGTTCGTGAATTACAAAGGTATCTTGTCAACCAAGTACAAGAGGTTTATCGTCTACAAGGGGTGGATATTAATGATAAGCACATTGAAATCATTATCCGTCAGATGCTACAGAAGGTGCGTGTAACCGATCCAGGCGATACTACCTTCTTATACGGGGAAGATGTGAATAAGAAAAACTTCCATGCAATGAACTCTAAAACGCTAAATGAAGGTGGGCGTCCTGCGCAAGCAACCCCTGTACTTTTAGGTATCACTAAAGCTTCATTGGGAACAGAGTCCTTTATCTCTGCTGCTTCTTTCCAAGAGACAACACGTGTTTTAACAGATGCAGCTTGTGAAGGTAAGATAGACTACCTGCTCGATTTTAAATCTAATATTATCTTAGGGCATATGATCCCCGGAGGAACTGGGTTTGAAGAATATCGCGAAAGGGTTTTAAACCTTGATCGTGAGGAGAAAGAACCGCTTGTCTTTTCTTTTAACGATGCTGATCCTGTACTTGTTGGATAGTTTTTCTTTTGAACCAAAGCCCTATTATAAAATAGGGCTTTCTTGTATTTTTACCTCTATCTCTCACTTGTATTTGGAATGTAGTTGCTTTGATCTAACAAGAATAGCTTAGAACAACTAAAAAACTATGAAAAAGAAGAAGCGCTTAAGTTCCGCTTTGAAGGGCTTCTTATGTTTTCAAAAAGGCTTAAAGAGAAATACAGATATTAAACTTTAAATTTTCATAAAGATACGGTAACATAATAAGATGGCATATTCACATGATTTAAGATGAAAAGTCTTTAAGACAAGGATTATCAAAGAAAGAAATAAGCCAAATATTTGAAATAATAGAGCGAACCCTATTTAATTGGATAAAATGAAAATTTAAAGTTAAATAACACTATAAGATGAAATCTTAGACAAAAGCGTTTTCAGCGATTTCTATATCGTTCTGCTAGGATTTTAAAACGCTTGAGCATCCCCATTACATTTTCATTCAGCACTCGTTCTCTAGATTGATCTTTGTTATTTCTTGTATCTTCTTTTGATAGGGGTTTCTTTTTTGTTTTTTTCTTATATGTCTTTTTTCTCATTCTCTTGGGTATATTGTAAATTCTTAGGCATATTTGTATGCAAATGGATCTTTTGTAGTCCTTGATATCCTGTGTCTGTAATTGCCTTGATTTTTGGATGGATGTTCGTTTTAGATTCTTTAAATCAACGAATGTCATGGCGTTTACCATTAGCAAATGCTGTACAAATGATCTTCCGACTTTTTTTATCTACTATCACCTGGCTTTTTAAGATGTGTTTTTTCTTTTTCCCTGAATAGTAATCCTTTTGGTTTTTTTTGGCCGTTCAATAGGGGTTTCTGTTGTATCTATTAAAATAACTTCATAAGGAGGTATCGTTTCTTAACAAAGCTTTTCGTCCAGGAAGTGCAAAGTCACGATGTTTAATCAGTACTTCTTCTATCCAACGAATATTCCGATAGCAGGCGCTTTCTGATTTTTGATAAGATGCTGCTTCTTGAAAATAGGTTCGATATTCTCTTATGTATTCAAGTGCCATAAGCTGTTGGTCTTCTATAGATCATCTATGAGGCCTGCCTCCAAGTGCTTTCTTCATGCTTTCTGCTTCTTTTTAAATATGTTCCATCTTTTCAAATGGGGTTCGTTTTACTTCTGTCAATGGTCTGAATTCTTCGTCTCTAAATTCTTTTAAACTATCATATCTCATGATTAAATCTTTTTAAAATTTTAATCATTTTACAGTTTATTTATGGTTATGCAAGAATTCTATTCTAAATTTATGACCTCTGTTAGTAAAGATAAACATTTCACAACTCGCAAAGCTATTATACTGGAAGCTCTTGAAAGAGGCATTAAGCCAATAGCCTTTAGACTGAACATGTCAAAAAATACGATTCGATTATGGTTAAGAAGATTTCAAAGAGAGGGTAATGATGGCCTTATAGATAGAAGAAGATGTCCTAATTGTATTTCTCATAAAACGCCCTTAGAGCCTGTTTAAAATCTTTTCAAGAGTAAAGCAACAAAAGCTAGAACCACCATATTTAGGCTTGAATTCCATTTTCTTTCACAGTTTTTCCATAATCTACGATATTTTTCTAGCCATGCAAAAGAACGCTCTACAACCCATCTTTTAGGAATTACTTTAAAAGTATGAAGTTCCTTTCGTTTAGCTATTTCTACTCTAGAACCTAATATTGTTTGAACACTTTTTGCAAATTTCCCTCCAGAATAGCCTCCGTCTGCTAAAACATTTTTTACTGCAAGCAAATCGTTTCTATGTAGTGAAAGAGCCGCTATGGCTGCTTTTCTATCAGTGACATTTGCGGTGGTAATATGAATGGCGTGAGGTAGTCCTTGCGTATCAACTGCTATGTGTCTTTTAATTCCTGATCTTTTTTTCCCTGCATCATAGCCTTTATTTTCTGCAGTGTCTGTATTTTTTACACTTTGTGCATCAATCATTACAAAACTGGTTTTCTCTTGTCGACCATGGGCTTTTCGGTCCTCTCCAACCCATTTTTTTTAAACTATCTCTAGAATACTTTGATCCGTAGTTTCCTATTTTTTATTCCAAAGACGGAAATAGTAATCACAGAGCTCCCATTCAGGGTACTCTATTGGCAACATACGCCACTGACAGCCTCTTTTTAAAAGATATAAATCTCCGCAAAATTCATCAAATAGATCAACTGCTCTTGGACGGGTTTTTTTGCATATGGATTCTAGCATCGGTCGAAAAATTACTGCAAGTTAAAGATCGAATCCCTAGCCAAGAAGAAGTTAAAAGAAGATACGATCCTTCAAAAGAGAGATTAAGGGATGCAAATTATTATTGGGATCGTATAATGGCTAATTCTTTTGAACGTCAAAAGAAAGAATCTTTATAGGTTTCACAAGGAGTATTTTATGACATGGCCTTCCCATGATTATTACGTGCGACAACAAATGGATAGTTATTTCGCACAAAATATGACACAGCAAGCTTTTCAAGCTCAAAGAGACAGAATAGACGACGAGAAAAGTGAAAGATATTACGATTCACTCAGTAGCAAAAAATCGGCCCCAGATACTCCAGCTTATAGAGAGCTGCAGAAAAAATCTGCAGAAAGATGGGAACAGTATGATCGTCGTCATTTTCCTAATATGCACAATTCTTCTTCTTCAAACACAAGTAGCTCTTCTTCTAAATCTACAAACCTCTTTTCGAGTTGGTTTGGGAAAAAGTAGAACTTTGAAGAAGGGA
>JAITFW010000012.1 GCA_031281085.1 Chlamydiales bacterium | reverse complement strand
TTACGCATATTATCTACAACTTGAATCTCAGCATCATTTGCTTTGTCCGCCTTCCCTTCAATATTCTCAACGACATCGAGCTTTTGCTCGATGTGTCGCTTTAGTTCCGGGTGTGCTTCCTATCGTTCCGTAAAAGACTTCTTCATAAGTAGCTCCTGATTAAAGCTACTTATTCTCTCTTAGGTTGCCCGTATCGGGCAACCTAAAACTTTTAATCACACCCACTCATAACGTTTACTTACATCTTTCCCACTTTTATGAATAATTCATCACTCTCTTTTACAGAATCTCTAAAAATCATCATTTTATAAGCATCGTCCCAAAAATGCCACTCAAATAGTGAAGAGTATTCAAAAGCTCTCTTCATGCGTTCCCTTGTTCTGTCTGAGCACTGGTTTGCAAGTTCGTCTAACAGAGAAATAGCTCGATCAGTGCCATCGGAAAACTCTTGGCTAGAATAAGTTTCTATCCATTTTATATAGGGATTAGCTCTTATACAACGATTTGCTATATGGCGTCCAACTTCTCTATAAATCCAGAAACAAGGTAAAACAGCAGCTATTGTTTCCTCTAAAGATGCTGTGGATGCCGTTGCCATTAAATACTGAGTATAGGCCATACAAGAAGGAGAAGGCTCAACTTCATCACTATTGTAGCTAGAAGGTAAAAAGCCCGCGTGTAACTCACGTTCTGCAACTAAAGCACCAAGAGAGAAATTTAAGAAATGATGAATAATTGTTGAAGAAGTTGCTTTAGCTGCAATACATGCTAAAGCTCTAGAAAAATGAATTAAATAGTAAGAATCTTGTTCCATATAAAAAATAAATTTTTTCTGGTTCAATGTTCCCTCTGCCAGCTCGATATTGAAAGGATGCTGAATAATTTGCTGATAAATAGGAATCGTCGTTTCCCAAAGACATTCTGAAAATTTCATGTTAACACCTTTTTTTTTGATTAACGGATACACAAACCAAACACTTAAAGTGCTTAAGAACTATGATTAAAAGACAAAGACACATAACTAATGAAACAGATGGAATAGGCCCTATTGCTGACCAAGCGCATAAGGTAAGAATCATTTGCAAAATAAGCAGATTATTGCATAAAAACGTTGAAAGGATGATGATCTCTGTATCTGCTATCCTCCCAGATGTAACTGATAATAACCCATAAGTCATGAAAGACTTAAATGTAGAAAAGCTCTCTGTACTAGCACCCATGTTTACCAAGGGGAAGAAAAACCAAGATGAAAGAACAAGTTCCTATAAAAAAGGCTAGAGCAAAAAGTACTTTGACTATTATTTTCTCCAATCCAACCAAAATCATGCAGTACCTTTAAGAAACTTCCATAGATGAAAAAAATGATGTACAGGACCGTGTCCTTGACCTACTTTTACTTGCCTTCCAGCTTCAATTGCTTCTGTTATATATTCTTTTGCTTGGGTTATCGAGTCCACAACGCTAAACCCTCTTGCGAGAAAAGCCGCTATTGCTGCAGAGAAAGTACATCCTGTTCCGTGAGTGTTCTGTGTTTGAATTCTCGGAGCTGAAAACCAACGAATTTCAAGCTTAGGATCCTTTAAACATAGACAATCCTCACAATCCCCGTTTAAATGACCTCCTTTGACAACGACAGCTCGAGGGCCCATCTGAATTAAGTCTAATGCAGCTTGTTCCATTTGAGTTTTACTTTTAATTTCTCGACCTAACAGCTCAGAGGCTTCTAATAGATTTGGCGTTAAGACAGTTGTAATGGGAAAAAGTCTCTTTTTCATGCTAAAAATGGCCTCAGGCACCAGAAGCTTATCGCCACTTTTAGCTATCATGACAGGATCTAAAACAATATTTGTGGCATGATAATGATGGAAAATGTTTGCAATAGATTCTATCATTTCTTCTCGATGTAGCATCCCTATTTTAATAGCGTTCAAAGACATATCTTCCAATATGGCCTTGATTTGCTCCTGTAAACAGATCGTTTCTATATCGTAAATAGATCTTACACCCATTGTATTTTGAATAGGTATGGCTGTTAAAGCAGTAGTTCCATAGCACCCAAGTGCAGAAAACGTTTTGAGGTCTGCTTGCATGCCAGCTCCACCACTGCCATCAAACCCTGCAATAGTAAGAACTTTAAAAAGTTGTTGGTCCATTTGATGCCCTACTGAAAATGATTGTAGTTTGTATAGTTTACTCGAGTCTTTTTCCCATTTTTATAATACACCAGCTCATCAACACAGTTAGTAATCCTGCCTATCGAAAATAAAGAACGATGAAATGTCTGTTGAAAAACTTGTTGTAGGTTGTCAAAAGCCTCAGAAGCAACTGTTAACAATAAACAGTAATCCTCACCACCTGTCAAAGCAAGTTGAAGAGCATCCCATCTCTCTTTTAGACAAACGCTAGAAAGGAAATGAGATATAGGAATGCGATCCATTTCTACCTCAGCCCCTTTTTTCGACTTTTTCATCAGTCTTTTTAGATCACAGTCTAATCCATCTGAAAGATCCATCATAGCATGCACTTCGTGATGACAAGCTAACCAAATCCCTTGCTGAGAAGAGGGTTCGGGGTGAAAATGCGAGCGAATTAAATATTGAACCTCTCTGGTTTTCGTAGTTCCTTCTTGAAGAGCTTTTAACCCTCCTCCCGAATCTCCTAAACATCCGCTCACACAAATAATATCTCCGGGTTGGGCCCCACATCTATATTTAATTTTATCTTGAAACGCTGAGCCTATGAGAGCAACATTGAGAAAAATATCTCTTTTTGAACCAACTGTATCTCCTCCTAAAAGAAGAATATCCCATTTATCACAAGCTTCCTTAACTCCATCGATCAGGAGTTTGATCCAAGAACAGTCGGTGGCTTTTGGAAAAGCAACTGATAAAAAAGCATATTTTGGTTCTCCTCCCATAGCTGCAATATCACTGACATTGACAGCCATTGCTTTGTAGCCCAAATCCTTGGCTGCTATCTGCTCTTTTAAAAAGTGAACACCTTCCACTAAAGCATCTGTCGTGATTAGCCATGCCTTCCCATTTTCCATGGGAATCACAGCACTATCGTCTCCAATTCCAAGCACAGGATCATTGAAAAGAAATTGTTGAGCCAAATGCTCAACGAATGGATCTTCACCCCATTTTTGAAATTGCATATCCTTTCATCCTGTTTATCATTTCACAAACCACTGTTTTGGGGCAGGGAGCATCGAAAACAGCAGAAACTACAGCTACTCCTGCAGCTCCACATTCCATAATTTCCTTTATATTAGTGACGTTAATACCACCGATAGCTATGACTGGACAATTGCAAATAGCACAAAGTTGTTTTAAGCCATTTAAACCCCAAGGTTCGGCACAATCCGTTTTGGTTTTGGTATGGAATATAGGACTAGCGGCAAGATAGTCCACATCTTCTTCCCTAGCGGCTTTTGCTTGTTCTAACGACTCTACAGAAAGTCCAATCATAGCATTCTTTCCCAAAATAGCTCTTGCCTCTGTTACTCTTAGATCCGATTGTCCTAAATGAACTCCATCTGCACCTATAGCATGAGCGACATCGACTCTATCGTTAACGATAAGCGGAATTCCAAGAGGTTTTAGAATCGAGAGCAATTTTTTCCCGATCGTAGTGATTTCACGCGCAGAAACTTCTTTTTCTCGTAATTGAACGATTTTAACGCCGCCGTCTACAGATGCACGAATCACGCGAAAGAAGTCTTCAAGCTGTAAAGACTTTCGATGTGTAACTAAATAGAGCGATGGACCAACAAAACATTTCATAGAGTATCCACACGCATGCGCCCCTCTATGTCATTGAAAGATAGAGAATACAGCGTATCGATAAACTCTACCTTAAATGACCCTGGCCCCTTGCATTTTTCAGCAGCAACTTCACCTACTATACCCATTAAGATAGCTGCATGAACACATCCAAGGAGCACATCTTGGTTCACAGCTAAAAAGGCACCGGTAATCGCTGTTGCCATGCAACCCATTCCAGTCACTTTGCTCATTAATGGATGCCCATTATGGATGAGAACAACAGATTGCCCATCGGTAATTACATCAGTTTGTCCACTCATCCACACAACGCATCTATTTTTTGAAGCCAATATTTTTGCTTGGTTCTGACAATCTATAGGATTTAAAAGACTATCAACGCCTTTAGTTAGAGATTGATTAACCAAGAGCGAAGCCACTTCTGACGCATTACCCCTAACAACCGTTACGGCATTGTGATTTAAAATAGAATGAATGGTTTCCGTGCGATAGTGGGTAGCTCCTGCACCAACAGGATCGATTACGATGGGAATGCCTTTGGCATGAGCAGCTTTGAGAGCTACCATCATTCCTTGAACCCAAGTAGGACTTAATGTGCCTATATTTAAAACAAGACTATTTGCAATCTTAACGATGTCGTGAACTTCTTCTAAAGCATGAGCCATGATAGGAGAAGCCCCAATAGCCAAAAGGCCATTAGCGATACTTTCCATAACAACGTAATTAGTAATGTTATGAATAAGAGGAGAAGATTTTTTGATCGCCTGGATGTCTGACCAAGCGCATTGTATGTCTGCTTGCACGTTCACTCTCCCTCCGCTGGCATGATCCAGATCAGGTTATTAGGGAACTCTCTCAGCTTAAAGATACGATAAGCGTACCTGTAAGCACCCCTGGTGATAAAAAATAGGTTAACTTTACAACTTTAAAAAGTTTAAGACTACCAATAAAAGTAAAATCCTTCAACTGAAAAAAACGTAATAATCAGAACCGACATATTAAAACTTTACTAGACATAAAGTAGACGAAAAGCCTCTAAAACCTAAGGAGGTACATTTTTCTATGTGATATTGAGTTCTCTAATTGCACACAAGAGAGAATATACTCGAAAAATTTAGAATTAAGAATTGAGTTAAACAAGAATCTTAAAAAAAAGAATGTAACTTCCTGTGAAAGAAAAAATTTTTAATACTGAAATACAATTCTTAATTTAAAATGAAACCAGTTAGGAGTTACGCAGTTGAATAAATTCTAAAAACACATTAATCTATTTGGCATGAATCCACCTAAATACAAAGAAGAAGATAACATCGATTTTTTAATCGCGACGCAAAAAGCCTATAGCTGTACAGAAGCAGCACGAGAGCAGCCTCATGAAAAAGATTCCCATGATGCCATGATAAGGATGCTCCATAGACTAGAGCTTTCATCAGAATCTTTATGGCAAGAACCAGCTCAATTTGTTGATAAAAATCAGGGATACTTGGTGATTGAAGATTCAACCCTAGATAAACCATACGCAAGTAAAAGGGATTTAGACTCTTATCAAAGGTCTGGAAAGCACCATAGAGTAGTAAAACGGATGAATCTACAAAGACTTATTTGGACAGATGGAGA
>JAITFW010000089.1 GCA_031281085.1 Chlamydiales bacterium | reverse complement strand
GTTTACATCAGTCATATGGGTATCTTCAAAGTTAAAGGCTTTTGTTTTGAAATATCCAAAAAGGGTTTCTATCGACCATCTTTTTTTATAAATTTTTAATGCTTTATAAGGTCATCTATAACTCAAGGAGTTGGCTATGAAACGATATGCGTTGAGAGAAGATCAATGGGAACGAATCAAGGATTTGCAACCTGGACGTTTAGGATCTGCAGGATGTCCTGCTAAAGATAATCGATTGTTTGTTGAAGCAGACCTCTACAGATATCGATCTGGTATACCTTGGAGAGATTTACCAGAACGGTTTGGAGATTGGAAACATATTCATCGAAGATGGAGCAGATGATCTATAAGTGGTATTTGGGAGAAAGTGTTCAAATATTTAGCCTCTGACATCGAGCCATTGCTACCCGTTATGATGAGATTTCTTGTCACTTTAGTTTACTTAGCTGCCTCTGTGATCTGGCTTAATTGTCGACACGCCCTAGATAAAGAATAAGAAAACTCTTTACATTCTTTTGCAACTCATAAAAAAACCACTCACACATAAAAATTCAGCTATCTTTTGGAATAAAGATGGGTGCACAAATACTCAGGAATATATATAGAGTCGAGATAATTTTGTAAGGTTTCAAAAATTTGTGACGAAGAATCCATTTCCAATACTGCCTGAGCTAGAATAGCTGCATCTTTAAAACGAATTTGTTTAATCACATATCTAATAGTTGGAATATAACGAGGAGAACAGGAAAAGATTTTCAACCCTAACCCGATCAATAGAACAATAAAAAGAGGATGAGAAGCAATCTCTCCACAAATGGAGACATCTTTTTTATTTTGTACAGCCTCAAAAGTAACCATTTTAATCATGCGAATAATGCTCGGATGAACAGAGTAATGAAAATCATTTTCTACATAATCGCTACGATCTATTCCTAAGCTATATTGTATAAGATCATTGGTCCCAATAGATAAAAAATCACAATGCCTTGCTAAAACACCAGAAATAAATACAGCAGATGGAATTTCAATCATACATCCTAAAGGTAAGTTTGGTTTATATAATGCTCCTTCTTGAGATAACTCTTGAGACACTTGTTCTATCAAAACACGCGATTCTTCTAACTCGATAAGATCGCTGATTAAAGGCAATAAAATGCGTACATTTCCATGATAGGCTACTCGTAAAATAGCTCTTAATTGCATACGGAAAAGATCTTTATGTAAAAGAAGAAAACGAATACCTCGGTATTTGAATGCAGAACGATCGGCACTAAAGGAATGTAGAAATTGTGGAATTTTATCTCCTCCAATATCAAATACACGAATAGTTACCGGCATATCGGCAGCTTTCCGAATAATTTGCAAATAAAACTCATATTGATGCTCTTCTGAAAAAGAAAAATGATTATTTTGGAAGAAAAGATATTCTGTGCGAAATAAACCAACCCCTTTAGATCCAAACTTTGTCAACTGTTCTACATCATGTAGATGACCTACATTTGCGAATACTTCTACAGGGTGTCCATCCTTTGTTTGCAAAATAGAATCTGTATTCACATGAATTTTCTTAACCCATTTCTGTAAATTATTTCTGCGGTTCTGATATTCTGCCAAGGTTTTATTGCTAGGACTTAAAATCACTTCTCCACTATATCCATCTACAATAACGAATTGGGTTAGGCATAAGCGCAGGTTGTTTAAGTTAATGCAAGTCACGTAAGGAATTCCTTTTGATCTAGCAATAAGTGCTGCATGTGAACTAGCTCCTCCTTCTTCTGTAACAAAAGCAATCACACGAGGATAATCAGCAATTGCTGCATGGGAAGGAATTAAACTTTTTGCAAAAATGATAGACTCAACCGGAACATTAAGCCAAGAAACTTGCTCTTGAGAACAAAGATGTCTAAGAACTCTTTTTGCCAAATCCATTATATCAACCCACCTATCTTGAAAAAGGCTGTCCTTTATACAAGAAAAACGAATTTCATAATCTGTAATGACAGAATGAAAAACAGCTTCGATATTCTGCAGCATGTGTCGAATTTTTTCTTCTACATGGGTGGTTAAACAAGGGTCTCCCAGAATTTGGATTTGTGTATCAATGATCGTAGCGGCTTCCTTAGAACCTTTATAGGTTAAATATTTGGAAAGTTTTTTAAGATCTTCACTGCTACATCTTAAAGCTATGTGATAACGTTGGATCTCTTGATCAACTTCATTTAATGTAATAGGAAAATTAGGAATGGGATTGTCCACATTTTCCAAGAAAAAGGGATACCCTATTGCAATTCCTTCGCTAACTGAATAGCCTTGAATCCGAGTCTCTTGACGATCATCTTCTTGTTTTTTGGACATTTACTGTTCTCCAAAATGATTCTCGAATCCATCAATGAGCTTTTCCATAGTTTCTTGAGCATCATCTCCCTCTACCAAAATAGTAATCAAAGAGTTTTTTGTTGCAGCTAACATCAAAATGCTCATAATGCTGCGTGCATTGATTGTTTCTTTGCGATGGGTAAAAGAAACAGTGGATTTTGTTCCTTGTAGCAATCTAACAATTCCGGTAGCTGGTCTAGCATGCAATCCCATTGCATTTTTAACCCTCACTTTGCACATGAGCTTCACAAGCTTTAGCCCTCTTACTCTGTTTTCTAGAAATACTTTCCAACAACTTAGCGTTAAATTCCCGAGCAGAGTGATATCCCATCTCTTTTAATCTTTGATTCAAAACAATAGTTTCAATCAACAAAACAATATCTCGACCTTGTTTAACGGGAATCACGTGAAAAGGAACTTTAATTCCAAGAATGTCGTAATATTTTTCATCTAAACCCACCCGATCATAAAATCTACGTTCATCCCATTCTTCTAGCTTTATAATGAGATCAATTGTTTTCTCATCTCTTATACATACCGCACCATATAGGTGAGCTACATTGATAATGCCAATTCCTCGAATTTCAAGTAAATGACGCGTCAACTCAGGGCCTGACCCTTGAAGAGAAGGCCCTTCTCGCAGACGAATACGCACAACATCATCGGAAACTAAACAATGCCCTCTTTCAATTAATCCTAAAGCAGCTTCGCTTTTACCTACTGAAGAATCTCCTTGTATCAATACTCCTACTCCAAAGGCTTCTACCAAAGTTCCATGACAACTCATGGTTAAAGAAAACTCTTCGTTGAGCATCAATGTCATTTTATTAACTAAGCTCATAGTAGAACCTTTGGCTTGGAACAAAGGAATGTTCACTTCTACGCAAATACGCACCAGTTCTTTTAAAGGTGTATAACGACCAGCTAAAATAACAGCGGGGGTTTGAGAGGTTAGAATTGCTTGCAATCTACTGAATCGTAATTTTTTATCGAGATCTCTAAGATAGCGTGTTTCAACATTACCAAATACTAAGATCCTTTGATTGGTATAGTTCTTTAGATACCCAGACAGACTTAATCCTGGGCGATGTACTTCCGGTACTTTAATTTGACGATTTAAACCCGGTTCTCCTGCAATCAATTTCAATCCAAGTTGTGGTCCATATTTTTGGAAAAGATCTTGAACACAATACATGCAGTCACTTAAGGTAAGCGCAAACCGCTGCTTTAATGGATTTTTCAGCTTTAGCGCACTGTGGTATTAAAATTTTTATCTTTGTATAAAGCGATTTTATTGAGAAGTAGGCTTTCTTGCAAACCAAAAAGAAATATATCCTCTCAACAACAAGAATTTTGCAAAGAATTTACTTTTCCTCTTATTTTAAATAAAAACAAGAAGATTAATTTTATAATAACAAAACGAAAGTAATTTTATGACTAGAAACAGAGTAATTATTATTGGTGGAGGCTTTGGAGGATTAAATGCTGCTAAAGCTTTAAAAAAAACTAATGTAGATATCTTATTAATCGATAAGATGAACTACCACTTATTTCAACCTCTTCTATATGAAGTGGCTACAGCAGCTCTATCTCCTGGAGAAATCGCAACGCCTCTAAGAGAAATTTTTAGAAACCAAGGCAATGTTTCTGTAATTATGGGTGAAGTATCCGATATTAATACCGCGCAAAAACAGGTGATCCTTTCTAATCAAGCATGGTTTGGATATGATTATTTGATCATTGCAACTGGAGCTCGTCACAGCTACTTTGGCAATGATCAATGGGAAGTATTCGCTCCTGGTTTAAAAACCATTCCCGATGCTTTAAATATTCGCGAACAAATTTTGATCTCATTTGAAAAAGCAGAAAGAGCAGACTTTGGCTCCATTTTACCGTACCTAACTTTTGTCATTATTGGAGGAGGACCCACTGGAGTAGAAATGGCAGGTGCTATTGCTGAAATTGCTTACAAAACCATGTTTAAAAACTTTCGTAAAATTAATCCAGAGAAAGCGCAGATCTTTTTAATAGAAGCATGCCCCAATATCCTACCTAGTTACCCTGAAAGATTATCCAAACGCGCTAAAAAAGATCTTGAAAAGCTCGGGGTTCAAGTCCTCAATAACACAAAAGTCACCCATATTGATGATTCAGGTGTTCAAATAGCAGATACGTTTATCTCTTCAAAAAATATCATTTGGGCAGCAGGTAATCAAGCGTCCAAATTACTTAAACGCTTAAATACTGCATTAGATCGTGCAGGCCGTGTGATTGTTGAACCCGATTTAACTCTGTCTAACTTTCCAGATGTATTTGTCATAGGAGACGCTGCACATGTGGAATACAAGGATAAGCTCCTTCCAGGAATCGCTCCTGTAGCTATTCAACAAGGACACTATGTAGCAAAAACTATTACCTGTGATTTAGATAAAAAAAAGAGAAAACCTTTTACCTATTTTGATAAAGGAAGCATGGCTACTATTGGAAAAGCCAAAGCTATTGCTTTTATTGGTAAACTTCAATTTACCGGCTTTATCGCCTGGCTTATGTGGGCATTTATTCACCTTGTCTATCTAATTGGGTTTCGTGACCGTTTTATCGTACTCATCGAGTGGGTAATGGCCTTGATTTCTGGCAAAAGAGGCGTACGACTCATCTATAGCCGCTCTATTGATGAAACAAAAGAATAGAGATTTAAATGGCATGCATATAGCTCGTATAATTTTAGAATTAAGAGATATATTTGTTTATTTTTAAATTAAGAATTGAGTTAAACAAGAATTTTTAAAAAGAGAATGTAATTTCTTTTGAAAGAAGAAAGTTTTTTTAAAAAATACTGAAATACAATTCTTAATTTAAAGCGAAACCAGTATACATTCATGATATGAACAGCTCTTCTCGACTTACTTTGGGAATAAGCGAGGCTCATTTTTTCTTTATATGACAAATCTAAATTTGACATTATATCATTTATCAAAAATAACTTTTAGTTTTGGCCCATTCTCTTGAACATAACTGACGAATAGCACCAACAGTTGAGGTAAATGCATTCCAGGCCTTACAGCAGCTCTCGACAATATGGTCATATGACTTGAAACAACGATTCGCCAAGTATCGATCTCTTAATACCTGCCATACTTGTGTTCCGTTGGATTTAGCTCAGGAGATGCTGGCGGTAAAGGCAAAAGCGATATGTTTTTGGGCAAATGCAGTTTTCTTGTCGTATGCCATGCGGCTCGGTCAAAAATTATAACACCATGGTTCCCAGGAGCAATTTGTGTTGCAATTTCATCAAGATGTTGTTGCATGCAATCTTTGCCAATAGTTGGCATGATGAGTCCAACAGCTCGATCTCTCATTGGACAAACAGCACCAAAAATATAGGCATTCTCAAATTGCTGTTGACGAATCACCCGAGGTCGAGTCCCTCGCCATGCCCAAAGTCGAGTAACTGTGCCTCTTTGTCCAACCCGCGCCTCATCTTGAAACCTAAGCTCAATATTTTCTGGTAGAACGCCTTCTGGTTCTACTGCAGCTACTTTTTCTTGACATTTTTTTTAAAGTCTTCTTGAACCAATGGATCTGATTTAGGATGTTTCGATCGAGAAGAAATCCATGAAAGACCTCATCGCTCAAGCACATGATAAATACTTGGCAGCGCGTGATCTATGCAAAATTGTTCTTTCAAAAGCTCCTGTATATCTTGACCTCTTACTCTGCCTCCTTCTCGTCCTTCTTGCAATTTTTTTACTTGTTGTCGAAATGCTTCTTCTTGCTCAAAAAGCAATTTTCTCTTGCGTCCCTTACCTATCCTATCTTGCAATCCAACCAACCGCTCTGAAATAAATCTAGTCAACCATAGGCGCGCAAAGTAGGAAAGGTAATTTGAAACTTTTTGGCTACCTCTGTTTTGGTTTTTCCTGAATCAAGGTGATCCAAAGCGAGAAGTTTTATACGAATTCGTGGATGCGATTCCTTTTTTGCAAGTCTAAAAAAATTAGTCCCTGCAAGTCTGGCTATTTCATCTTTTAGTTTTCCCATTTGATCCTCTCTTAAAATAGGGAATAATATACTAAAAGTTATTTTTGATAAATGGTATTATTTACTTATCGAAAATACACTAACCCTAGTTTTGGGATTTCTGCTTTATTTTTTTACAAAATCTGTTTCAGAAAAGTAAAGACAGAGATTCGTTACTTATTAGCGGTTAGATGCCCAGAGTTCAAAGCTCTTAAAGAAAACAGAAGGATGTTTGTGAGTGCATTGTATATGAAATTCAGCTGCCATTAAAGCTTGGGAATTAAGGTAAGGATCATTGCTGATCTTTTCTACTCGACTTTCAACGGGGAGGGATAGCCTTAAATCTCTCACCTGTGGATTTTGGTATATCCATAGTTTCCTCCTTTTAACAGCTTGACTTTAATAAGTTGAAAACGCTTTCGATCAAAACCCGTTTTTTTAACATGATTTTATCCCAGATGGGCATGAGTCTATTTTTCTTGTTTTTTTGAATTTTAGTAAAAAGAGAGATACCCTTCTTTC
>JAITFW010000068.1 GCA_031281085.1 Chlamydiales bacterium | reverse complement strand
GGTTGAAGCAAGAATGCATTCCAAACTTGAGTCCTGGCCAGGTTTTCATTCTTGATCATGCAAGCTTTCATAAATCAGTGGAAACTAGAAAATGGATAGAGTCATGTGGATGCGAAATTCTCTTTCTTCCTCCTTACTCACCAGATCTAAATCCTATCGAAAAATATTGGGCTAATATGAAAATGAAAATTCGAGGTCTTCTTCCTTCTGTTGCTTCTTTATCCGTTGCTTTGGATCAAGTTATTTTATCAATGTAGATTTAAAACACTATAGCATAGCTTCTAAGAAGTCTTCTTGCACTGCTTATCTTACATCTTTCCTATTTTCTTAAACTAACGAAACTCAATATTGAGGTTATGGCTCAAAAAATATGGCCAGAGCCGGATTTGAACCGGCGACACAAGGCTTTTCAGGCCTCTGCTCTACCGACTGAGCTATCTGGCCATATGATGCATCAAGAAAGATATAAAGCTAGGTGATTTTTTGCAACAGATTGTTTATCTTTTATTCAAGTTTTGAACACTGCTTTCTAATAACGCCATATCCTTTAAAATATTTAATGCCTCAGACATTTGTAAATCCTCTACTCCCCAATTGCGACTTGCTGTTAAAGTATTTTCTTTCCCTTCCTTTTCTTGTTTTTTCACGTCTAAAAACAGAGAAAAATTTTTATCGCGACTCAGCCTTTGGCTACTATTTGCTGTTAAAAACGGTTTCATTTGATTCCAGATAGAAATTTTTTTTTGAAGATTTGGCAAATAATGTTTTTGAAACCAATGAATCTGTTGAGGATGTATATCTACTAAAGAATCTGTATACACCGATGGAATTTGATCACCCTTTAGAGGGTATTGCAAAAATCGCTCTCCTACATCGTAGATAAAATACCGAGTAGGAACTATAATGTTAGCTTTTACTCCCTCAATTTGCGTAGAAGCTCCTGAAACGGTGTAATACCTACCGACGGTTACTTTAAAAAAAGAAGGCGCTTTTTCTCTTGTCACAGTTTGAAATTGAATTGTACCTTTTCCATAAGTTCTCTCATCTCCTATTACTAAGGCAACGCCATAGTCTTGCAATGCTTGTGCTACAATTTCAGCGGCAGAAGCTGAAAGTTTTGAAGTTAAAATAACCAAGGGCCCATCGTAATAATTTCTTCCATCTAACTCTCGTAAGTATTGCATTTCCCCTTGGGCGTATTTGGAGACAACAATCACTCCATTAGAAATAAAAAGACCTGCAACTTTTACAGCCTGGGTTAAAAACCCACCAGAATTATCCCTTAAATCTAATACCAAACCATACAGCTTACCTTGCTTTTTTAACTCTTTTAAAGCAGATCGAATATCAGATTCACAGCTTGAACTGTCTTTACTTTCATAAAAAGAAGGAAGGGTCAGCTTTCCAATGATTCCATCCCCAAATGGCTCAAAAGCATATTGTAAACGATCTTGCTCCATAACGATTTTTTCTTTTTGTAGCGCTACAAAATAGCTCCTCTCTTGTCTATCTTGTATTCTTTTTAACTCTAATTCAACCTTGCGCTTGTTCCCGTTTTGTAGACAGTCTAAGACTTGTTCATAAGAGAGCTCAGAAATAGATTTCCCATCAATAGATACAAGCACATCTCCCGGCCTGATTTTTCCTGTGCGATAAGCCGGTCCTCCTTTAATTAAATCATTAATAACAACCCCTTCAACAGATTCGGTTAATACTACACCAATCCCTTCGAATTGTTTTTCTAGACAAGTACGCATTTCTATAGCCTCTTTAGGACTAAAATAGCAGGTATGTGCATCTAAACTTTTTGCCATAGCTTTAAGAACATGCATAGATATCTGCTCTTCTAAAGCATTTTTAGTCAGTTTTTTACCCTGAACATCTACATCTAGATAAGCATCTTCTAAACGAGATAAACGCTTTTCCCATAAAGCAAATACCTTTTGAATATACGCAGCATCAAACTTTCTATTTGGGTTCTGTTTCTTCTCAAATGCAATGATTTTTTGCAAATGGCTCTTAATCCTTGCCTGTAGCTCCTCCTTACTGTGGGAATAATCAGAATAAGTCTTGTGATTTACCAGCTCTTCTTCTGTTTTTATAAGCTCTTTTTGCAACGCTGCTCGATAAGTGCGTTCTCTATTAATGGAATTTTTAATTACGTTGTTTAATTCTTGAAAAACGGTGAAATAACCTTGTTTATATTGTTCTATCATTTGAGTTAATAATTCATGGGATGGGTTAAGATAAGCATCAATTTCATCAAAAAGTAAATAATGTTTACTGTGATCAAACTGCTCGATGTAAATTCTTAAACTACGTTTAGCAAGTAACTCATTAAATTCTTTATGTTCTACATGGTAATGCAGCATCTCTTCCATATTATTACGAATAGAAGAAATCGCTATACCTGGTTTTTTAAAAGTTTCTGTATTACCAGATACTAAAACTAGACCGAGCAAGCATATTAAAAAAAAATTAAATATCTTCATTCTAATAATCCTTGTTTAGTCTTTATTTATATGATAAGTCTAATTTTTAAAATTAAATTTCTCAATAAATGCTTAAAAAAGCTCGCTTAAAAAAAATTTAAACTAGATTTTTGATAATCTTTTTGCAAGAAATGTTGTTCCCAGTTATATTTTCTTCCATGTTATATACTAAGAAGTAGCAGAAGCTTTTTCCTAAGACTTCTTTTTTTTAATTAACTCGCTCAAGGAGAAAGGCAAAAATGCCAACAATTAATCAACTAGTGCGTTTTGGACGCAAGTCAAAGAAAAAAAGAGAAAAGTCTCCTGCTCTACAAAATTGTCCGCAAAAGCGCGGAGTTTGTGTTCAGGTAAAGACAAAAACCCCAAAAAAACCAAATTCCGCTTTAAGAAAGGTTGCATGGGTACGCCTATCTAATGGGAAAGAAATTATTGCCTATATTGGAGGAGAAGGTCATAACCTGCAAGAGCATAGCATCGTATTGGTCCGTGGCGGTAAGGTAAAAGACCTCCCCGGTGTGCGTTACCATGTTGTAAGAGGAGCTCTTGATTGTGCCGCGGTAAAAGATCGAAAACAATCCAGATCTAAATACGGCGCAAAGCGCCCCAAGTAAAGTAATCTTAGGATATCCATATATGGGAATCCTGGCTCTCAACTGTCTCTTTTTTAAAATAAAAGAGTCAATTGTGGGCCGAGCAAAATAGCTCAAGTGAAGATCATTATTTTGAAAGAAGGAAAATTATGTCAAGAAGACGTCGTGCTACTAAAAGACAACCTGAGCCGGACCCACATTATAAGAGCGAAGTTGTTGCTAAATTAATTAATAAGGCTATGATTAGCGGTAAAAAATCTATTGCTCGCCGCATTGTCTATAATGCTATCGAAGCCTTTGCAAAGAAAATTAAATCTACCGATACACTAAATGATTTTTTACAAGCTCTAGAAAATGCAAAACCTTCTCTAGAAGTAAAATCTCGTCGCATTGGTGGAGCTACTTACCAAGTTCCTATTGAAATCCCTGCCGATCGTAGAACTTCTATGGCTATGACTTGGATTATCAACTATTCTCGAGCTAAAGCTGGAAGATCCATGGAAGAAGCTCTTTGTGCTGAACTTGTAGATTGTTACAACAATCAAGGATCCACTATCAAGAAAAAAGATGATACGCATCGCATGGCAGAATCGAATCGCGCATTTGCCCATTATAAATGGTAAAGGAGTGTTATGAATCAACGACCAGAAAAAGATAAACTAGAAAGAGTGCGTAATGTTGGTATCATGGCACATATTGACGCTGGGAAAACAACCACAACTGAACGTATCCTCTATTATTCTGGACGCTCTCACCGCATTGGTGAAGTGCATGAGGGTGCTGCAACAATGGATTTCATGGAACAAGAGCGTGAAAGAGGCATTACGATTACCTCAGCATCCACCACTGTATATTGGCCAGATAAGGATGGAGAAGATTGTAAAATTAATATTATAGACACTCCAGGGCATGTTGATTTTACGGTAGAAGTAGAGCGCTCACTTAGAGTTTTAGATGGTGCTGTTGCAGTGTTTGATGCAGTAGCAGGAGTACAACCTCAATCAGAAACCGTTTGGCGTCAAGCAGAGCGTTATAACGTTCCGCGTATTGCATTTATTAACAAAATGGATCGCGTAGGAGCTGACTTCTTCACAGCTATTGATTCCATGAAAGAGAAACTAAGCGCTAATGCCATTCCTGTTCAATGCCCTATTGGTGCAGAAGGTAATTTTAAGGGAATGGTCGATTTAATCAAAATGAAAGCCTATCTCTTTTTAGATGAGACTTTAGGCGCTAAATATGAAATAGCAGAAATCCCACAAGACCTACTCGCTAAATGTCAAGAAATGCGTCAACAATTGCTCGAAGAACTAGCAACCGTTGACGAAGAAAACGAAGAATTTATGACGAAGGTGTTAGAAAACCCAGACAGCCTAACAGAAGATGAGATTCACATAACTATTCGCAAAGCGGTTTGCCAAAACCGATTAAACCCAGTTTTATGTGGAACAGCATTTAAAAACAAAGGAGTACAGCCTTTACTGGACGCAATTGTCAACTGGATGCCTTCTCCCGTTGATCGAGGATTAATTAAAGGAATGAATGCTACAACAGATGAACAAATGACTTTGGAACCCAAAGACGATGGACCTCTAGCTGCTTTAGCTTTTAAAATTGCAACGGATCCTTATGTAGGCAAATTAACTTTTGTGCGCATTTATTCAGGCGTTCTTTCTAAAGGGACCACGTTAATGAATACAACAAAAGGTAAAAAAGAAAGGATCTCGCGTTTGTTAGAAATGCACGCGAATCAACGCAAAGATCGTGATGATTTCTTTACAGGCGATATAGCAGCTTGTATTGGTCTAAAATATACTAGCACAGGAGATACCTTGTGTAGCGAAAATTCCCCTCTTTTATTAGAAAAAATGGAGTTTCCAGAACCTGTAATCTCTATGGCAATTGAGCCAAAATCAAAAGAAAATAGAGAAAGGCTCTCTGTAGCTTTGGGAGCTCTCTCTGAAGAAGATCCTACCTTTCGTGTATTTACTAACGAAGAAACAGGTCAAACAATTATTGCAGGAATGGGAGAATTACACTTGGAAATTCTTCGAGATCGCATGTGCCGCGAGTTTTCTGTAGAAGCAAATGTAGGTAAACCAGAAGTTGCCTACAAAGAAACTGTTACAAAATCTTGCAAAACAGAAACCAAATACGTTAAACAATCTGGTGGACGCGGTCAATACGCACACGTTGTCTTGGAAATTGAACCTAATGAACAAGGCAAAGGCAATGAAATTGTTAGCAAAATTGTCGGCGGTGTTATTCCTAAAGAATACATTCCAGCGGTTATTAAAGGGGTTAATGAAGGGCTTGCAACAGGTGTTTTAGCAGGTTATGGCCTTGTTGATGTAAAAGTTTCCATTGTTTATGGCTCTTATCATGAAGTTGACTCAAGTGAAATGGCTTTTAAAATCTGTGGATCGATGGCTGTTAAGGAAGCTGCCCGCAAGGGTTCTCCTATTTTACTAGAGCCAATCATGAAGGTTTCAGTATCTACCCCAGAGCAATTTATGGGGGATGTGATAGGGGACATTAACCGCCGCCGTGGTAAAATCCTCAATCAAATTACACAAAAAGGGATCGTTCTCATTGAATCAGAAGTCCCTTTAAGTGAAATGTTTGGATATTCCACGCAGCTTCGCTCTATTAGTTCAGGGCGCGCCAATTATGTAATGGAACCTTCTCATTTCGAGCGCGTTCCTCAAAAAATTCAAGATACAATTGTGAAAAAATAAAAAACGAACAAATATATATGGTTAAAAAAGAAAAAAAGAAGATACGTATTTGCCTTAAAGGCTATGATCAATGCGTTTTAAGTCGTGCTGTATGTGACATCGTCGAGACAGCAAAACGCACTGGAGCTAGAGTAGCAGGCCCTATTCCCCTGCCTACTAAAATACAAAAATGTACTGTTTTAAAATCTCCTCATGGAGATCGTAAGTCTCATGAGCAGTTTGAAACACGTACCTGTAGCCGTATGTTAGAGATCTTAGATCCAACATTGGACACTCTTGATAAATTAAAAGTTCTTCCTGTTGCAGCTGGAGTACACATTACAGTTAAGCAATTATCTTCTACAAGTAACAAACCTACTAAAACCGCTTAAAAATATAAAAACGGTGAACATTGCTTTTTATTTTAGGGATACAACAAACGTTGTATCCTCTGTTGTTTATTTGTTCTCCTGGTAAGTGTACTTTTTAAGAAAAAGTCTCGTGTAGAAAGAGAAGAGCTATAAAACATTTTAAGGATATAATGGATAGTTATATGACGGATAGTTAGGTTCTGTTTCATAAAGGAGATGATAAGCAGGAGGGATATTACGTACTAGACGCTTGCTAATGATCCTGTCATCTTTTACAAGCAAAAAATAGTGCTTTTCCATAACAAGACCATTGCCTAAGTCAATCCTTTCTATATATTGATATTCCTCTGCTCCATCTTCGCGTATGCAAATTGCGTAAGGATCCCCCACCTGGCATTGTATTTCATGAATAAAAGCACCCAATTCGATTTCACAAAAACTCTTATCGGTCATTGCAAAATAAGAAGAATAGCAACCTGCTAATAATGCTATACAAGCAATAGTTATTAATCGACTTTTTTCCATATACATCCTTGAATAAGAGTACGAAATTGATCCTCTGTTGCATATTCTGCTCGCAATAAATAACTCCAATCTTCTTGTTTTTCATAAACTTCAAAGCCCTCAAATCCAATCTCATTGATTCGAAATTCCCAAGCAATGATTTTATCGTTGATTAAGCCCTTACCTTGAATTTTACCCACCGCTTGATTTTCTAAGTCGATGAGAAATTCTCCGTGTTCCATGCTAGAAATACAAAATTGATTACGCATCATATCAGTAAAACCCTTGATTTGTATCTCTTGTTCGCAAACAATCTTATTTGAGCGATCTTTATTTTCTATATTCCAACGAGTAAAAAAAGCAAGTTCTTTTGCTACCATGTTTAGCTGAATTGTTCCCTGCCCTAACCAAATACCTGCATCAAAAAGAAACGAATGTGGATTCATTAAAACATAAACCTTCTGCTATAAATGCTTTGCAAAATTCCTAAAGCTGCCATTGTCGAAATTACCGATGATCCACCATAAGTGATCAATAGCAAAGGCACTCCGGTAATAGGTAAAAAACCACACATCATTCCCATATTAACAACCATATGTATAGCTAAATAAGCTGTAATCCCTGCAGATAGCAGACGTCCAAAATCATCATTTGCTATTGCAGTTATCTGAAATCCAAAATAGATCAATCCAGAAAAAAAGAGCAGCAAGAAAAATACTCCTATTACGCCAAATTCTTCAGAAAAAGCAGCAAATACAGAATCTGTATGAGCAGCAGGTAACCACTGTTTACCAGAAAAATCACTATTACGCCAACCACTACCAGTCCAAGACCCTAATGCAGTTGCCGTTTGAGAAGCTCTCTGATGATAGGTATTTGGATTAAGTCTTTCATATTGATATTCTTTTAAAACCTTAGTCGCATAAGGACGAATCTGCTCATGAGATAAAATATTTAAAAAAACCAAACTCACAAAGCCCAAAGCAAACAAAGCCAAATAGGACATAACTTGAATCACTTTTTTTCGCACTCCTCCTAAATAAAATAAAACAAGTGCAATAGGATATAAAACAAGAGCTGTGCCTAAATCAGGTTGTTTTAAAATCAAGAAAAAAGGGACGAGGACAATGAGTAAAGCTTGATAAGGAATACGCATATATTGGATATGTCGCTTATGATCCTCCAAATATAAACTCAAAGCCATAATTATCACCAATTTTGCTCCTTCAGATGGCTGTATGTCAAAAGGAATGCCAGGAATTCTATACCATCTTTGTACATTATGCACTGTAGGAATAAAAAAAAGCCCAATCAGTAAAATGAGTATTCCTAAATAAAAAAGCCAAACCCATTCTTTAAATTTACGATAGTCTAATGCAGCAATTATAAAATAGACAACCCAACCAATTATAAAAAACCGTATTTGCTTCATGACCCATATAGTAAACACAGTAGTCTCTTCTTCATCAAAGTTAGCACCTGTCATAGAAGCGATAACCAGAATGCTAATTACCATTAAAACCAAAATAATTGGAATCATTCTAAAATCAAGACGACTTAAATACCGATGATCCCACATAATTAGCTTTTTTAAATATACCTGTTGGATACAAAATTACGTATTTGATCTAATTTTGTCTAGGAGAGTTCCTATGGATTTACCTACTAAGCCAAAATTTGACTATATTCATTTTGCAACAATTGATTCTACAAATAGTTGGACTAAAAAAAACATTGCCATTTTAAATCAGAATCGCATAACTGTTATTACTGCTAATCAACAAATAAAAGGGCATGGTAGATTTAAACGTAACTGGATTTCTCCTCCTGGAAACATCTATGCAACTTTATTTTTTACTCTTCCTTTAGATTACTCTTATCTTATCAATCTAGGACAAATTTTAGCACTTGCTTGCAACCATGTTTTGGAAAGCAAAGGGTTTCCCCTGCAACTTAAATGGCCTAACGATCTCTTGCTCGAAAAGAAAAAAATAGCAGGTATTTTAACCGAGGTCCTTTATTCTGAAAGGCTAGAAATTATACTTGGAATAGGCCTTAATGTAAATATGAATGAGGAACATCTAAAAAAGATAGATCAAAAAGCTACCTCTTTAATGCTATTTAGTAAAAAGACATGGGAACTAGGTAGTATTTTAAACCCCATTTTATATACATTTTATAACTATCTCAGATCCCTTTCTTCTTCCGGGTTTACTCATTTTCAACCCATCTACCAAAAGCTACTTGCCTTTCAAGGTAAAAAGATTATCTGCCAACTGGGAAATCAAAAAATACAAGGAATCTGTCATTCCATAAATCCTGATGGTACACTGAATTTACAACTCTCTTCCGGTTCCATGATTTCCCTTAATGCTGCAGAAATAGAGTACTTTCGAAACCAGAAAATAAAGAACATTTCAGTAAAATAATGCTCTTAAAAAGGCAAAGAGCATAACGAAATTAGAAAAAGGAACAAATGTAGAAAACCAGAAATTCCGACGATGAGCAAGAGAGAAATCCAGTACATTAGACCAAAAGATATCGATTTTGGAAGTTAAGCCACAAAACAAAAAAAATCACGAAGAGGACGAAGCAATAAATTGCAGACAGAAGATCTGTTGCTTACGACCTTAGAACACCAAAGAGAAAATCGAACCTATTTTCATATAAACCAAAGCTACAACGAGAGCGAAAGCACTGCGTATAATGCTTTAAAATTTAATTGATCCTGTTTATCATTTCTCTAACAAAATACTGTGGAGGAGCACAAGCCTAGACCTTATTCAATAGATTTGAGGAAACGAGTACTTCAATATCTGGAAAGCAATCACGATAAGAAAAAAGCCAGTCAACTTTTTCAAAAAGGGATAGCTACCATTCACCGATGGATTAAGCGAAAAAAACAAAGAGGTAACATAGAACCAACAAGAAGGAAAAGCACTTACAAAAAAATAGAAGAACAGAAATGAATCGCTTATGAAGAACAAAATCCAGATCATTTTCTATGCATTGAAGAGGCTCAAGATCACAAGAAAAAAAAGACAACGCTTTATAAGAGGGTGTTGTAAAATTTAAGTAATTTTTGCATAACGGTTTAGCATTGTCTTCGTCATCGAGAGATAGATCATTGTTTTGCTTGTGTTTGAGAGATATTCGTAATCTTTGCTCATGCGTCTGTATACTCGAAAAATTTAGAATTAAAAATTTACAATATGAAATTTTTTAGAAAGAAGACCCTTTAACTCCTTTTGATAACTAGAGATGTTTTCAAAAAAACCAAGAATTGCTTTCTTATAGAGTTTTAAATCTACATTGATAAAATAACTTGATCCAAAGCAACGGATAAAGAAGCAACAGAAGGAAGCAGATCTCGAATGTTCGTTTTCCTATTAGCCCCATATGTTTCGATAGGATGTAGATCTGGTGAGTAAGGAGGAAGAAAGAGCATTTCGCATCCACATGACTCTATCCATTTTCTAGTTTC
>JAITFW010000052.1 GCA_031281085.1 Chlamydiales bacterium | reverse complement strand
CATTTAGGTTGAGTCATGCTTCTTTTCCTCCTTCTAAATAGGTTTTAGAGTAACGTCTTATCGTATCTTTATCTAGGAGTTCAGTCTTCTGCGATTACTTCATATGTCCTCCCTTTATCTAAGAGCAGAATGGTTTTGATTCTATCGCATAGCCTTTTATCTGGTTCATGGCGATGTCGTGCCTTAAGGATATCTCTTTGGTTTCGTGTTAAAATGTTCGTTTCAGGTTGCATATGAGCAAGGATCTTAGCTGAATTTACAAAAATATGATTAAGTACTATTTTAAAATAGGTATCTGTCAGATTAAATCTTGATTTGTACACTTGTAATGGTTGTTAGATCTTACCAAAAAAATCATTTGTTAACAGTGCCATATCTATTTTCTACAACCCTCCAATCAATTGCATGAAAAAAATCATCGATATACTGCTCTCTATTAAGTCTATATTGAGTAATGTACGCATGTTCGAAAACGTCCATTACAAGCAAAGGCTCTCCTCCTGTAAGATGGCCTAAGTCATGCTCATCTATCCAGGTGTTCATTAAGCGATTGCTTCTTAGATCTTGATATAAGATCACCCAGCCAATCCCACGTATCTTCCCAGTTGCTATAAAACCTTGTTTCCATTTTTCATAAGATCCAAATTCTTTGATAATCTCTTGATACAAAGAAGAAGATGTATTAATAGGTTTTTCTCCTCCTAAATTCTCAAAGTATAACTCATGTAAACGCATGCCATCGTATTCCCAAGAAAAACGCCTTTTAAGCGCTCCATATTCATAACTGAGCTCTTTTCCTTGAACCTCTAATTCCTTTAAACGAGCTAAAAGAAGGTTAGTGTTTTTGATATATCCTTGATAAAGTTGGAAATGCATATTTAATAAATCATCTTTAAACCTTGTCTTACCAATGAGATAGGAGAATTCTTTTGCCTGATATCTTAACGGGTCTTCCAAAGCAGCTTCCAAGTGAATCGTTGCAATGGATAAAAAAAACATGATTTTCTTGTACATAGTTCTTGCCTGAGTTTTTGGATTTTACCTAGCAACTAGTTCATCAGATTTTATCTCATCTTTGCAAGAATAAAGTAGCTAATTTTCCTCAATCCATTAATCCTACATAAAAAATAGTACTCTTTCCTTAAATTAACGCTAGTATCATTTAAGGAGACCCTAAAAGAAGCTAATTCAGATCGAGAAAAAAATAATTCCGGTTTATATGGACTCCGATGTAGAGAACCCTTTCGATCAAAGCCCGTTTTCTTAACATCATTTTATCCAGATAGGCATGAGAATATTTTTCCTATTTTTTTGAATTTTAGTAAAAAGGGAGAGACCCATCTTTCTAAGAAGATTGAATAACTTCTGTCCAATGGATCCCATGTTAGCATAGCCCTTACCTCGCATATTTTTTAGTAAAACAGGAACAGGTATTCTATCGATAACATGGCCAGAAGTTGAGTCTCAATGCTACCATTTCAGATAAATAGTTCATAATGACAATTTATATTTTTTATATACTCATCCTCCAGAATTTTTCTTTTAAAAAAAAACAATTTATCTATGATAGCCTTTACATAGGAGAATCGTCATGCGTCACCCTTTCGAAGAAGAGGTCCAAAAGATTAGAAAAGCAGCACATCCTATTCATGGACTGATTTTTAATCGTTGGTCTCCTAGATCCATGACAGCAGAAGAAATTACAGATGAAGAGCTATTTTCTTTGTTCGAAGCAGCTAGATGGGCTCCTTCTTCTTATAATAATCAACCCTGGCGTTTTTTATACGTTAAAAGAAGTCATCCAAATTGGTCTTTATTTTTTGACTTGATGATCCCTTTTAACCAATCTTGGGCAAAAAATGCCTCTGTACTGCTTTTAATTATTTCTGATAAGTATTTTAAACATAATCGTAAACCATGTCGCACACATAGCTTTGATACAGGGGCTGCTTGGATGTGCATGGCATTAGAAGGGGCTTGGCGTGGATTGGTTGTTCATGGTATGGAAGGCTTTGACTATGAGCAGGCTCAAATATCCTTAAATGTTCCAGATAACTACCAAGTAGAAGCGCTTGTTGCTATTGGAAAAAGAGCTCCTTTTACCTTACTTTCAGAGGAATTGCAACAAAAAGAAAAACCTAGCACAAGAAAGCCTATTTCAGAAATTGTGCAAGAAGGTACATTCTCCTAACAAAAATCGAGCAAGTCTAACATACTTGCTCGATAACCGAAAAAAATAACCAACAACTTCACTTATGACGAGCTGTAGCTCTTTTAGTAGTTCGACGAGCTGTCTTACGAGCTGTTTTTTTAACAGTTCTTTTTTTAGCACTAGGTTTTCTAGCTGTTTTTCTAGCACCCGTTTTTTTAGTTGCTCTTTTTTTAACCATACATCCTCCAAATTTGGGTATTACGATTGTGAAAATCACTCATAACAATCTGTTATACCTTATAATTATTAATATATATGAAAAAGAAATAAAAATAAAAAAAAATTTAAAAACAATTAAATTCGATTAGAAAATAAAAAAAATAAAAACCCTTCAGAAAAGGATCTTAAAGTGATTTTTTAGAATAAGTAAACAAAAAAAAATTTTTTTATTTAACTATTTAATATTAAAAAAAACTCCATTAACCATAGAGTTTTCTTATATTTTTTAGTTTTCGTTTAGAGAAACAATTTCTATATTTTTAATTACATCCCCTTCTTCAAGACGATCCAAAATATCTATTCCATCTATTATTTGTCCAAAAACAGAATATTCTTGGTCTAAGTTAGAAAGGTTTTCTAAAGTAATATAGAACTGAGAACCGCTGGATAGCTTCTCAGGATTTTGATAATTAGGAAGCCTAAGCCAAGCTAAAGCACCTCTTTGGTGAGGTTGCCCTATTTCTGCAGCTATTTTAAAATCGCGTCCATCAGGATCACCTGCTTCTATAACATATTTAGGTACAATGCGATAAAAAGTTAAACCATTATAGAATCCATCCTTTGCTGATTCTATAAAAAACCCTACGGAAAGAGGTGCCTCTTTACCATAGAAACGGCAGATTATATTTCCCTTAGAGGTATGAAGAATAGCTCCCTCTTCTTTTTCTTCGAAAGCAGCTATTTGAGAAAAATCTTCACTCTTTTCTTGCGCCCTAATATTAGATATAGTACATAGAATTATGTATAAACATAGCAGAAATTTACTCATTCATGCCTCTTGGTCAAAAAGATATAATTGTTGATATACTAAATGCACGAGTTTTTCTACAAACTAAAAAATATGATAAAAGTCCAATAGATTATTATCACGCTTTATGTTTTTCAAAGACTTTAAGAATTGATGAGTTGAGCTTTTACATTCGCTCAACTCCAAATAAAGGTTCTTAACAACCGCTGTTAGGTTTGTGATGTGGATGATTATCTGGCTTACAAGGGCTACAAGGATTTTGTTTCGGAGGACAATAGGGTTTGTTTGGCTGATGGTGCGGATGATTTGGTTTATTATGCTCTTTCATAGTTTCTCCATACGGGTTTTAAATGGTTATATTAAAAGCTAAAATACAACCTACAAATACAACTTAAAATGAAAACACGTTTGTTTTTTCATAGCTTTTAATTATTAATTACCATTTTTTCATTAAAATGAAAACCTACTCTTGCTATAAAAAAATATAAACAAACATAACGATTTAATTATTAAAATATTGAGCAATAATAAAACAAATTTCCTATTGAAAAAAATGAAGGAGTCATAATGAAAAGCTCTTCTAATAAACCTAGACGAGTCTTAAGCGTATTCGTACTTGCCATGTTAAATGTATCCATTATGGCAAGCTTACGTAATTTACCCTTAGTCGCTGAGTTTGGATTAAGTGCTATTTTCTTTTTCCTCGTCGTTGCTCTTTTTTTTCTCATTCCTTGTGCTTTAATTTCTGCTGAATTAGCTACTGGCTGGCCAAAATCAGGAGGTGTTTATATTTGGGTTAGAGAAGCTCTTGGCGATCGTTGGGGATTTTTTGCTATTTGGATGCAATGGATACATAATGTTGCTTGGTATCCTGTTATTTTATCTTTTGTAGCCGGTACTTTAGCCTATGTAATCTCCCCTATCCTCTCTCAAAATAAATTTTTTATCTTATCTGTGATTTTATTAGGATTTTGGGGAATGACCTTTTTTAATTATTTTGGAATTAAAACTTCAAGTTGGTTTAGCACTATTGGAGTCATTGCAGGGACTATTGTTCCAGGAGTATTCATCATTTCATTGGGTATAATCTGGATTTTAGGAGAACATCCTGTGCAAATGGAATTGAGTTGGAATGCTTTCGTTCCAGAATTTAAAGGTATTAGCGACTTTGTTTTCCTAGCAGGATTGTTTCTTGCATTTGCAGGTTTAGAGGTTTCTGCTGGTTATGCTTCCGACGTAAAAAATCCTAGAAAAAATTATCCCATAGCTATTATGCTAGCTGCCATTATCACCTTTAGCTTATTTATGCTGGGTTCTCTTACTATTGGAGCTGTGATCCCTAAGGCAAGTATTAGTTTTGTTTCCGGTTTGATGGATGCATGCGCTATCTTTTTTCAATACTATCAGCTAACTTGGATTTTACCCATTTTGGCTTTTTTGTTAGTCGTTGGAGCTATAGCTGAGGTTAATTCTTGGTTGATTGGGCCTATTAAAGGCTTATACGCCACATCTATACATGGAAATTTACCTCCTTTTTTTCAAAAGCTAAATAAACGTAATGTTCCTACTCGATTATTATTATTTCAGGCAATGATTGTTTCTGTAGCAGGATTTATTTTTTTATATATGCCCAATGTAAGCGGTGCTTTTTGGATTCTTACCGCCTTAAGTGCTCAAAGCTATTTAATCATGTACATTTTAATGTTTCTCTCAGCTATTATTCTTTGCTATTCTAAACCACATGTTCCTAGATCTTATACAGTTCCTTTTAAAAATAAGGGAATTTGGTTATTTGGCTCTTTAGGAATTCTCACCTCTCTATTTGTCATTGTTCTAGCATTTATCCCACCTGCTCAATTAAATACAGGGAATCCTTGGATTTATTGCATTTTCTTATTAAGCGGTCTTATGTTTATGTGTGGGGTTCCTTTCTTGATTTATACGCGCCGCAAACCTAGTTGGGTACAAAAAAACCATTAAAAAAACACCCTGTACTTAATATATAAGGTTTTATCTATAATGGGTAAAAAATGTAGAGAAAATATGATCATTCCTCTTGCAGAGCGTTTACGTCCCACTCAATTAGATGAAATCGCAGGACAAGAACACCTCCTATCAGAAAAGGGATTGATAAAAACCACTCTTTTACAAAAAAAACCGGTTTCTTTATTGCTTTGGGGACCTCCAGGTTCAGGTAAAACCACTTTAGCCCTTGCTTATTCTAAAGCGTTTGATGCACGCTTGATTTCTATGAGCGCTGTTTCTCATACAACGTCTGATGTAAAAAAAATCATCCAAGATATGCAAATACATCCCCTTTTACAAAAACAGATAACCATTCTTTTTGTAGATGAAATCCATCGATGGAATAAGGCTCAACAAGACTTATTCCTTCCTTATTTAGAAGCGGGCTTATTTATATTAATTGGAGCGACTACAGAAAATCCTTCCTTCGCTTTAAACAACGCTCTTTTATCTCGATTTAGAGTGCTTCAGCTTCATTCTTTAAATTTTTCCTCTTTGCATAAAATTATCAATAGATATGAGGAAAAATACACAAAACTCCTACTAAGTCCCAAAGCCAAACAAAGGCTAATTACAGAAGCTCAAGGAGATGGAAGACACTTAATTAATCTGATTGAAAATCTAGAACCTCTTCTTACGAAGAAACAAAGGATTGAAGAACACGATCTTCTTTTATTGCTGCAAACAAAACCTCCCTTGTACGATAGGCAATCAGACCAACATTATCAATTCATTTCAGCACTGCATAAATCCATTCGTGGCTCTGACCCCGACGCTGCTCTATATTGGCTTGCTCGCATGTTACATGCAGGAGAAGACCCACAGTTTTTAGTTCGCCGGCTCATTCGAATGGCTGTAGAAGACGTAGGTCTTGCTGATCCACAAGCGCTTGGACTCACCCTGCACGCTTGGGAAGCATTCGCGCAGTTAGGAGCCCCAGAAGCTGAGCTAGCTTTAGCTCAAGCAGCTGTTTATTTAGCGCTAAGCCCTAAAAGCAATGCACTTTATGTCGCATTGAATCAAGCCAAAGAACAAGCTAAAGCAAGCGCTCATCTTCCACCTCCTGCTTTTCTGATTAATTCCTTCACAAAGCTCGATTCCGAATTAGGATATGGAGAAGACTATCAATACGATCACGACCTGCCTTTTGCTTTTTCAGGACAAAATTATTTTCCGAAGGAACTGATCAGGTGCAAATTTTACCAACCTAAGCCTTATGGCTTTGAAAGAGAGATGCAAAAAAGGATAACTTACTTTGAACAACTTCGAAAAAAAAACCCTCCCTCTTAGAAACCATTGACTTATCTTCATAAGTAGAATGAAAAAGGGAAGGTCAAGATGAGCTTGTTTTCTCAGACTGGATGGATGATAAGTAGTGAATGACACTGAACTTATGGTCTTTGCCATCTAGTCGATGACCTGTTAATCCGAGAATCTTGGTTGAAAAAGTTTTTACACAAAACATAGATACCAAGCAAGCCCTCTTTATAAATAAAAATGTAAACTATCTATCTTTTGTTAATTTTAATTTAACAGTATTTTTATTAATTTAAAAGGATTTATTACAGTTTTCATATACAGATTTAAATTTTCATGAAGATACGGTAACATAATAGGAAGGTATCTTCATAAGATTTAAGATTAAAAGCCTTAAGATAAGGATTATCAAAGATAAGAAATAAGCCAAATATAATGAAAATTTAAAGTTAAATAACACTAAAAATAAAAACTCTACTTCTTTTGATTTAAAAACACTTCCGCTTTTCCCCAAGGAACAGAAATGATAAACTGCTTAATTATATTAAACTCTTTATGATAATCTTTTAAAGGGTAGCTAAGCGTAATTATCTTGACTTTTTTAGGTAAAGATATACATAGCTGCTTAATCACATCGTCCGATAAACATGTTCCGTAAAGATAAATACATGTAGCTTGGCTCAAATCTATGTGTTGCATATCGTCACATATAAATGTGATGCGTTCTATATGAAGCGCTTCCACAATTTTTTGTGCATTTAATACGAAAAAAGGAACAAAATCAACTGCAGTAACGCTACAAAGCGATATACTTCTCAGAAAAAAAGCAGCTCTTCCCCTGCCACAACCTAGCTCAAATAGATGGTCATGGGGCGCTATTTCACATTCTTTAGCAATAAGCAAAAGCGATGTTAAAGGGATTTCTCCATAAACATGTATTTCTCTTCCCTCTCTTTTTTTAAAAAACTTCTTCGAAATGGTAAAAGGGTTGCGGAAAAAATATTTCCTTTTAAGAGCAAGGTCGCACTTTTGAAATAAATCACAACTGTAAAATAGTTGAAGTATCTTTTTTTCTTCCTGGAAAAAATAGATCTTTGAGCGCAAATAAACTATAAAAAGGCTAAAAATTGATCGCATATCCAGGTGGTAGAAAGCTGGCTTGTTTTTGGAAAATAGGATAGTTAAAAAATAGGCAATTCTCTAACTGTTCATTTGTTTTTTTCATAGGGATTCATAAAAGGAATTTTTTGCTTATACATCAATAGATAAAGAATAAGGAATTGTGTCGGTTACTTGTTTTTCTCCGAAAAACTGCATAGGACCTGGATATAAATAATGATCATTTACTCTCCATGCGTCTCTATGCTGTTTATAAAAACCAAAGGACTTGGAGCAAAGATCCACCAGGGTTTTTTTTATCACAGGTGTTTTTTTGCCTTTACGCCATTCTACATGCATTAAACAAGTCAGAGGGATCCCTAAAACCTGCCAATCTCTAGGACTCTGCGTTAGTCCCGTTATACAACACATATACCCTGTTGCCTTATGGGTCATTAACAAAGCCGCTGTATATCCTAAGGAATAACAATAATTACAATCAAAATTAGACGGGAATCCAGCTCTTCCTTCATAGCCTAAAAAATGATGTAAAGCAGAAAAAGCACCTTTATATTTGCCCTCTTTTAGCCGTTTTTTTAATTCTTGGGTAACTGTTTCTATCAATAATTTTTCCGTCTCAATAAAAGAGAGTTGCACATTCCCATGAGGGTCTCTATTCAAAAGAAGTTGCTGCTGAATTCTTTCTGGCAAAGAAGTAAAAGACTTCTGGGAACCTTCGCTTAGCTTGTTAAAAATTTCTTTTCCATCTATGAAACCATCTGCTAATAAATGGTTTAACTCTTGAATTAAAACGCTAATTTCTGGAATAAACTCTATTAAACCTTCTGGAATGAGGATCACTCCAAAATGTTTTCCCATTTCTGCACGTTCACAAATTAAATCTGCTATTTGATTGGTAATTTGTTGCAAAGTTTTTTTATCCTCTGCTATTTCTTCTGCAATGAATACCATATTTGGGTGTGTGCTTAAGCCACATTCTAAAACAATATGCGAAGCAGAACGCCCCATAAGTCTAATAAAGTGATAGTATTTTTTAGCTGATAGACAATCCCTGGCGATGTTACCAATAGCTTCTGAAAAAATCTTACAAGCTGTATCAAATCCAAAAGAAGTAGCCACATAAGTATTTTTTAAATCTCCATCAATTGTTTTTGGGACTCCAATAACAACTGTTTGAGAGTTTTTACTTATAAAATATTCCGACAAAATAGCAGCATTGGTATTTGAATCATCCCCTCCAATGATAACCAAACCATCTAATTGCATCCATTCAACGGTATTTAAAGCAGCGGCTAAATGCTCTAAGGTTTCTAGTTTAGTCCTTCCCGATCCGATTAAATCAAATCCTCCTTGGTTGCGATAGGATTGAACCAGCTCTTTAGTTAATTCCTTATGTTTACCTTTTATAATCCCTTCAGGGCCTTCTAAAAAGCCAAATAACCTCGATTCTGGGTTCAGTAAAATTAAAGCGTCCAAAAGACCTGTAATGACATTATGTCCCCCAGCAGCCTGTCCACCAGAAAAAACAACCCCTATTCGCATGGAACGATGCTTAACTACGTTCTCATTTTTTTGCATTCTTAAAATAGATTGACCAAAAGTTAAAGGGAAAAGAGAACGAATTTCTTCGTTTTCTAAAGAAACACTTTCCTCTTTTACCCATCCAATGTTATCTATTTGTTGCAATACACTAGGTAATATAGGAAGATATTTTTCACGAGCTTTATGCAAAGGGTTTTCAGGCAACATAAGGTCACTCTTTTGCTTTTTTTATTCGCTTAAGTATGAGCCTAAAAAGGTTAAAATAACAACCATTTAAAAATCAGTTGACGAAAAGAGTTTCTTTTCTCTACATTGTTTCTTTGCCCAGATGGTGGAATGGCAGACACGCCAGATTTAGGTTCTGGTGCCTCGCGGCATGTAGGTTCGAGTCCTATTCTGGGCAATTTTCAAAAATGAAGCCTCTTTCACTTTCTCTTAAGCTAAATACCCTTAAATCATGGAATAGACTCCGGTTTACATGAGGAAAAGGCAACACAGTGAACTATGGCGCAAATCATCCATGGTCAATATACATATCGTACCATAAAGAACCTCCATCGAGGTTCTTAAATAGCATACATGTCTCTTAAAAATAAGGTTTTTTCTACTTTAGTCTCTGAATTTCCTCTATATTCCTGTCATATTCTGCCTTTTTAAGAAAATACTCCTTTGCAAACTGTGTTTTTTGATGTATCTCATGGCAGATAGTAACCTTACCAAGCACATCTGACATATCTTGTTGTAAATTAATATTCTTATTTTCCAATGAACTGATACGACGTAAACGCGATTCATTGTTTGCGTAAATACTTAACACTTCTCCAGCATTGCGAGCAATCATACACATAGATTGTTCAATTTCAGCTGATAGCTTAAGGCTATCTGCTACCTGGAATAGCTCCTGTTTTTGCATGACAACTTGACGTTGTAATTGATCATTAGCATCTTGTAACTCTCTAATTCTTTGTAAATCCTCATTGCGCAGTGTCATGCGCTCTTTACCAACATAAAACTCAAAGCGACTATTCATATCCTGTTTAGGATGAATGGTTTGAGGCTTATCTATTTTTACTTCAGCAATAGAAGCGATCATAGGAGCGCTTATTGGTGTTTCAAGCTCTTTATTTGGAGTATCTTGACCATTTTGTTTATGATTTAACTTGGAACTTCCTAATGGACTTAACTTGGAACTTCCTAATTGTTTAGTTCTTGAAGTGGATTGGCCACCTAATTGCTTAGTTGACATGCGACACCTTCCTTACATATTTAAGACATATTTACTATGAACTGTTTACGGAAAGCTTGTATCTTGGCTTCTCGCTCTAGCTCCGCTAACTTAATAATAGATTTATATTTTTAATTTGTCAATTAACTATATTGTATAAATTAATATCATTTTAATTGAAAAAAATACTAATTAAAAATAAAAAAAATGAAAAAAATAGAGCTTTTTTATTTGCGCCAAAAGAACAATTTGCTAGGTTGGCAGATTACTCTCAAGAACAATGAGAAATCATTTTTTCCAATCATCGAAATTATGGGTGCCTTATGCCAAAAAAATACGTACAATTGCTCTTATCTATTCATTTTTGCTTAACAGCAACAACAGCAATAGCGAATACAGACGTTGACTCGGATACAATTTCCACTAGTACAGAGGCTCGTGAAAATCAAGAAGAGGATTACAACACAAAACTTTTAAGAAGCCATTTTAACCAAATTTGGGATTGTTTAGATCAAATGGCTACCCTTTATCATTTTCAACCTCTGAAAGAGTTTATAAAGCAACGCAAAGATATAGAAACCCCCTATGAGGAAAGCGTAGAAGAAGTGAAACAAGAAGACTTAACTAAAGAAAGGAACCATTTTAGACAATCCTTGACGTCTTATCTCAAGGATCAAAAACACCCCTATGTGGAAACTAATGCTGCGCTACAGAAGTTGAGAAAACAATTATCAAAGGCCTTAACACGTATCTCATTCTACACTCTTCATAGGGACTTTTCATCCAAAGAGAAAAAAGCCTTTTCCATGAATCAATTCAAAAAATTCCAAGGCATTCCCATTCTCACCGAGGACATCATCGAAACTGCTACTTTGCAAAATGATCATGACGTTACAATTGATAGTGAGGTAGACCCACATGCTCTAGGTAGTGAAGTAGATCAGGATAACGATCTATCTGCATTAGACTTAGCCAATAAACTGAATCAGTTTTGGGACTATTTGGAAACAATCTATAAGATTTCTCCATCTAGCCCATTACAAGAGCTCCTATCCCATAGAAATGCAGAAACGGATCACGCAAGTTTAGAGGAAATCGATGAGGAAGATTTAGAAAATCAATTCCAACAACTTCGTAACACGTTAAAAACTTGCTCTGGATATCAACAGCAGGGCTCAATCCTCGACATGCAACTTGATGAGCTTCAGAATTGTTTGCTTGCCATTCACGATTTCTATAAATCCAAAAAAGAAACTTTATCTAAAAAAAAGAAATTTCATGTAAGCAATCAATTAAAATCCTTCCAAAAATTTTTTGCTGATTTTCCCACTTGCGCTATCTTAACTTCTTTAGATCAGATTCAAATGTTATTAGATAGCTGCAAAGAAGAAGACTCCTTAATTTATTCGCAATACGAATATATCATGAATAGCCAAGAAGCTGATATATCCAATCTTCTCAGTAAAAATACGATTGAGAATCAGCTCCTTCATTTTAATAAAGCGGAAGGATTAATGGAAATCAAACACACAGAATCATCAGAAGGTGTAGATTCTATAGAACCCTATACAACAACATGGAAAGTCCGACCAGCGGACATTGAATCTGTAAACAACTGGAGAGAAGGCGATCCCATCAAGATTGAAAATACAGGTATCCTCTATAAGTATACTATGCGTGGAGAGAAACTGGATTACACTCTGACTAACAATAAAAAGTCTGTGCGAGTCAATTTCGTTTGTAAAAGTTCAAATGAGAATACATACACCATCCTATCGATCGATTATCTCGAAAATATGGTCGTTCTTAAAAATGGGCCTTGCTTATTTGTACAAAGTGGAGATTTGAAAGAATGGCATAGTCAAGACATCGTAGTTTTACAAAGACTTGGGCCCGCTACTGATAAAAATGCTTCTCATAAATTAATCAATACGACAAGAAGGCATGACCAAATTCGCGTTTCCTTAAAAAAAAGATAGGTAACCCTTAAAGAAAAAAAAGCCTTGTTTCTTTAGAAACAAGGCTCTACATATGTGGTAGAAAGAGACAGATAGATTCCATTTCTTGAGAAGTTAACCCTCCATGAGCTGCAAAAAAATGTTGTTCAAAACGATTTTTTTCGAACCACCAAATCGCTTCTTTGTAATAAGGTAAAATGACTAGATCGCCTATTCTTTGTTGTAATCTTTCTGAAGTTTTACCAAAAAATCCTTCTTCCCTCATTTTTTTGGTTAAAACAACATCGGCTACACCTTTTAACTTTTTTTCTAAAAAGCTTGCGGTTTCTAAGATTTTTTCCTCTTGCACATGGAGAAATAAATCCCTACAAGAACCAGCAGGGGCTAACATCCGGCCTTCGTCATCTTTTTTTATAGCTGGAAGAACAGAAGGAGCAAATTGATTCAAATAAAGTGTTTGATCAGGATCTACAGGGCTCATTCCATGATCTGCTGTAAATAAAGCAGCAATACGCTTTCCTGACCTGCGAAGAGGTTGCCAAAAATTCGTTTCAATCAGGTTCCAACAATCCATGACCGCATGAGAGAAGAAATCCGATGAAATGCCATGCCGATGTCCCATTGAGTCGATATCTGCAAGGTAAACAAAAGCATAAAAAGGAGTTTTTTGAGGATTGCAACAGAGTTCTACCAACGAGTCTAAAGCAGAAGAAAATGTTGTGTAAGGAACTATTGTTGCTGCTTCGCATAAAGCTTTAGAATAAGAGGAGTAAGCAATCTTATCGCTTTGAAATACGTAGCTTGCAATATGATAAGAAAGCAATGTTTGATACAATGTTTTAAAGGAAAAAATCTGTTTAGGTTCATACTTTGGAGTTAACCGATCAGCAGATTTATCTCCTGCATAAGAAAAAAGCAAAGGAGTAATGATTTTCTTTATAAGAGGTTCATAGTAAAACCATTCGTAAATCCCCGTCTCTCCTACATTTAGACCGGTATGTATCGTAGTTACATGAGCCGCTGTTGTAGACGGAAATTGGGAAGAGATTTTAGAAACCACCCCTTCTTCTACTACTCTTTGTAGAAAAGGGCAAGAGGGTAAATACGTTTGAAAAAATTCCCATCCAAAACCATCGATAAGAAAAAGCACGACTCCGTCATAATCTCCATAGCTGCTAGCTATTGCAGATTTTGGTAGGCCTCCTTTAGACTGTTTAGTTAGTAAATTCACAATGGTTTGAGGAAACTGGGAGAATGCATAACCTTGATAAAGCGGTTTTTTAAAATAAGAAGTGTATTGGGCGAGTTTCAACGCATCTAAAGACTCTTGATTAACCAAAGAAATTCTCCTAATCACTGTACTTTATTTTATTTTTTTAGATAATATACCATCTCTTTGAATATAACAAATCTGATTATGAAAAAAAATTTTCCTCCAAAACGTTGCATTAGCGCTTTTGCTTTAGCTATGATGAATTTAGCTGCTATTGGAAGTGTAAAAAACTGGCCTATTACAGCAGAATATGGTTTTGCTGCTATTTTTTACCTTTTATTAGCAGCTCTGGTCTTTTTTTTACCCTTGTCGCTTGTTTCCGCAGAACTTGCTACTGGTTGGCCTCAAACAGGAGGAGTCTTTGTATGGGTAAAAGAAGCTTTTGGCGCAAAAGTAGGATTTTTAGCGATCTGGCTTCAATGGGTTGAAAATGTGATCTGGTATCCCACTATCCTCTCCTTTATCGCAGCCACATTAGCTTACCTTTTTAAACCGGAATTAGCTAGCAATACCATGTATACTTTGGCTGTAGTTCTCATTTCCTTTTGGTTGGCTACTTTATTCAATTTAATGGGTATGCAAGCCTCGAGCATCGTGAGCACTATGAGTGTCATACTCGGATCTTTCATTCCCGGAATGTTCATTATTAGTCTTGGCCTTTTCTGGTTCTTTCAAGGGAATCCTCTCGAAATTGTTTTAGATCTACCACATTTAATCCCAAATATCACTTCTATGGATAGCATGGTATTTTTTACAGGAGTCATTCTGTCTTTTTGTGGAATGGAGATGTCTGCAGCTCATGCTCGAGATGTAAAAAACCCACAAAGAAATTACCCAAGAGCCATCCTGCTCTCAGTCGTTATTATTTTAAGCATGTCGGTTTTAGGCGTATTGTCTATTGCAAGCGTTGTTCCAAGGCAAGAACTCAGTTTAGTCGCAGGCTCAATGCAAGCTTTTGTCTATCTTTTCGATAGATATCGTTTAAGCTGGCTTATGCCCTATGTCGCAACGCTTGTTGCCATTGGAGCCTTTGGATCTATAAGCACTTGGATCGTAGGTCCAACTAAAGGTCTATTAGCTGCTGCAAAGTTAGGAGATTTACCTCCTGTATTTCGCTCTGTGAATCGAAAAGCGATTCCTACCAATCTACTTGTTTTACAAGCTGTTATTGTGACTCTCTTATCTCTTGTATTTGTTTGCATGCCCAGTGTAAGTAGTGCTTTTTGGATTCTGACTGTGATCGTAGCCCAGTTATATCTGATCATGTACATCTTGCTATTTGCCTCTGCTATTAAACTGCGCTATACTAAACCTCATATCGAACGCTCTTATTTAGTGCCTGGTGGGAAATTAGGCATTTGGCTCATTTCAGGATTAGGAATTTTAAGTTCTTTTTTCGCTATAGCCATTGCCTTTATTCCTCCTTCTCAAATAGAAACAGGTAGCTTTTTATTTTATGAAGGCTTTTTAATTGCAGGTGTATTAGCCGGCTGTTTTACTCCTTCTTTAATCCTCTTTTTTCAAAAGCCACATTGGAAACAACCTTTATCTCATGAAAAAGAATAAGCAAGACACTTCATGGGAATCTTCTTCTGCTTGGTATGATAAGCTCGTTGGCATTGAAGGACATTACTATCATAAAGAGATCATCATTCCCGGAATTTTAGCTATACTAAAGCAATATCTAGATCCCGATCCATTTTTATTAGATCTTGCCTGTGGACAAGGAGTGCTAGCTCGTCATTTACCCAAACAAGTGAAATATATCGGAATCGATGCTTCCCCTTCTTTGATTCAATCGGCTCAAAAAAACGCATCCACTAACCATCGGTTTTTTGTGCACGATTTCACCTATGCTCTGCCCATTCCAAAAATGCTGTGCACTCATGCATGTTGTATACTCGCATTGCAAAATATCCCTTCTATTGCTCCTTTACTCCAAACCGCCTGGGAACACCTTAAAAAAAATGCCCCCCTAATTTTAGTTCTCAATCACCCGAGTTTTCGTATCCCCAGACAATCGAGTTGGGGTATAGATCTAGAAAAAAAGGTACAGTATCGTCGAATGGATTGTTATATGACACCTTTGCAAATCCCTATCCAAACACGCCCTAGCCTGAAAAACCAGTCAGAGATAACTTGGTCCTTTCATTATCCATTATCTACTTATAGCGCTCTTTTAAAAAATGCTGGCTTTGTGATTGATCTCATTCAAGAATGGTGCTCGAATAAGAAAAGTCAAGGAAAAATGGCTAGGATGGAAAATCGTTCTCGTGAAGAGTTCCCTCTCTTTATGACCCTTGTTGCGCTCAAGATTTAAAAATGCATCTCTTGACGTTTTTTCTCTCTTTCTTCTTTTTCTTTTTTCCGTCTTTGTCTACGATCATCTGCTTCCTGATAACGTCTTTTTTCAAGGGCATTTTCTGGAATCACTTGCGGAACTTCTACAGGAGTTCCTGTGTCATCTAGCGCTACAAAAGTAAAATAGGCAGATAAAATATGTTTACCACACCCTGTAGCGTAGTGCTCAGCTACTACTTTTACACCAATTTCCATAGAGGTTTTCCAACTACGATTAATGGCTGCTTTGAAGACCAAAATATCTCCTCTACGAGCTGGTCCTAAAAAATGCATAGAATCAACTGATGCTGTTACACAAGTACGTTCGCTATGTCTTTCTGCTACTACTGAAGCAACGCGGTCTAAAATAGACATCACTAACCCACCGAATACAGTATCATTAGAATTAAGATCATTGGGAAACACTTTGTAGGTTTGGTCATGAATAGCAGATTCAGAAACTTTTTTAGAAATAAAAGACATGAAAACCTCCTTTAACTTATACTTATAGTGAACGAAAGGTATTTTTTTCTCGAAGTTAAGTTGTATGATTCAAAATATAACATTTTCGATAAATAAAATAATAAAAGCTATAAAAACTCAGACTGGACTTACGCAAAATGAAGACTGACTAAAGGATTTTTGAGTTGATTAGTCAGATCATTTTGTAATCATCCAGATTTAATTTTGTACACTGTAGTTTTTGCTTGATGAGCCCAACGACTTAATCCCGACCATACTAAAAAAGCACAGGCGATATGATTTCTTTGAATTCTTCCTTTTCTACATTGGCATTTTTCTATTCCTGTTGTTTGTTTGATTTCTCGATGCAATTGCTCAATTTTTGATCGCAGGCCATACTCTTTTTGTACAGCCAACTTGCTCATTTGTTTAAGGTCGTTTGTCACGACGTATTCCGTTCGGTGGATACTCACCTGGATGCGAAATAAAAAGAAGCCAGATTGATGGCAGCAGCAAATGAAAAAAAGCATGAGCTAACTTAATCAAGTCTTAGAGCAAATCGCTTTACATCTAAAGCTTCATTCATATTGGTACTTTTATGTCCTGTATTTGAAAGAAAAATCAATATAAACTTCTATAGTAATTCGAATCCGCTTTTAGAAAGTACTCTAATCTGCTAACCTTAAATTTAAAAACAAAAAAGAGAGTGATTATGTGTGGCATATTTGCCTATATTGGACCGCGTAACCCTGTAAAGACCTGCTTAAAAGGATTAAAGCGCCTCGAGTATCGTGGATACGATTCCGCAGGAGTAGCTGGAGTGGAAAAAGGAATGTTAATTACTTATAAAGCAGTGGGTAAGCTAAGCGCTTTAGAGCGTGTAATCGAACGCTGTCAAAATCATCAACTACACCTTGCTATTGCTCATACTCGTTGGGCTACTCATGGTAAACCAACAGAAGAAAATGCTCATCCTCATTTCGATCAAACCCAATCCTTAGCTGTGGTGCATAACGGCATTATTGAAAATCATTTTGCTCTGCGCTCTATGCTAAAAGAAAAAGGTAGGCATTTTTACTCAGACACAGATACAGAAGTAATAGCTCAGCTTATCTCTCATTTTTACCAAAACGATCTACTTGTTGCAGTAAAAGAAGCTACTTCTTTGCTTAAAGGCTTTTGGGCTCTTGCCATCATTCACAAAGATCATCCAGATCAAATCATTGTATCTGCTCATCAGAACTGCATTGCTATTGGTTGCAATTTAGCTCAGAGGGAAGTTTTCATATCCTCAGATGCAAATGCTTTTTGTGAAACAGATTTAGAGGTCATGTTCTTGCATAGCAAGGAAATAGCTTGTATTTCTTCTCAAAAAATCCAAGTATTTGATAACACACATACACAAATTCACAAGCCAACAGAGCATTTTGAAATAGAAAAAACCTTTATTTCTAAAAACGGCTACTCCCATTTCATGCTCAAAGAAATTTTTGAGCAACCCAAAACGATTCAACAAGCTCTTCACAACCGACTTTTACACGCGCAGGGCACTGCTTTTTTTGAAGAGCTTCTCTTTACGCCAGAAGAATTAATAGAAGTGGGTCAAATCTTCATTATTGCTTGTGGCTCTTCCTGGCATGCAGGATTACTTGCAGCAGCTTTTCTCCAAGAAAAAGCACGAATCCCCACCCAAGCTCATATTGCTTCAGAATTTCGCTATAGTCATCCCGTTCTTTCTAAAGAAACATTAGTCATTGCCATTAGCCAATCAGGAGAAACTCTAGACACCCTAACAGTTATTAGAGAAGTAAAAAAAATGGGGACAAAAGTTTTAGGAATTTGCAATGTAGCTCATTCCACTTTAGCAAGAGAAGCAGACTCAACGCTATTTTTAAAGGCAGGAGCAGAAATTAGCGTTTGCTCGACAAAAGCTTTTACCAATCAACTGATCGTTCTTTTTTTATTTAGCCTTCAGATGGCAAGACTGCGTCAAATGGATCTAAAAACAGGACAGTATTGGATTCGTGAAATAGAGGCTATTCCTCAATACATAGAAGCCATCTTACAACAAAAAGAGACCATCTCCTACTTTGCTAAACAATATGCGCATCTACCACATTTCTTCTTTTTAGGACGAAGTTATATGTATCCTACCAGCTTAGAAGCTGCTTTGAAACTCAAAGAAATTAGTTATATCAATGCACAGGCCTACCCAGCAGGAGAGATGAAACACGGTCCCATTGCCCTTGTAGATTCCTCTTTAGCTGTTATTGCTTTATGTGGCAACAAACATACTATAGAAAAAATGTTGAGTAATTTAATGGAAATTCAAGCCCGAAATGCACCTATTTTAGCATTTGCACCTAAAAGCTGCTTAGATATTTCTTTGATTACCAATCAGGTGATCTGGCTCCCTTCTTCTCCAGATGCACTTTCTTGTATCCTCTATTCAGTAGCTACCCAGCTTTTTGCTTATTATATAGCACTAGAAAAAGGAACGGATATTGATCAACCTCGCAATCTTGCTAAGTCGGTAACTGTGGAATAGAACCCTCTTTGAATCTATAAAAGCAAATATAGCTTTGTTTTGCAGCTTTTAACGCCTGCTCTTTGCTACAAGGAGAAATCCACCCATCGTTACACTCTATCCATTGATCTTGAACTTTCCGATAGGTAATATAATGACCACCATTTAGAGAACTTCCTAAATGCACAATAAAGGAGCTCAGCTCATAAGATCCAGAAGGAGAATTTTTCACATGAAATAATGTTGGATCTAATTGTTCAGGAATCTCAATAGGGTCTGTAAACTTAGTTCGATCTGCTTTGAATCTTGCAAAATGAATGAATAAATCCTTAGGCAGTGCGCTAAATTTTATTTCTTCTTTAACCGGAGAGACCTCAGTATAAAGACCGTTTACCATATATCGACGTATTTCTGAACCTATGCCTATCTCCTCATTGCAAAGATATTTTTCCAGAAGCGAGCTTAAGGCAAACCATTTTTGGTTTTCATCAAGGTTAATTTTAATGCCATAACCCATTTCTTCCTGTCTATATGTATGATCTGGATTTAAAGATGAACAATCTTTATGCGGTGTTTCCTTAAGAACTTTCTTAGACAGGTAGTGAGTCACATTTTCGAATGTATAGTGTATGGAAGAGGTATTTGTTACATTTTGCTTTTTAAGAATCTCCTCATTTTCTGCAAAAAGAATCGTTAAAATTTCACTTGCATCTTCTTGGATAAGATGCTTTGAAGCGATTTCCCTAGGACTTAAATAATGCATTGCAAGACGCAACTTATTGGATACTTCTTCTGGAATAGGTTTTTGCTCTTCAATCGCTTGATCATAGGAATCTAGAATAGAAAGCATCCCATTTCCGCATTCTCGATCTTCCTTTTTTGCACTTTTAGCATAATAGATGGCAACTGTAGTATAAATATGAAGTAGTGCCGGTTCATTTAAAATCATTTGCAAGCAAGAATTAAATCCACAATTCATCGACTTGTTTTGAAAACCTACCGGTTTATTATGTAAAGCAACTACTTGTTCTAAATAGCTAGCTATTCTTTCTCTTTTAGTTTCTTCTAGAGATATTTTCAAAGAAACGCTTTCTTTAGCAAGTGAAGAACTTAGGTCTGATACACTTCTTTGCTCTATATTTTTTAGGTTTTTCATTTCTTCAAGAACTTTAAAAATCTCAATGCTCTGAGATTCTGTTAAACTAAATGGAATCTTTCTTATCGTTCCATTTGTGCATTGAACTTTACAAGTAGAGTGCGCCCTTGGAAGAACAGAGGTTGTTATTTCAATTTTTCCACATGGTAATTTAATCTGCTCTTGGAGAATTTGTTGAAAATCAATTTTGATCGGTTGTTCTAAATAGCTCTGAGTAATCTCTTCCCAAGCTGAATCTGGCTTCTTGTGATAAACCGTAAGGTGATAGGATTTTCCATGTAAGTAAAGAATCGGACTTAACCTATTTCCCGTAGAATAAGTGCTGCTCACAGAAGATTTTGCTGTATAAAAAGAATCTATAGAATTTGCTATGCCCATATCATTACATTTTTATTTAGTTTATTATTACATTATATAACAAAAAGAATAAAAATTCAATTATACTAAAAATAGCATTTAATTAATAAATATTTTATATAAGTATTAAATAATAAAAGATTTGTAAGTATTAAATAATAAAAGACTTGTGTTTAAAAAACTCTATTTCTGTTATCTGTTATCAGTTTTCATAAACAGTAATCTTTCTTCTTTTGGTATTGGATAGCTAAAGATTTCTAAATAAAGACGAATTTTTTAAGATCTTGTAAAGAAAACTCAGCATTGTCATGTTCGCTCTTTTTATACTATCCAAAATGAAGATGAAAAATGATAAAGCACACATTAAAGAGCCAGCTAGAAAGGACCTAAATTCTCTAGATCCGCATTTGGAAATTTTGAATCTCTCCCATGCATACTGCTTTAGAAAAAGAGATCAGGAGCAACTTTTTCTTTGTATACAATTATGGCATGTATATCTCTATAAATGAAAACTTAGATAATCTCCACTTGCTTTAGGGCTACCCACATTGGTATAATTAAAATATTTTCACTATCTGTTTAAGGCTTCCCATATGACTTTAATTAACGCTGTATCTAACTTCTTGAGATTTACTCCACTTCTAGACCATCCTAAAATTAACGATTATCCTTTTGTAAACCATCTAATAAAAAGATTGTATAAAAATATAGAATGGCCCTCTCATATGCAACGAATTTGTATACTGACAAAAGTAGAAAAAGACCAAGATCTTATTTCTGCAGCAAAAGTGATCTTTTTAATGCAAAGAATCTGTCCAATATCCACTTTTGATTGGGTACTACAAGGATGCATAGATAAAGAAAAGTGTTTATCTCTTTTACAAGATAGAAGCAAAGTGCATATTAGATGTAATGATTTAGAGAAAAGTAGATCAGCAGATTTTATATGTATAGATCTAGAAAAAACAAAAAATACATTCTTGTATCAAACAATAAAGACTCCTTTTTTTATTTATAAAAAACTCATAGAGTCCCATTCTGACTTAATTGAAGAGTTAAGTTCTTTTGCTCATCCTCGCGTATCTAATCTATTTGTTCTTCCAAAGTCTTTAGGATATGGAAAACGATCTTTTCTTCACCGAATTAAAGAGCATTCACTATTAGTAAATTTAGAGCTAAAAAATCTTACCAAAATGCATTCGCTTAACTTTGGGTATATAGATCATCCATCTGACTTAAGGAATTTCATTGACTATATAACCATTCATGAAACTCATAAACACGTCATCATCATTGCAAATCAAACAGGTGATATTGAGCAAGGTCAACTTACGCCTGCTTTTTTTCATTCTGAACAACTTATGCTTTTTAAGGAAAGAGGATATGGGAAAATTGTATTTAAAGAACAGGATCGAGAGCCTATCCTTTTACAGCAAGCAAAAGATCCCTTAACAGAGCGTGATTTGACTATAATCATACATCACTTATTGACTCCAAATGATATAAAATGGTTACAATTTGCTTCAGAAATACTCTTCACTAATGATCCTACTTTTATAAATGACTTAAAATGGCTACAGAAAGCTTCTGTAGAACTTCTTTCAGAGGATTGTCATATACATGAGGAAATGGTTGTAGGCGCAATTAAACAAGCGGCTTGGCATTACCTCATCTCTGAGCTTGAGCATATCGAAAACAAAAATTTTGATTCTACAAAAGAAAACCCATTACAAAACATTTACAAAAAAATAGAAAAAAAGATTGTAGAGTATAAAATGTCTAAGATGTCTTTACACCAAAAAAAAATTCTACTCCTTAAAGATTTAGACTTGCAATTAAGCCACTATTGCTTTCCTTAAGTTCATCTATTAAAAAAAGGTTGCATCTAATTTAATAAATAATTATTTATCTGTAATACAGTAAAGATACATTTGAGGATTAATAAATGATAGTTACAACTAAAAAGGTTCGCAAAAGCAAAATAAAGACTAGCCCTTATAAAAAGCAGATTTATGCTTCTAGCAAGCAAACGGAACTAAAATCCGTCATTTTTCAATATACTCTAGATGCTAAACAAGCAACATACAGCCATGCTTTTCGTAATTGCATCCAAGATTTACAAAATAACTTAACTAAATTGCTTAAATCAAATAGCCTTGCAAAAGACACTAAATTTCTTAGAAATTGTGCTTTAAATATAACAGAGCTTTATTATAAGGCAAAACATTACCCTTTTCCACCAAGAATAAAAAAAAATGCCAAACAAATACTAGAACTTTTAACAACTTCTTTTCAAAATACCACTTTAATACAAGCAGCTCGTTTATTTAGTGAGCAAAACCCTCAGGAATCGGATTTGAGCATTATATTTACTCAGCTGTCCTTAGATAAAATGGAATTCTTAAACCAGTTTGACTTTAAACTAACTGGTGAATGCTTAATTTGAAGCTTTTGTCAGACGATTCATCAAGGTTGCATTACTTTGGGTCATAGAATCGCAAAAAACTAAAATTTCACTATAGCCGTTTTTCTCCGCATGACGAAAACATGTATATAGATCTTGCATACTCAGTTTATAATAATCACAATTTTCTATAAAAAGAGAGGATGTGGAAAGCAGCATTCGTTTATTAAAATCTGTTTTTTCACAATAGGAATCTATCTGTTCTTTCTTATAAAAGAGTTTAACAGGAATAGAGGGGGCATAGTGCCGATATTTCATCCCAGGAGAATAGATAGGGCCTTTTTGCAAGGATATTTGTACATCTATCGTTATGCCTAGTACATTCTCAATTTCTTGTTTTGTAATACTGCCAGGGCGTAAAATCACGGGAGGATTGGATAACAAGCTAATCACAGTTGACTCCACCCCAAGAGTCGCTCTTCCTCCATCAACAACAGCAGATATTTTCTGATCAAAATCATCTAGTACATGCTGTGCATTGGTTGCACTAGGTCTACCCGAAAGATTGGCAGAAGGAGCTACAATAGGAGCTTTTAACATCTGGATAAGATTTGCTGCAATTGGATGAGACGGCATACGAATAGCTACAGAATCTAATCCCGCTGAAATCAAAGGAGATAAATCATGGCGCCTTGGAATAATTATCGTTAAAGGCCCTGGAAAAAATGCTTCTGCTAATTGAAAAAATAATTTAGAAGGCGATAGAGCTACCTGATCTATTTGTTTAAAACTTGCAACATGTACAATAAGTGGATTATCTCCTGGTCTTTTTTTCACTGCAAAAATAGAAGAAATTGCTGGTTCAGAAGAAATAAGAGCAGCTAATCCATAGACTGTTTCCGTAGGGATAGCTACAAGTTGCCCCTGATGAAGGAGCCTTGCTGCTTTATATAACTGATTAGAAGTTAGTATTTTTGTTTTCATAGAAAAAATTTGCTTCATTTTATCTCATTTAGCAAACAAAATCAAGAAAACAGCAATAGATGGGTGTAATTAAAAGTTTTAGGCAGCCCTAGCCAAACTTGGGCTGATATGACGCCAATAGCGCTCCCAATCACCATTCATTCTCACGCAGCGTAAAGCCAACATATATTCGGCTGTCTCTGGTTTCCACCAAGCACCGGGTATTTTCAG